>PAQE01000045.1 GCA_002709705.1 Methanobacteriota archaeon | reverse complement strand
CTAATTGCTGAGAATGAAAAAGTTGATTCTGAATTGAAAGAAGAGCCTACTCAATACCAGGCGACAAGCCCGGGGCACCCTGTTTTCGCAGAATACATGGGAGCATATTGGTGTGGACCATGTAAGACCACATCCACAAATCTGCACAACCTGTATGGAACAAATGGCGGCGGAGGAAGTCAATCTGAAGACTTCACTTACATCTCATTCTGGGAATCCTCACAAACAGGTAACCCGAGTGACGGCCCAATTAACCGACGATCCCACATGCAAAACGCACCTGGATACACCGGCGGCATCCCTGTTACGGTCTTTGGCGATGCTCCATCAGGGACATACTACACTGTAGGCGGTCAAAACTACGACAGTTTCTATCAGAACGGTGGAAACATGAAGAATGCAAACGACTACTCCTTGGTCGTACTGCAATCACAAAATGGAAACAACATGGATATTGATATCACAGCAGCCTACACTGGTAGCGGTTCTAAGACGGTTTACATCTACGCTGCTGTAGCAGAGGAAACATCCCCCGAGACTTATTCTGGAGGATCTCCAAACCCTCACCACGTATGGCAGAAGTGGTTGCTTAACAGTGGAAACAATGGTTTCGAGTCTGTAACTCTGACCCCAGGTAACCCTGTGACAAAGTCTTGGTCTGTTCCAATCAACACTGTTCGAGCAGGCGGCGGAGTTACTGCTGCTGAGAACTTCCTAACAATCGCTGCTCTGTTGGATGGCGATCACACATCTCACCGCAATGTGGTTTCAGCTGCTGACTCAAATATGGCCCCAACAATCGATGTTGGAATCCAATCATTCAGTGCTGACAACCCAAGTGCCCCTCACGGCGGTTACATCAATGGAGATGTTCTGAATGTACAGGCTACAGTAATCAACAACGGCGTTGATGCTTACAGCGATGGCGGGGACTTGAGATTCTACTACAAGGTTAACAATGTGAAAAACTATGTTGGATCAACTCAATCTCTAAGCAACTTTGCAAGTAATGGTGCTACACAATCTTTCTCTGGACAGATTGACACATCTAGCCTACCTTCATCTGCATACCAAACTACATTCGGAGTTGAATTATCTAATTTAGTCGCTGACAAATCAAGCGCTAACAATGATGGTTCGGAAATCATTCCACATGACCTTGTACCAGTAGCTCGAAAGGCGCAAGTCATTGGTAACAACCAAATCGAGAGAGGAGACAACTTCCTTATCGAAGCCAAGACAACTTTCAACGATGCAGTAGACATTGACACTTCATTCTTCACTTTCGATGTCGAAGTTTCCCCTGCTGGCATGAACCAGTGGATTGGAGGAGACATGATAGTTGGCGGAGATGAAGTATTCCAAGCGGGTACTTCTAACGAACACCGTCAGTATCTCGTTAAGCCTAGTATGAGCATGGGAGCAGGAGATTACGATATTCGTATCCGTTCCATCGACTCCAGAATGCAGACTAGCGATTGGCAGGTTACTCAAAATGGATTTGAATTGAAGAATGCACTACCTGTAATTACCGCTGAACCTGTACCAACAGTGAAGGTGCAAACATCCACCAAGGTATCAATAACCAACAATATCGAAGATGCTGAAACTCAACTTAACCAGTTGGTGATAACAAGTAACAGTCCTAACTTTGTTGCTTGGCACCCTGCTACAGAAGAAATAGAAGTCTACTTTGAGAACATCAGATTCGTAAATGGCGTACCTACTGCTTCAGGAATCGAAATTTCTGTTGACGACGGTACAGACACCGCAATAGGGACCCTACTGTTCAACGTCATTGAGAATGGCCAACCACGATGGGCCGGTGTTGAGAAGCAATATGTCGATGAAGGATCTTCGGCATCTCTGTACCTGACCCCATACTTGTCTGACACGGATGACAATGGAAATATCGTTTCCACTGATGACTTGATTCTAGCAATTGTGGATAACACCAATCCTGAACTCCTAGATATTTCCTTAGATGAAAATAAGGCTCTAAATTTCGCTACGAGTGACGATGACATCAATGGAGAGACTACAATCACAGTTCGTGCTAGTGACGGTGAGCAGTACTCTGACCAATTGATTACAATCGCAATTACACCAATCAACGATGCACCACGCCTAGATCTATCCGAATTCGAAAACCTTCGATTGAAGGTTGGAACTCAGAAAGTCATCTTCCTAAACGAGATTCTAACAGATGTTGACGGTAACGTGAACGAAGTAACAGTTACAGCCAGCAACCCAACTCCTGGAGCTGCACGTGTTAACTTCCTAGATAACACTCTGACACTAATTTGGGACACTGCAGGTTTGCAAACCGTCACAATCCAAACAGAGGACAGGTATGACTCGAATATCTACACTCTAGTTGTGGATGTTTACGACAGTATGCCTCTGCTTGTAGGTGAAGGTCCTGATGCAGATGTGCGTGTTAATGTGGAGAATGTGTACATTGGAGAAGTTCCAGAATCAACTCTATTCCTAAACAAGAACGATGTAACAATTACCTCTCTGTCGAGTACTTGGCAAGTTTGTAACACCGAAGTCTGCATGATTAACGAAGTACATGAGCACGATATTACAATGAAGAGCGTTGGTTGGACATTCGACCCATCTAACGGCCAACTTGACCAAGGCATGGGTTCTCAATGGTATGTCAAACTGGTCAAGATTACTGCAGTTGCAGCTAACGGTGACAAGTTCGAATACAAGGAACCAGTTCTAAAGTGGACTGCTGTTGAAGCCGCACCAGGTCCAGAAACCATGACTGAAGAAGAAGTCAAGGAATTGGTATCTGAACTAACAGATTCCATTGCGGCCAAGAAGACTGAAATCGATGGCTTGGAAGAAGGATCTACCGCATATGACGACGCTGTTTCTGATCTGGATGAACTGGAAGCAGAGCTAGCAGAAGCATGTGAATACACAACATGTGTAGAACAAAACTCTGGCAACAGCGACGGAGCAGTTAGTGAGAGCGGTCTTGACCTAACTGTTGTACTGATTGTTATTGGAGTAATCATCGCTGCCCTGTTAGCAGGACTAATGTTCATGCGTGGTGGAAATCGAGGTGGCGGCCCAGAAAGAATGGTAGATTGGGCTAACGAGCTACCAGCAAATGATGCAGTTGCAAACTCGATGTATGGAGGAGCACAAGAAATCTTCCAGCAACCAGTGGCTGCACCCGCACAGGTAGTTGCTCAAGTTCCACCAGGAGCACCTCCACTACCACCAGGAGGTCTACCACCTGGTTGGACTATGGAGCAGTGGGCATATTACGGCCACCAATATCAGCAATGATTTATTCAAATAAGTCCAATTTAGAGCCTATGGTGCTTGCCAAACGGCTAAAATGGACTATGTAGGAGGATTAACTGTGACCGAAGAGGAAGTGGCCGATATTTCCGAGATTCAGGAGGGCGAAAATGCCCCTGATGAAGATGAAGCAATGGTTACAATTTGGAGCCCTGAGCCCTCGGAAACAATCGAGTTAAACTCAACCCCTATGGATGAGTGGGTTCGTAGTCTCGATTTCAAATCCACTGAAGACGTGCCGATCCCTGAAAGACTAGTCGATCAAGTGATCGGACAAGAGGCGGGTTCAATCGTAATTCGCAAAGCTGCCGAGCAGCGCAGACACATGATGATGATTGGAGATCCAGGTACTGGTAAATCCATGCTCGCAAGATCAATGACCGAGCTTCTACCGCAAGATAAACTCGAAGATATTCTCTGCTATCCTAATGATGATGATGAGAATGAGCCAAGGGTTCGTACAGTTCCTGCCGGTCGCGGTGATAGAATTGTTAAAAGCCAGAAAGAGGCTGTAAAAATCCAACGTGAAAAGAGTCAGAAAATGTTGATGATCGGATTCGTTGCCATTGCATTCTTATTAGCAGTAGTTGCTTTGCAGAGCGGAGACATTCTGACACTACTATTCGGAATGCTACTACTGATGTTTGGATACATGTTCCTTCGTTCACGAATGGGTGGAGCAGATGAAGCACGCATTCCTAAGGTTCTAGTCAAACACCAAGGACAAGACCCACCACCATTTGTAGATGCAACTGGTACACTTTCCGGAAGTTTACTCGGTGATGTAAGGCATGACCCTTTCCAAAGTGGTGGAATGGAAACCCCTGCGCATGAAAGAGTTGAACCTGGTGCAATTCATCGTGCTCATGGTGGCGTGTTATACATCGATGAAATCAACCTACTAAGGCTCGAAGAACAACAAGCATTACTCACAGCAATGCAAGAGCGTGCCTTCCCAATTTCCGGTCGCTCCGAGCGCTCAAGTGGTGCATTAACCAAAACAGAAGCTGTACCTTGTGACTTCATTCTAATCGCTGCTGGAAACCTAGACGCAATTCAAGGCATGCATCCTGCGCTTAGAAGTCGTATTCGCGGATATGGATACGAAGTGTATGTTAATTCCCACATGCCAGACACTACAGCAAACCGCCGAAGGCTCATTCGATTTATTGCACAAGAAGTCCGAAGGGATATGGGGACTTCGAGAGAAATCCCTCACTTCGATAGGACTGGTGTGTCAGTAATACTTCGAGAAGCACAGCGCCGTGCAGGTCGACGTGGTAAATTGTCACTAAGACTGCGTGAATTAGGCGGCCTAGTAAGAATCGCTGGCGATTTAGCATGCGAAGAGGGTTCGCAATACACAACCTCTAGACATGTACTTGCTGCAAGAAACATTGCAAAACCGCTTGAGCAACAAGTCGCAGACAGAATGATCGAGAGACGCGAAGAATACTCTCTAGTAGTCAATTCAGGGAACAGGATTGGGCGCGTCAACGGCCTAGCAGTACTTGGAGCAAATTCCGGATTGTCTGATTACAGTGGAATAATGCTACCTGTAGAAGCACTGGTTACTCCTTCCCTTGCTAGCGGAGGTAAAGTCTATGCGACCGGCGGACTATCCGATTTAGCCAAAGAAAGCGTCACGAATGTAAGTGCTGTAATCAAGAAACTAACTGGAAAGGATGTTTCTGATTATGACATCCACATTCAATTCGTAGACACTCATGGAGTTGATGGCGATTCAGCATCGATTACTATTGCTACTGCAATAATTTCGGCTTTGGAGAACATCCCAATCCGCCAAGACTTGGCAATGACTGGAAGTCTTTCAGTACGCGGTGAAGTTCTACCTATCGGCGGAGTCACCGCGAAGATTGAATCTGCTGCGAAATCTGGAATCAAGACAGTTGTTATTCCACGAGCTAATGCGCAAGATGTTCTACTTGACCAGCAATTCGAACACATTGAGGTCATCGCAGTAGATACCCTTGATGAGGTAATGGAACATGCATTGCTAGTTGGTGACATGAAGACAAGCCTTGTTGAGCGCTTATCGGCTGTTATTCACAGGTTAACACCAGATGTTTCACCAAACAGTCAAGCATCATAAAACCACTAATTTTGAGGATTATTCTAGGTGAATAACTCAAGTATTGGAAATTGTTGTCTCAATTTATGGGAGAGAGTTCCTACAACACGAGTAATTCGTCGTTTCACAGAAGAATTGCTACATTCTCGCATTCAGCCATCCTTCTAACAGTATTCTGTCTAGGCATGATTCATCTTGAGTCTGTACTCAAGCCATTCTTCATTGCATTGGGAATTTATTTCGTGCTAAAACCTGGTGCAGATTATCTTTCGAAGAATAATTTTCCAGTATTTCTCTCGTATCTCACGATGCTATTGTTGTTTATCCTGATTCTAATTTCAACAGCATTCTTCGCTTGGTCACAAGCGCAAGGACTCATCGAAGATGAAGAGAGACAAGAGGAATACAATGGCAAACTCAACCAAAAGTGGAAGAATCTGAAGAATGTCCCAATCATCGGTCCAGCAATAACAGAATCAGTGAAAGGAGATTCTGGAACAATAGGTGGTGATTTAGAGAGCGTAGGTATTGGTTCGGGAGGCACGGCCACAGACCTCATTGCCTCGGTTGTCAGTGAGGTTGGAGCATTTGTTACAACGGGAATTACTGTACTTTTCTTCCTGATTTTCATTATCTTCGAGGCTCACTTACTTCCTGGAAGAATTGAAAGAGCTTGGCCTGGAAGTTCGACAGGACGGGTTGAAATAATTCAAACTCAAATCGAAGAGGGGATTAACACCTACATTATCGTAAAAACTGGTTGTGGTTTAGGCAGTGCTTTCATTGCTGCAATAATCATGTTAATGTTTGATATCGATTTGTGGTTTGTATGGGCAGTTATGACATTCATACTGAATTATGTACCATACATAGGATCACTGATAGCAACTATACCTCCTCTAATTCTAGGAATTATTTTGCTAAAACCATCGATGCTATTGCTCATGACTTTGCTATTGCTCGTCAATCAACAAGTTTGGGGTAATTATATTGAAACAAAATGGGCAGGTAGAGCATTAGACCTGTCTCCAGTATTCCTCCTCCTAATTACAGCATTCTCATTCTGGCTTTGGGGCATTGTTGGAATGATTTTGGCGGTGCCTCTATTCGCAATCGTAAAGATTGTATTAGAAAACATCGAAGAAACCCGTCCAATCGCAATTTTGCTCTCAGAAAGAGCACCTACATTGGAAGAGGCATGGCAAGATGCTCTGAAGGATGGCAATCTTTCATCAGGAGAGTTTTACAAACTATCAGAGTTACAAAAGTCACTTGGTGTTTCGGATGAGGAAGTTGCCAGAATCTCTAGCAGATCTGCTGCCCAAACTATTCTGAAGAGAGGTAGAGCCCGTGCTGATGAAATAGAGTTCATACTTACTGCAACACATGGACGTGACGACTTCACAGAACTTAGAGAGAAGATTTCTCCAGGCAGAGTACCGAAAAACCTACGCCGACAACTAGAGAATCTAATCGAGATATTGGAAGAAGAAAGCGAAGAAGAATGATCAGAGAGTCTCTCTAAGCAATTTCTCTAATTCGGTGTTAATCATCAATATTAGTGTCCCAAATTCTGGTGGAATGTTAGGGTCTTCATACAGTTCTTCCAATTTAGCTTGTGTAATCGCTATTCGGATATCCATTTCTTTGGACTTGTTCAATAGCCACTGCTCGCATGCTTCCTTTGCACCTTTGCGAATATTTCGAGGAACCTTTGGGTCGTCTATTTGGTTAATCACTGTGGCAATTTGCCCCAACTTAGTTTCAATGTCGGACATAACTCACACCTGCACAAAGACTCGCGCACGACTCTCTCAAGAGTGCCTCCTTTAAGGTGATTGCCGCCACCCGAGTTTCATGGATTCGGGGGAAGTCATATCCTGGACTCGTCTCATCGTACTATTTTGGGCACTAGGAATTGCTGCTTGGTTGGACCATAAAGAACGTAGAGTTCCGAATGAATTCTGGATAACTTGGGCTAAACCTGCAATTTTCTTATGGGTTCTTGACCTACTCAATTCAGAAGCAGAATGGTATGTCTTTGCTACTGCAGCCGGTATGGTTGCATACGCATCAGTAGCAGTTATTGGTAGACCGTCATGGAATGACATACGTTCAGGAAGTCGCCTTGATTTGGCCGTGAGTTTGTGGTACATTGTGGGAATTGCCGGCGTTGTACAAGGAATTTTGCTTCACCACGATGATTCAATTCTGTCTGTCCTGTCAGGAGAAGCTGATGATAAAGCAACGCTTTGGTGGTCTACATTTGCAGTATTCATCCCGATATTCTTAGTGGATATGGCATGGAGGATGCGCCTAATTCACGGCGGTGCAGATTGTAAAGGCTTGATGTGGGTTGCAATATTGGTTCCATCTTGGTCAAGTATTCCGATATTATACCCTAATGTTATGGAAGATGCAGTAATTGCAATGCCACCTGCAATCGCCTTGCTTGTATGGGGAGGTTTAGCATTCTTAGTATTGCCAATAATTATGACTCTAAAGAATCTAAAGGACGGAAATACTACTCTGAAATTGATTTGGCACGCTGAGAAAATGAGTGTAGATAGCGTGATTAGTAGCCATGTATGGCTTTTATCTTCGATTGCCGAAATGCCGAATGGAGAAAAGAAAATTGTTCACAGAACCAGAGCCCCACGAAAAACACCTAGCAAAGAGAAATTGATGGAAGAGATTACAATTCTAAAGGAAAATGGAGTTGAAGAAGTATGGGTCACAAGGAAATATCCGCTCTTAGTATTCCTATGGCCAGCAATAATTCCACTATTCTTAGTAGGAGGCCCTATGGCATACATCATGCCATTGTTGGGAGTTCTATGATCAGCTACCCTTGCGCTCGACATTCTTAGGACGCAGTCCCTTGTAGTTGCACTTGCGACATGATGTAGCACGCATGGCATTACGAGCGTTGCACTTCATGCAAATCTTCACATGAAGCAAACGTGCCTCTGCTTCAGGGAATCGAGCCATGATTCCGCCGACCCACTCCCTGTATTTAACCCAAACCGTATTTGAGATACCCATGTTTGAAGCACTGGGGCTTCGTGGAGTAACTTGTGCGCATCATTAGATTGCCGGGAATCCACCATGACGCTAATGCAGTCATATTCGCAGGTAGTGGAAGCAATGTGCTAGTAGATTCAGGTACAACATGGTACCAAATGCTACAAGTTGAGAGAATTACAGGACACCTGAAAAATAAGGATGGCGGAGGACAACTAGATAGGATACTGCTAACAAGTCGCCGCTATCCATTTTCAGGAGCAGCTAAGCATATTTCTGAGTCGTTTGGAAACGCACCAATACATATTCACAGTGACGCAATTTCGGTATTGGAAACGGGCGATTTTTACACGACATGGGCTAACAGATATGATTCGGATATGCCAAGTACGAAGTGTGAACCAGTTGCTCAAGGAGATACCTTTGAGTTAGGTGATGGAGAGCTGTTTGCTCTATCTTTACCAGGGCATTGTAGTGATGGCATAGGTTACTTCGAAAAACAACGTGGAGTGCTTGTCGCTGGAGCTGTACTACCTCGGGCAGACAACCCCAGCAGATGGGATATGCCAGGTGGTAGTTTACCAGAGTTGATTACTTCCTTAGAAACGATTCATGACCTCGCACCAAAGAGTATCGTTCCTGCTAGAGGACCAACAATCAAAGGGAAACTGCGTATTGAGGAAGTCCTCAGTCAGCACCTAAATTTCCTTGAAGAATGTCAGGATAATGATGGTGAAGTACCACGAAGTTGGTCTAGGCCTGCAAGAACTGCATACTTCCTGACTTCAGAGCCACCTTGGCCTCTTAAAGAAAAAGAAAAATCAAGCGATGAGAACTGATTTTGGACCAGTCCATGCTACTACTTTCCTTTCCCAACCTTGCTGGATATGCAAATCTTGTCCCACAATTCTCAGCGCAGATGCTGGCCCATCAAGATCGAACAAATTCAGAACTCGGTTCGGAACATTCGCTCCAATCATGAATACAGAACCATTCTCACAGCCAACCAAAATACTCTCACCACTAATCGACGAAGAGCATAATGAACGAATTTTGGTGTTACCAACCACATATCTGTCTATTACCTCCATTGAATCAAGTGAAATCAAATTCACTCCACCGCACACGTCTCCTGCTACAACCCTATCTACCATTCCGTCAGGACCGACTAAACCAAGTAAAACACTAGCAGGTGCGGCAATACGTACTCGCTTTTGCCTATCGTGTTTCGGCTTCCAAACTATTGTTGCATCATCCATTGCTACGACGCAACCACTAGAGGTTATCATCGAGCGTATCACTGTTCTCAATTGTCTCATGACAACTGAATTCACTGCCGGAGGTACACATTCATTTCCCACAGACTACAAGTGAAAGTGAAAGTGATCAGTAATGAGAGTTCATATCATCCTTGTTATCCTTCTTCCAAATCTTGTAACAGGATTTACAGACTCGTACTCGATTCTTACGAACTGTGAATGCGCCCTCGCCCCAAGTATCGATAGCGTTCTCTTGACTAAGAGAGCGACCACCCTTGTGCTTGTCAGCGAAGTCATCACAATTTCCAATACCGCACGGGATTTCTCCCGGTTTCTCTTCTTTCTTAGCACCGGATTTCTTCTTCTTACTCGAAGGAATCCTAACCTTGCGCTGGACTCGATTGGTACGGCGGCTCATGGACATTGCAAGAACACCCTACAAATGAATATATCTTCAGTTCTTATCAGGCTCACCTAAGCTCTTGAAGAGGCCTGCAATGATACGGTTCAGTTGACGTAGAGTCACTTCTGATACCTTCGCTACAGCGCAAATTTCAGCCTGTGTTCTCTTGTGCCCACTTTCTGCAGCAGCCTTGTAAATCAATGCAGCAGCAACCCCCATAGGCTTCTTTCCCTGCCACAAGTCTGCACGAGGTTGTAGCACTTTCCACAAGTGTTCAACCTGAAGAGAAATGTTTGGTGGCAACTTCAAGTCGCTGATGAAGCGGCTAAAGTAATCGGAAGGACTGGAGATTTTGTGCATGTTAAACTTGCGAGAAATGTGGCGAATCAGGCGTGACAACTCCTTTTCATCGACAATGAACGTCTCAGCAATCTCTGGAATCTGACGCGGCACACCTTCTCTGCGTGCTACAAGGTAAGTACACGCCGCAGTAACGCCTGCAATGGAACGACCTGTGACAAAACCTTGATGTGACAAGATTCTGTAGAGTCTGCATATTTCTTCTTGCATAGACTTTGGCAGGCCAGACTTGTCGCGCACCATTTGGTTTGCTTTTACCAGGTTACGAGCGCGACTTGCTCTAGTCTTTGAACGCTCATCCATGACTCTGCGACGGCGCCAATCGCGACGGGCTTTGGCTGAAATTCCCCACTTGGCAGCTGCTCCTGATGTCAAATCAGAGTGTGAAATAGAAGTGTTTAGTCCTTTATCAGCAAGGGTGTGTGTAGTTGGTGCACCGATACGAGAACGATCGGTGGAATTCTCGTGATTTGTCCAGTCGATACCTGGGTCAATCACATTTTCTTCAACAACTAAACCGCAGCCCCCACAAGATACTTCGCCACGGCTGTTATCAGTTCTCCAATCTAGGACTCCACACTCGTCGCATGGCTTTGTGTGTCCATCAACAACTCTACGCTGCGGACGGCTGGATTCTAGACCCTTACGGGCGATGTTGTCTCTCTGCAAATTCTTCTTCTTCTCCGCTTCGCGGCGGTCGATTTCATCGTGTGACATATCTTCTCAACTCCGAGTTATGTAGTCGGGTCAAGAGGTTATAAAGTTATCGCAGGAATGCCCTGATTGTGAGCAGACTACTGCAAGTTGTTGAACCTTTTTTTCCCGAGAACAATAGTTGTGCGCTTCCGGCCTATTTAAACCCGTGGTTTTTATGCGTCAAATGGCACTTTCCATTAGTTGACAACATTCCATTTATCCTAGCCGAAAAATGGATTTTTTTATTGAAATTGGGATGTTTACAGGAAATTGATGCCAGCGCATAGTTCATGCACTATATTGTATGCGCATGGTCTGAGAAGCATGCCAGCCACAGTAGTACTCGGCGCCCAATGGGGAGATGAAGGAAAGGGGAAACTTGTAGACCGGTTGGCAGAGAGTGCTACATGGGTCGCTAGATTCCAAGGAGGGAATAATGCAGGACATACTGTAGTCTTAGGTGACAGGGTGCTGAAATTCCATTTACTCCCTTCCGGAATAACCCGAGAAGAATGTGGTTTAGTACTAGGAGACGGCATGGTAATCGACCCGTGGGTACTAGATAAGGAACTCAATGATTGGGTTGAAGGTGGCGGCAAAGATCCTTCTGGAAAGAGGTTGTTCATTTCAAATCGCGCACATATCATCTTACCATATCACACTTGCATTGACGGGCTAGACAAAAAAATCGGAACGACTGGAAGAGGGATTGGTCCAACCTATGCCGATAAAATCAATCGTATTGGATTGAGATTTGCAGACTTGCCATACTGTGATTATAATGAGATGGCTGAAAGACAAAACAAAGCTTTGGAACATGCAGGTTGTAGACAAAGAGTCACTGCAGAAGAGTTGGAAAACCAGATTTCTTGGATACGTGACAGATTTGGAAGTGCGATTACCGACACTGGAATACTTTTGGATAATGCAATGAAAATGGGGGACAGAATAATCTTAGAGGGTGCACAAGGCTGTTTGCTGGATATCGACCAAGGTACATTCCCATTCGTAACATCTTCCGTCACATCTAGAGGAAATGCCACCCATGGCGCAGGAATACATCCCGGACATGTAGATACAGTTATTGGAATCACAAAGGCATACATTACTCGTGTTGGCAATGGACACATGCCTACTGAATTATTCGATGAAACCGGCGAGCACCTGACCAGCGTAGGCCACGAATTTGGAACTACTACTGGTAGAAGGAGAAGATGTGGCTGGTTTGATGCAGTTGTAATGCGTCATTCTAATCGCGTCAATGGATTCACGGAGATTGCTCTAACTAAGTTGGATGTACTTGGAGGACTTGATGAAATCAAAATCTGTGTAGGCTACAAAATGGGAGACGTAGAAATTAACGAAATGCCTGCAAGTGCAATTGCGCTAGAAGATTGCGAACCTGTGTATGTCACAATGCCAGGCTTTGCGTCGCATTCTCTTGAAGAATGGTTAGGCATTGCAAGAAAGTGCAATTCCGAGAAATTAGGATTCTCAGGATTACCCGCAGCTGCCCAAAACTACATCCAAAAATTAGAGTCAATTTTGGGAGTAACCATCTCCTCTGTAGGTCTTGGTCCAGACCGCGACGCAACGGTCGACCGCGTGTGAATCCTCAAAAGGGAGAAGCATACCCGCACGGTACAAGGGGCGCTTAGCTCAGCTGGAAGAGCGCTTGGTTTGCAACCAAGCGGCCGGGGGTTCAAATCCCCCAGCGTCCACCATCCCACTGAATTGAGGTGTACTATTATATGCTGGAGACGCAAGGCGTAGGCATGCAAGGTGCAGGTTCACCCTTAACCGACTGGATAAATTCTGATGTGAAGAAGGCGAATACCATCTCAATCATCATGATTATTTTTGCAGCATGGGCTGGAATTGAAGCTTTATCTAACGTCGCAGGTATCGAAATACCTCCTGAAACAGGTATGGCTACGAACATAGATCCTGATGATACTCAGAGAACAAATAACGGAGTAATCGTCGGATTAGGTGCTGTATTGGGAACAGTTGGCATCATTATCCAAATGAGTATCCCTCGAGGAGCTGAAGAAGAAGAAATTGTTGAAGAAGGTCCTAAATTTGATGAAGACCTAGTCAAACTCACAAAATGGCTTTGCAGTAGAGGAACGACAACCGCTCAGTTCTTTGATTGGGCAGATGTTGACAATTCTGGAACTATAGACATGGTTGAATTAGCCAATGCTCTTAGACAAGCTGAAATCGCGAACCTTCCACCTTGGGAAATCGAAGAACTTGTCAAGATAATGGATATCAATGAAGACGGTAGAATCAACTTACCTGAACTAGATATTATGCTGTTGAAGATTCAGAACACTCTGGGAATTGATTTCATTCCATACGTCGAAGAAGAAACAGGGAATGAAGAAGAATCCGAAGAAGTTGCTGCTGAAGAAGCGGTGCCAGAGGATGAAACTACTGAAGAAGATTCCACTGACGAAGAAGCAGAGGCGGACGATGAGTCTGCTGATATGGAACAAGAGACTGAAGACGATTCTGAAGAATCCGAGGATGATTCAACTGACGAAGAAGCAGAGGCGGATGATGAGTCTGCTGATGCGGAAGAAGAGACTGAAGACGATTCTGAAGAATCCGAGGATGAAGTTGCCGAAGAAGAAACTGAGGCAGAGGATGATTCAACTGAAGAGGAAACCGAAGACGAGACTGTCGAGGAAGAACCTCCAAAGAAGAAAAAGAAATTTTGAGGTGAAAAAAAATGTGGGAACATAGAGCAGTATCGCAAAAGCAATTTCAGGAAAGCGGGAGAGTATCTCCCTCTGAAACATATGTACAGTTGATGGATAAAGTGGAGGACGCTGTTAAAGAAGCGCAAAAAATGCCATTCGATTATGAGCAATTTTTGGAATACGTTCCGCAAAAGGGTCCATGGGAAATGGTTCATGAAACTGATAACACAAAAGCAGATCCAAGGACCAGATACATCGGACCAGGAGTACCTAAGCTACTGAACACCAATCTGATTCTTGGTTCAACTTGGATTGAATCCGACCGTTTCAAATTTGAAAGAAGAATTAGTACAATCTCTGATTTCTTGAAGCAGAAGACTGTAGTCAATGCCAACATGTGGACACCTAAGCAATTAGTAACCACGCAAACCTTCTTTTTCTGTTCAACTGGAGACGAAGATAGACTCGGCGGTTCTCTATTAACAGGAGAAACCTTGTCTGAAAATCATCCATTGTTAGGTTCTGGCGGATACGATGATGGTGGCTCTGAATGGGAGCCTATCCTTTGGGGACTTGGCCACAGAGGAGTTGTTCCAGATTCCGACCCTCAAGACAAAGTGTACTATCCTTCGCTTATGCACAGAGGAGTTGCATTCAACAACAGATTCGGCTGGATTAGATATTCTCCTGCTGGGTTCGGAAAGGATGCAAGCGGATACCTGATGACAAAGCCAACCACTTGGATTACACCAGCAGTTGACGGAAATAGAGACACTGCAACAGCATTCAACCTGCTAGTAAATCTACCAGACCGTCGTATCTCCTTCGGTGAAGAAGGTATTACTGACGTCTACCTAACAACAGGAAAGACTTCACTATACACAATGATGGGAATGATGTCATCTTCTACTGTTCGCCAAATGTTCGGGGCCGGTTCTGAAATGGTGCCTCTAGAATTCCACTGCATCGAACCGGGATTAGATGAGTGGATCAAGAACGCTACAGACGAAGACAAATATGCACGCTTGTTCGAAGTTACAGGAACGTTGGGATACTTGCTTACAGACCCGAACATAGGGACACTCGGTGGCGCTTCAAAGAGACGCAGATTGTTGGTATACCCACAAGACCAGGGTAACCTCTTGACTTGTGTTAATGCTAGCCAGGTTGCTGACCATGCACTGAAATCAAATTACTCTGCAACGGTTTTCACAAAACTCGACCAAGCAGATTTCATGAACAGAGTTACTCGCAGATACAAGGCATATGCTGACTTGATTACTGCTAGCGACCAAGCTAAAGGCGCTCGATGGATCAGTCAAGCGCAGGTTGGCGACAGCAAGAAACTCGGACCAAATGTCCATTCAATCCTTGCAGTACGCGGCTATGACGTTTTGAACTTAGACGAATACATGGAAACATTCAACGATGTTTCTGCTGCTCCTGAGAGATTGATTAGACGGGTTGTTCAGTCAGTTGCAACAAATGCTCTGAAGACACTATTCCCACTTGACATGCTTGGCGAATCTG
>PAQE01000044.1 GCA_002709705.1 Methanobacteriota archaeon | reverse complement strand
GGAACACAATCTGCTGGTGCGCTTGAACAAACATTGCTACAACTAGCTGAGGTAGTTTCCAACACCAATTCAAAATTGATCCTAGCAGATGAATTAGAAGCGATTACAGAACCAGGAGCTGGTGCTAGAATCATCGCTGGGATGCTAGAGGCTGCTGAATCTCATTCAGGCACATGCATGTTATTGGTAACCCACCTTGCTCCAGCGATTATTGAGGCTGCTGGTAAAGAATTACGAACTGATGGAATCGAAGCAAGAGGATTAGATGAGAATCTAGAACTAATTGTTGACAGGACTCCCAGAAGAAACCACTTGGCGCGTTCAACACCCGAATTAATCGTCAGGAGACTCGTCGAAAGATCGCAAGGTGATGCGAAGAATGTATTCACTTCAATCCTAGGTAGATTTTGATTAACAAATCCTTCCTGCATCCTCGCCATATTCAACCATTGGAACTTGGAATAGGTCATCACACGTTCTGTCAACGATAGGAAGAGTAAGAGTTGATGCCGCCCAATTTACTGTGAACCAACCAGTAGATGCAGGACTTGGAACATAGTCCTCACCAGTCTGTGTTACTGTAAGATGAATAGATTCGCCTGCCGCCAAAAATACGTCCATTGGCATAAATTCAGTCTTGGCCATGACTGTTTCGAACGGGGTTATTTGGAAAACACCATCCCTACCACCTGCATGGAATCTCAAATCCATTACTGCATGACCAAGATGAATTCCAGCATCATCTGTCATTTCAATGAAAATGTGACCATTCTGAGTAGTATGCGGTGTAGCAGAAATGTGGAAGGTTGGCATTCCAGAGATGTAAGTGTCATTTTCAAAGGGACCGTAAGACATGGTGATTGGACCAAATGTCACCGGGTTACCAATAGATGCACCACTCGGATTCATTGCATCCCCCCTAATTGGTAGGTATAGAGTATCTTCTGAAGGCCAAGTAGACTCGAATCTCCAGCCGCCTCGGTTATCCTGCATTTCAACGCCCAGTACTGGCGCTTCCCCTTCGCCCTTCAGATACCAGTCGAACCAGTACAACATCTCATCAGCCCAATCCCAGCGAAGAGTGTAGGGGTAGGCTTCTTGACCTCTTCCTGCACCTTGAGAACTGTGTCCTGAAACACGGTCAGGATAATCGTGAGCCCATTGTCCGGCAAGGGTTTTGATTTCGATTCCGGCATCTGCAACCTGTTGGTGTATTGGGAATGCCATGTGAGGGTCTACGTTCCAGTCCTGCATTCCTTGTATGATGTACACCGAACCGTTGTAATTTTCTAGAACCCTACCCATGAACGACCTCTCAGTCCAGTAAGTGTTCCCAGCATAGTCAACCATGTTGCCAAGCAAATATGCTGCAGGACCATTTGCATACCCCTCAGCATATCCTTCACAGGCATTGTCAACATCATCAGCATCACCATCGATACCGAAGGAACCGTAGACGCCATTGTGCATAATTGCGCCTCTGGCTTCCATACTTCCGTTGCGCCACATTAGTTCGTGGACGCCGACTAAACCTGACATTGGGACGATTGTAGCAAGATAGGGATTGCCAAAGGTTGCAGCTTGCCAAGGTGTGCTTCCATCATACGATTTGCCGATAATACCGACCTTCCCATTGGACCAACCTTGGCTACCTAACCATGATACTGCTGCATCAATTCCCCTCTGCTCATCGGTTCCCATCAGATCCATGCAGTGGTTAGATTCACCTGTTCCAAAAACGCTGACTTGGGCCACACCATATCCGTGTGGCACATAATTCTCAATCAAGAATCGACCCAACCTTTCAGCAGGAGTTAGAGCATCAACATCTCCATCGTTGTAATATGGTCCAATTTCAGCAATAACCGGTACTCGGCATTCTTCAGAGAGGTTGCCTGCTTCCCAATCACATCCTTCGATTACTGGTAACCAAAGCCCTAGATGCACCACAGCATCACCGGTCAAACCAGCTCCACCGTCAGCGGCGGTGATTGTTGGAACATCAACATACACGCTGCGAACAGTGTCAATTCCATAGGAGCCGTTTACTGTTACTCTGCTGAATACATCGCTGTTATCGTATGTCTCATCTGCTCTTTCCCAAGGTTGGAGGTATGCAGAATCTTCTTCTTCAGGCATATTTACTGCGCTATCTTCTCCTAAACAACCGGAGAACATTGCTGGAAGTAGTACTGCCAGCATCAATAACGCCCTTTGCATGGCTAGGCGGCATGATGAGTGGGATTTGAGGCTATCGACGACTTGCATTTTGCGAAAATCCTGAAGCAGGTTATTTCATGTGCTGTTACTATTTCGACAACATATGCGCAGAGCCTTGATTGCACTTATACTCGTCATTGCTTTGTTCCCAATTCCTACATCAAGTGAGATTGCGGAGGATGGCGGAATTGTCATCGAGGAGATTCTAGTCTCTGCTTCTTCCGCCCAGTACAATGGAACCGATTGGAATGGAGATGGCGACATTGGCTCATTTTCAGACCAATACATTATGATAACTAATACTGGAAATCAATCAGTTGACATTTCTGATTGGATACTTGATGACACTACTGATGGTGGAAGCCCCCCTTGTAGAATTGGTTGGAATACCACGATTGGAGCTGGAGAAAGTATCACTTTCTATCGAGCCAATACAGATATCGAACTCGACTATTGGGATGGGGATACTGCGACTTTGATGAATACTGAAGGCAACCTCATCGATTCCATGACATATCCTGGTGAGGATTCTTGGTGGGACAAGGTGTACACCATCGCAGAAAATGGTAGCCTTTGGAAACAGGACCCTAACCCTTCTGAGCGACAAGGAACCTGCTTTACAGAGTCCGACAATACCGAAGAGTCCTACATTCTCAAAGGAAGAATCGTTACAATGACTGGCCAGGGCGTTATCGATAATGGAAACATTATGATCGAAGGAAGTCAAATTGTCGCAGTCTGGGCAGATGGAGAGATTCCACCAATTAATACCGATAATATCACTGTTTACGATACAGAAGCAACAATCTATCCGGGCTTGATCGATTTGCACAACCACATGCACTACAACCACATTCCTCTTTGGGACTTCGAGGTCCATCTTTCTGATTCACAAAAATCGGAAGAAGGCGGATACACAAATCGCTACCAGTGGGGCAATAATTGGGATTATGGCCCAAGTATTACTTGGATGAAGAACAACGTCCAAGATAGAGACAGATGGGATATGTCTGCTGAACAGATGAAGTACGCCGAAGTTCAAGCAGTTGCGGGCGGCGTAACCGCAGTACAAGGCTCACCAGGAAGTGGTACTGATGCATGGGACAGTATGCTCTCTAGAAATATTGAACTATACAATTTCGGACAAGATGGAATTAGCACCTGTGCAGTTTGTGGCGCTGCAGATGACGATTACACAGGAAGCCATCTAATTTCACAAAACCAATCAGGGTCTCTCAATGCTTGGTTCGTACACCTTTCCGAAGGCGTAGACTCAAGCAGTAAAGCTGAGTTCGATGCACTATGGGATAAAGGGCTGATAATGGATGAAACTGTAGTAATTCACGGCACAGGCATGGACCAAAGCCAATTTAACAAGATGGGGACAACTGGTGCTGGCTTAGTTTGGTCGCCATTCTCAAACCTAGTTCTGTATGGAGATACGACAGATGTTATCGCTGCCGATAATGCAGGAATCACAATCTCAATCGCTCCGGATTGGGGACCTAGTGGAACCAAGAACAACTTGCATGAATTGAAAGTTGCAGATATGTGGAACAGAGAAGTTCTAGACGGACACTTCTCTGATTATGAATTGGTGCAAATGGTTACCAGCAACCCTGCTGAGATTAGTAATTGGGAGGGCTTCGTTGGCCAATTGAAGGCTGGGATGTATGCAGATATTGTCGTTCTTGACACATTCCATGAGAACCCTTACCGCAATATGATTGAAGCGATTGATCCTGATGTCCGTCTTACAATCGTACACGGAAAGCCAGTGTTCGGAGACATTGACCTAATGACTGCAATGAAGGACGATGATTGGGAATACATCAACGGTTCGGGATTCTCAAAAGCAATCGATGTAACCTCAACATCCATAGTTGACGGAATGCAAACTTGGGAAGACATCGAATCCGGATTATCAATGGCTATGAGAAACGATTTCGAAGACATCAAGGCTAACTGGGATGATGTTGAAGGCATGACAGATTCTGAAATCGAAGACTGGCTTGGAACCAACTTTGACGGTGATTACCGAGACAACGTGAACCGCTTATCCACTGTTGGCTTAGACCCAATTTACACGAT
Source organism: Methanobacteriota archaeon (assembly GCA_002709705.1). Classification (GTDB taxonomy): domain Archaea; phylum Thermoplasmatota; class Poseidoniia; order Poseidoniales; family Poseidoniaceae; genus MGIIa-K1. The sequence continues at coordinate 9,902 of PAQE01000044.1, read as the reverse complement.
TGGAGATGACAGATTCTTCGATGTAGTGAACCGTTCATCCCATGCGAATTATCACATTGATATGACCAAACTGTACGATTACTATGATGTAGAATACGACGAGAATGGTGAGCGCCCATTCAAAGAAGATTCTGATTATGTGAATGAGCCACCAGTTGATGAACCGGACCCTGTGAAAGGATGTACTGATTCAAGTGCACTAAACTACAATTCCGAGGCAGATGAGGATGATGGATCTTGTGAATATGAAGTCACAAACCCTGGCGACAATCAGGATAACGACGCAACTGGCGATAACACATGTGTCGGTATTTGTGATGAAGATACCAATGATGATGCACAATCAGATGAATCTGATCCTGTATTCGTTCTCACAATAGTAATGATCATTATTTTCATAGCTGCAGTAACGGCAATCTTTGTCTTCAAGGATAAGGAGCTAGTCGAGGAAATTGAACATGAAGAAGCGGCTGATGAGTTCATTCCTGAACTACCGCCACTAGAACCGCCAAAGGATTAGACTAAATCCCAAATTGGTCCTTCTGCAGTATCAGTTACAACTACGCCTAGCGATGCTAATTCATCCCTGATTGCATCGGCTGCAGACCAATCCTTTGCTGCTCTTGCTTCGGTTCGCTTCGCTAGTAATGTCTCTACTTGGTCTGCGATTTCTGCTCTTCTTGGGTCATCTTCTGGTTCAGCGAGAGTTTGCTCTCTGGTAGGTAAAACGCCCAACACCGAACCCGCAGTATCCTCTAGCCAATCGACACAATGCAGAGCATATGCGCCTAGGTCGTCTCCTTCTAATTCGCTGAGCATCTTGCCCATTTCTCGGATTGCACCTAGGACTTTAGCACACGCCTCTCTTGAATTGAAGTCATCGTCCATGGCAATAGCAAACCCTTGTGCCATCTTCTCTAGAAGACCTAAGCTCTTGACTAGAGGTACCTGTGAGGTGATATCGCCTTCAGGTAACGGAGGGCAGTTTACTCCAACTAACTCTAACGCAGCCTTGTACACACTAACCAAGCGGCTGTGGTTCTTTTCAGCATCCTTGAGCAATTGCTCATTCATGTCTATTGGTGAACGATAATGTGCGTTGATTAGAGAGAATCGCAACACTAGAGGGTCCACTTTTTCTAGAATATCTTTGATGGTCCAAAAGTTACCTAATGATTTACTCATTTTTTCGCCATCGATATTCACGAAACCATTGTGCAACCAGTGATGCACAACAGGCGAGCATCCAGTGTGACATTCACCTTGGAAAATTTCAGCCTCATGGTGAGGAAATAGAAGATCGTGTCCACCACCGTGAATATCGAATTGTTGCCCGAATGCATCCATGCTCATCGCAGTACATTCAATGTGCCAGCCAGGTCGACCTGGTCCCCACGGAGAGTCCCAAGTTGGCTCTCCTGGCTTCGCTGCTTTCCACAGAGCGAAGTCCTTGTGGTCTCTCTTTCCAGAACCTGTCCCTGCTACTCTGCCGCCTGCTCCACTGCGCACAGCATCGATATTTTGACCTGTTAGCTGTCCATATTTTTCAGGCGCACTTTCTACGCTGAAGTATACTCCATCGTCCGCCTCGTAGGCGTTTTCTTTATCGATTAAATCTTGAGTTATCCTAATCATGTCATCGACATACTCGGTACATCTTGGATAGGAGTCTGCCCGAAGAATGTTCAGTGCATCCATATCGCGATAGTATGTAGCGATATTATTCTCCACTAGTTCACGCCAATCTTCGCCAGTCTCATTGGCGCGAATTATGATTTTGTCATCGATATCGGTGAAATTCTGCACATAATTTACATCATAACCAGATTTCTCTAACCATCTATGAATCAAATCGAAGGCGAGATAACACCTAGCATGGCCTAAGTGACACAAATCATACACAGTGACACCACAAACATACATGTTGACAATTCCAGGATTCATGGTGGTGAAATTCACCTTCTCCCGGCGCCTTGTATCATGTACACGCAGAGGCATCACACTGCGGGGTGGCACACATATATTCAAACAATGGTATCATTCAGAGCAAACAGGAGCGGGATTCTATGGAAGGGCTAGTGGTCGTTACTGGTGTTAACGGACACATTGGAAATAACCTCGCAAGACAGTTAGTTGAAGCGGGCTACACTGTTAGAGGTACAGTACGCTCACTAGACAAAGCCCCGGAATTAGATATCGAATTTGTCAAAGCAGATGTTCTTGATCCAAGTGATTGGAAATCTGCTCTCAAAGGAGCCACAGGCCTTTTCCATTTGGCCACGATTTACGCTACTAGCGGTGACGGGCAACTAATTCTTGATACTGCTAATCAAGGTACTGAAAACGTGCTACGTGCTGCTGCTGAAGAGGGAATTAAGCGAGTTGTATACACTTCATCGGTTGCCGCTATTGGGTCAACTCCAAAGGGCGTAGTCAAGGATGAATCAAATTGGAATGAGAACTTCTCTTTACCTTACACCCGAGCAAAGACCGAATCGGAAAAACGGGCTTGGAAGCTTGCTGAAGAGTTGGGTATTGATTTGCGCGTAATTAATCCAAGTGGCGTCCTAGGAGGCTCATTCTCTCGACCAACTCCATCTACAGATATCATTGGAGATGCCATGAAAGGAAAATATCCCGTAGTGCCGAAAATCCCTCTGGCATTCGTACATGTCGACGATGTGGCTACAGCACACAGACTGGCCTACGAAATCGACGATGCAAATGGGAGGTATGTATTGGCACCATACCAAGATGGGAACATACATGATTTGTTGAAGCGTGCAAGAAAATTGTATCCAAAAATGAAATTCCCAAGGTTAGGAATACCGCTTTGGCTATTACCCGTAGTTGTCCTTCAAGATTGGTTCATGGGGTTGTTTACCGGCAAGAGATTACTAACACGCTCCGCAGCAAAATCGTTCTCAAAAGGCGATTCTAAATATTCTAGCAAAAAGGCTGAGGATGAGTTAGGCCTTACTTGGAAATCTTATGACGACTGTATCCATGACACGGTGGAGGCTTATCGATGATTGATGACAAACTAGCCGCAAGGCTAGGTTGGTCTTTACCTCTTGTCACCATATTCCTGTCATCAAGTATTCATTGGATATCTGGTAATAATCGCACGTTCCCATTTTTCATTTCAGAAGCGGATTACCCTGGCATAGAGCGCTACGTTTTCACGATTGGATTTTTCTTTACGGGAATTGTGCTGATGTTTGTATCTTGGAGATTATTCATAGTAAACAAATCTCGCACAAGATGGTATTGGATACATTTGTCACTACTAAGCGGAATATTTGTTGGAGGAAATCTTGCTTTGATGGCATTCTGGGACATGTATGATCACCTAACTTTACACATCACTACTGCATTGAATGTATTTCACTTCGGATTAGCTTGGGGAGTTTTCACTCATCTAGCGATGAAAGAAGGAAGTCAGAAAGGAAAGAACATCAGATATTTCTCCATAGCAATAGGATTCATTGCATTCTTTGGAATGACATATTCGATGGGATTAGGAATTGACAGGCACCCCGAGTTCTTAGAAACCAATGATATGAACATGATTCAGCCATGGATAAACTGGGCTGCACCAATGGAATATTTACTAGCGATTTCATTCATACTAACTCTGAAATCATTCGAGGCAGATATAATTCCCAACGAAGAGGAGGAGTAATCGTGTCGAAACTACTGGTTGTTGATTTACTTGCAGAGCGGGAAGCTTTTGGCGGTAAAGGTGTTGAAGAGATAGTCAAACACTTCCCAGATCATGAGATCTTACTATGGGCGCCACATACAGATGAACCAAGACAATACGGATTTGGAACTCGAATAGATGAACCAGTAGAATCAGATGTAGTTGTTATTACAGGTAGTAGAAGGAACGTTTCAATGTGGGAGCCTTGGATGGATGATGTTGCTGAGTTAATCAGAGAATGTGAAGTCCCCCTTTACGGTATTTGCTTTGGACACCAAATCATTTGCAAAGCGCTCGGAGGTGAAGTAATCCGAGCGACGGAAAGTACGGCAATGATTGCTGAAGTGACATACAATGACGGTACCAAAACAAAACAATTGTTCACACATCAAGACCATGTTATCGACTCAGGAGAAATGGAAGTTGTTGGTTCAGCAGAACATTGTGAAATTGCTGTTTGTAAACATCCGACAAGACCGATTACTACAGTCCAATTCCATCCTGAAGCAGTTGAGTCTGTTCTCAATTATTCACTAGAATGTGGCGACATGACACCATCTGAAAGGGAAGCCTTTGGAGATGGGTTACAAGACTTGGATGTCACGAAATCATTGGTCAATCCAGACTTCTGATTCTATGCAACTCAAGCTTCGGCTTTTGCAGCCTCAATCTTTGCATCGTTTGCCTTAAGTTGCTCCCAAACGATTTCTGCTATGTCCTTGACTTCCATTTCAGACCCTATCTGAGATAGGCCATCTGTGACCATGGTAGAACAGAAGGGGCAACCAACTGCAACTGTATCTGCACCGGTTGCAGCTAACTCCTTCGAACGAATGATGTTGACACGGTCATATCCTTCATCTACATGCTCTTCCATCCACATTTGTGCCCCTCCTGCGCCACAGCAGAAAGAGCCTCTACCATGATTCTCGGTTTCTACGTCTACGCCGCCGATTGCAGCACGAGGCGCTTCCATTTCGCCACCAATTCGTCCAAGGTAACATGGATCATGGTAGGTAATTTTCCCATCATGCTTAGGTTCTGGAAGTTTGCCTTCTTGTTGCAGGTGATTAATCAATTGCGAGTGGTGCATTACTTCGATGTCTTGGCCTCCAAAATCCTTGTACTCGGTTCCCAAGGTATGGAAACAGTGTGGGCAGGAGGATACTATCTTCTTGACTCCAATTTCTTCGAAAGTTGCTAAGTTGGTTTCTGCAAGCATCTGGAAAAGGTATTCGTTTCCAGCACGGCGAGCAGCGTCGCCAGTACAACCCTCCTGCATTCCGAGAATCCCTACATCCAATCCTGCTTCCTTCATGATGGAAATTGTATCTCTTGCAACCTTCTTGTTACGCTCATCGAAGGAAGCAGCGCACCCTGCGAAGTAGATATATTCCGCAGGCTCTGCAACCTTGACATCTAAGTCAGCAGCCCAATCTCCCCTCTCGTGCATTGGAATGCCGTACGGGTTAGAGTCACTCTCAAGGTTCTCAATAGTCATCATCAGAGGCATTACTGTATCTTCGACCGATTCATCGAACTCCATTCTTTCCATCATCAAGTGGCGACGAGCATCGGTTAGTTTTGGAACGTGCTCGATATTTACTGGGCATACATCTACACACGCATTGCACGTGGTGCAAGCCCAAATTGCTGATTCTCCAAACCGTGAAATTATGTCTTCTTCAGGATCCTCTCCTGTCATCAAAACTTGATAGTGTTCATTTGCATATGAGCGTACATCATGAATAATCTGCATAGGATTTAGGTCCTTGCCTGAAGCATATGCAGGGCATACATCTTGACATCGAGCACAGGAAGTACATGCCCATCCATCAATCAAACTCCTCCAAGTTAATTGCGTGTACTGAGATGCACCAAATGTTTCCAAATCTAATTCATCTAGTGAAACCGCTGTACCGTTTTCATCTACTTGAAGTGGACGCATCTTGGCCATTGGTTGTGTGTCGAAGAAGAATACATTCGGTAGTGCCATAACAAGGTGCATATGCTTGGATAGGGGAATCAAAAACATGAATGTGCAAATCGCCAACATGTGAGCCCAATAAGCCCAGTTAACAATTGACTGAGTAATCGTGAAATTATCTGCAACCCAGGCACCAATCATTTCGAAAGTCGGGTCTGGACCTTCTCCAGCTTCGATTACGAATGCAGTTGTACATATGGTCATAATCAGTAACAAAATGACATTTCCCTCCAACTGACTCTTGCCCTTCAACTTCTCCGGAGTAAACAATACTCTACGGTTTAATGCTAGGAAACATCCGATTAGCGCACTGGTATAACCCAGTTCCACCATTCCATTCCATATTGGATTGATGAGGTCTGGAAGCAAATGTTCGCTGAATCTGTTTCCACTTGCAAGGTCAAACATATCGGTTGACAACATCAAGAATCCCCAAAACATCAGTACATGCATTACACCCGCAACAGGGTCTTCAAGCACTTTCTTTTGACCTAGCCAAACACTAGCGGTTTCCTTGAGACGTGCTCCCCATGAATCAAAGCGATTATCTTTAGCGCCAAGAAGCACTAATTTAGTGGCTTTTTGCACCTGATAGGCGAAAAAACCGATGGACACAAGACCTAGAGCTAGAAGTATGTACCAACCAGAAACACCAGCATAGGTGACATCGAGCGGGTGTTCCATCATACATACGAAGTGCGTTCACTCCTTCAACCCAACGGCCAAGTACCTCCTCTTCGACCGCTATGCATGGTGCAGGCTAGCGCGCCCGGTAAGTGTATTCTCTTTGGAGAGCATGCCGTAGTTTATGGCCAGCCTGCGGTTGCTGTAGCAATCGACCAAAGAATGAGCGTCAGTTTAGCACTAAACGATGATTGGCGAATTGATGGCATGTCCTTCCACCCGCAACGACATCCACACGTTGAAGCATTGAGACAGCGCTTATGGGACGGAGGTCCGCCGTTATCGATCAAGATTACAGGAGAAATTCCTGCGGCCAGTGGACTGGGTTCTTCTGCGGCTCTTTCTGTTGCTGCTAGCGCTGCATTAAGGTGTGCAAGAGGGCGTCAAATGAAGGGCGACGATTGGGCAGAGGGGTGGACTGCAGCAAGACCTAACATGGTTTATGATGGTCCCTGGCAAGTTGACAAAGGCGATTCTTTAGAATTCGGCGCTAAATCTGTAGACGAAGATGAGTGTGCAATTTTAACTCACGCTGTAGAAGCATATGCACAAGGTGGAAGAGCATCACCAATGGATTCCAGCACATGTGCGCATGGCGGTTGCATAGTACTTTCAGACAAGGTCGAAGAGAACCTGAATTGGCTATATTCTAGAAAACTGAATGATGTTACTTGGGAAGTTCATGCTGTTAATTTAGCAAATATTGATGATGTATGGTTAGTGATTGGAAGCACTGGAATCCATGCACCAACTTCTGAACAAGTAGCAAAGGTTGCATCGCTTCTAGAAAAGCAGCCAGAGAAGATGAGAGAAATAGAGACCATAGGCATCGTTTCTCGAAGAGGAATCGCAGCACTGATGGAAGGCGACATGGAATCAGTGGGTCGAGCCATGAGCGAGAATCACCTCCTGCTGAGAAGCATTGGAGTTTCTTGTCCTGAATTGGAAACGCTGATCACTGCTGCCGCACCAACATCACTAGGAGTGAAATTGACCGGAGCAGGGGGGGGAGGATGCATGATAGCTCTGACCCGTAACCCCAAGTTGACGAGTGAGGCGATTGAATTGGCAGGTGGAAGAACCCTGATTAGCAAACTGGCAGCAACAGGAATGAAGGTCGACGAAGACGAAGATTCTCCCCTTTGGAACCCGTTTGAGTAGGTACTCTGCTTTATATAGGGGTTTATAATCGGCCCTTTTATGAACGATGAGGACCGTTTAACAGTAGTGAACGTCGTTGCTAGTACAAGAGTAGCGGAAGAACTAGACCTGCCAGATATCGCAATTCAATTGAATTGTGAGTACGAGCCAGAACAATTCCCTGGTGTAGTATACCGTGTATCAGACCCTAAACTTGCTATCCTAATGTTCCGATCCGGACGAGCTGTGTGCACTGGTGGAAAGGACGAGGATAACATCCATACTGGTATCGAGCGAATGATCAACGATCTACGCTCTGCTGGAATCACAACATGGGACCTCAAGGACGTTGAAATTGAAGTCCAAAACATGGTCGCAACCTATGCTCTTCACTACCCTGAAGACTACGACGGAAATGACAAGTTCACCGGTGAGCCACAAGCTGGTCAGCCACGTAAGTTGAACCTTAACAACCTAACTTTCCACCTACCTTTCGACAAGGTCGAATACGAGCCAGAGCAGTTCCCTGGTCTAATCTATCGTCTTGACTATCCTAAGGTAGTCTGTCTGATTTTCGGATCAGGTAAGATGGTAATCACCGGTGCTCGCCACAAGGATGAGATTCTTGAGGCAGTCCAGATTATCCAAGACGAGTTAGCAGACTTGCTGTGATCTCAATGCAGCCATTAGGACCTAGTGAGGTCGACGCTGAAAGCATCGATGTCTGGGTTGTTTCACATGGTGGCGTAGCATCTAATGCTCTTTGTGACCACATGCAAAAACAAGGTTTGCGAACCAGACCTGAAAATTACGGCCTTATCTGTCACAAACAACATCCGGGAGTGGAAATTGGAAAACCAATTTTGGTAATCCATGGAGATTATCTTGACGCTATTCGCTCGATGGATAGAAGGAAGTTCCTAACAGCAAATGCTGCAAAGATGTGCCTAGGCATCAATGCGCCAGAGATACCTCTGTCAAGATTCATCCAATCTTTTCCACAAGACCCTGTGGGGTTCTCGATGTTCCTAGAAAGTTTCAGACAAGCCAAGCAAGATGGAATAGACAAAATCGCATTCTTGCGATATCCCTACACAAATGATGAAGCAGCGCAGGCCTTCCAATCTATTGGAGTAGACGTTGACATGACTGGTTTCGCATTACGTGAACGGAAAAAGAAGTACTCACCTCGTTCTAAAGACGTCAAGTCTATTCTTGAAACATATCAGAACTTTGACTTCAAGGAGTGATGAGTATGATCGGTTGGATAAGCACCTGGGGAATCAGGTGTGGTATTGCAACTTATTCTCGCTTCTTGGTCGAACAGATGGATGATGTAGTAGTAATGTGCCAATCAGGAGAAGGTGATGTCCAAGGCGCAATCCCTTGCTGGCAGAGAGATTCGAATTTCTTCGGAGGCATAATCGCCCAGATTGCTGCTAAGGGAATAGATACCGTTGTCATTCAGCACCAGCCAGGATTGCTTCGCTTCTCTTATCTTAATGAATTATTGATTAAATTGAATGAAATGGAGGTCAAGGTTTTCATCACGATGCACAATACACGCGACCGCTCAATTATATTCCCAAGCAAAAGAATTGAGAAAGCGGTTGAGGGACTCAAGACCTGTTCAACAGTAATGGTTCACACCAATGCAGATGTTGAAAATCTACGAAAATTAGGCATCGTCGATAATGTTGTTATGATTCCTCACGGCATATACCCTCCGCCTTCCGATTCAGCGGAGACTCTGCCAGTGGAAGGTAGAGTGATGGGGACCTTTGGATTCCTACTACCTCACAAAGGTCAGTTGCAACTTGTTGAAGCCTTTGAGAGATTGCCTGGATGGGACCAACTTCTATTGCTTTGCGCCACCAGAGAAGGTACTGGAAACACCGAGAAAAAGATCAATTCAATCATCGAAAATAGAAGTCTACAAGACCGAGTGAAATTGGTGACCGATTTCTTGGACGATGATGTTGCAATCGCAACTCTAGCTAAATGTGAATTGTTGGTTTTCCCATATCAAAACACCAAGGAATCCGCATCTGGTGCGGTGAGAATGGGTGTTGCATCCGGTGTACCCATCGCAGTTTCACCGATTCCAATCTTTGATGATGTCAACGGTGCCATCAGAATGAGAGGTGGAACTGTGGACGATATTGTTGCAAGTATCTCTATGCTTTCACAAGATGAAATGGACGCTTCAAAGCAGGCGATAATTGAACTGAGGGATTCACTTCAGTGGAGTGAAGTCGCGAGACGGATTCAAGAACGACTCAAGTAATCAATAATCTGCTCTGCTGCTTCTTCAGCGGTTAATTGAGTTGTATCAATTCTGATTTCTGGATCTTCTGGAGCCTCATATGGACTAGAGATTCCAGT
>PAQE01000043.1 GCA_002709705.1 Methanobacteriota archaeon | reverse complement strand
CAGAATGTGTATGTACCACACCTGTGCGAGTAACCCTTCGGTATCCAGTCATGCCAATTTAGACATCATGGAAAGACCGTCTCCCCGCAGGGCGGCCCTTCTAGTCACTTCCCCAGACACATTGGCATGCCCGGGTGCATAAGCAACCTCCCGACCTACCTCCCCTATATCAAGTCATCGTACTATGACAGATTTTGTAGGGGGGTGGTCCGTTAGTAAAATGACCTCGCAGTACATTGATTTAAGTCTTTCATTTTTCTAGGAAAAAACGCTGTTGAAACAGTATCTGAGAGTGGGCGAAAATAATTCAGATCAGGGCAAGATTTTCAGAAACTACAGCATCACTTGCGTAAGGTTGCAAAATCGATTGGGCTTCCTCATCTCTTCCAAGTTGAATTAAACACGCTCCGAAAGCATTCTCTATCTCGATATTATTTTGCTCTCTACCACGCAAAACGCTAAGCACATTTAGTGCTTTTTCGGCTCTTCCACTTACTAGCAAGGCATGTGAGAGATTTAGTAAAATCGTGTTGTTGTCTGAATCGATTTTTGCACCTTGCCTAAGAGCCATTATCGCTGCCTCGTATTGAGAAGAAGACATTGGATCGTTTTGTGAGTCCATTTCGAGAGCGGATTGTAATAATGCCAATCCGAGGTTGTTCAATATGGAAGGATCATTTTGACGGTTCGATGATGCTGTTGACAGAATTTGAGCCGCCTGCATCCATGCAGAGTTACCCATGTGTTCGAAGGCTGAATCAATCATTCTACCAATTTCAGGTTGCCCCGTAGAATCTACGGGTAATGCTCGAGCTGGGTGCAAACCAGGAGCGTCTTCATCTGATGCCATTGAATCTTCATCAGGGGAATAGTGAAAATCATCGAATGTTACTTGAACATCACTATCTGCAAGGTCTTCTTCGAATGATACCTCGACAATCTGTTCATCTTGTGCATAAATTGCATCCATATCAACTGCGGCTGCATCGATTCTCCACATATCTGGGACTTCATCAACAACAATTTCCTGACCCGTCACGTGTTCTATCACTTGTTCAGACGGTTCTTCTGATACTTCGGTAATAATTGGTTCTGAAATCGAATCACTAACCACTATATCAGCACTCAATTCTTCGCTCTCTTCGAAACTCTCTTGTGGAGTTTCTTGAATAACTGACTCGTCATTTTGATGTTCTATTGTTTGTGATTCTTTAACAACATCTGGTTCAGGAGCGGTAGTTGGATTATCAATAGGTTGATCTTCGTAGTCATGCTCCCCAATTGGGATTGCTACTTCAACTACTGAATCACTGAATGACCCTACGCCAAATGGTAGAGATGACTGGATGACTTCAGCTTTAGCGCCCATTCCAAACGGAAGGTTGTCAGCGCTAGACTTGTTTTCATCTTCTGTGTCACCTATTGCATCAGCGATTTCATCAAGGCCTGGGATGGACTCATCATCCATCACGATATCATCCGTATTGACATCAACGGCAACTTGCGAACCACAAGAGGGGCATGCTCCTCCTCCAAGGAAAAGTAAACCGCAAACTCTGCACTCCTGCATGCTACCGCCGGTTCATGACAAACGCGTATAACCTTTGAACACACCGCTAGAATGCGTGGGTATCACTCTTCTTCTTTGCCAGACAGTGGCAATGCATTGACTGTAATGTCGATTATGGATTCATCATCAACCAAAGCTTCTGCCCAATTTTTACCTTTGCTCTTACCGTTGTAGTATTGCCAAACAATTCCTAGTAGAGCAATTGCTAGGAGAATCCACTTCCAAATCTCGTCAACCCAGTAAACCATTACAACGTATCCTGTGATGATAGTTACTGTCATCAGCATGACTGGGAAACCAGCCTTGAAGAACTCATTGAATGATATTGGATAGCCTGCTTCTTCACTCATTCCGGCAGTTACAACGTTCGCAGATGCTCCAATTAGTGTACCATTTCCACCAAGACATGCACCGAATGCAAGCGCCCAGATTAGTGGACCTAAATCGAGACCCAAGGAGTCAGAGATTTGTAGCACGACAGGAATCATTGTGATTGTATAAGGGATATTATCAATGAACGCAGAAGCAATTGCGCTAACCCACAGAACAATTACAAGTGCAGCTACAAATCGATATTCATCATCAAAATAAATGATTGCAGATTCAACCTGATCACCAATCCAAGAAATTACGCCAAGGTGTTGTAATGAATGGATTAGTACGAATAAACCTGCGAAGAAAATTAGAGTAGTCCATTCAACTTTCTCAAGAGGTTCTTCAAGTTCATGTCTGTCAGTTACAAGGAGCATTACTACAGCACCAACCAAAGCAACCCAAGAAACGGGGATGTGCAGTACAGGATTTAGGAAGAAGCCAAGAATAACCAGAGTCAACACAGTACCTGATGCCTTTAGCATCTTCACGTCCTTTACGCCATACTTTGCTTCTAATTCTTCGACATCACGAATCCTTTCACCTGAGAATTCGTCTGCATACATCCATTTTAGCATCATGAATGTCGGAACGACTGTTAGCAAAATACCAGGCGCCAACTCAATAATGAAATCGTTGAATGAAACACCATCGCTGGCCAGATTTTCATAGCCGGCGCTTTCAATAGCAGAAGCACTCATCATCGAACCAATAATGATGTTTGGAGGGTCTCCAATCATAGTTGCTGCCCCACCAATGTTGGAGAATAAAACTTCAGCAATCAACAAAGGAATCGGGTTCAAATCTAGTACCCTAGCCAACTGTATGGTTACTGGAGTCAGTAGGAGCATAGTGGTAACATTATCCAAAAATGCTGACAAAACAGCAGTTACAGAACAAAGAATCACAACAAGTGTCCATACATTGCCGTTACTCTTTTTGTAAGCCTGTACTGCAAACCACTCAAATATCCCTGTGTGAGAAATAACTCCGACCATAACCATCATTCCAAGTAGCAAACCAATAGTTTCCCACTCGATCAATGTGGTTGTTTCAGCGAGTGTAAGTGCACCACCAACCTTGTAATGATTCAAAGCAACAATTGCAGCTAAACCACCAACTGCAGCAGCCAGAGTGCGATGAACTACTTCAGTGATAATAAGTGCGTATACAAACAAGAGAATGCCTAAACCCACCCAGACTGGTTCATTCCCTAGACCGTCTTGGAGCTTGATGCCTATGTCAACAGCAGCACCTCCACCAGCATTTGTCGATGTTATGAATGCCATCAAACCAGCACCGACTAATGCTAGTACAGAAATCCATTGTGAAGGGTGCCTGCTGAGTATGCGGTTAGTACGCATATTGTGACGGGAGATATGTCGCGTCTATGAGCATTGGGTCATGAATTAGACCACAAAACGCCAACATTACCCCTAGATAGAACAATCACTGAAGATGTTTCTTTTGAGAGATATTCCCAGACCTGAACCCTTGCATCACGGTCATAGATTCCTTTGTTGATTTTTATCTTGACCAATTTTCTTTTCTTTAATTGACCGCGAATCTCATCAACGATGTTATCGGTAATTCCAGTTTTACCAATTCTAACACTGGGCTGGAAATCACGATTCATAGCCTGGCGCTTGATGTGAGAAGGAATATCAGACATTTCGATTACTCCTGTGCCATTTAGGCCCTCCGCCTAGACGTCGAATTTTGCCACAACTTAGGCAAGTTATGATACGTTGACCATCTCTTATTCGAACGCGAGAAGTTACTCCCGGAATCATTAGTTCAGTGCAACTTCTACATATCCAATGTCGTTGTGAAATCGGTAAAGGCAGGCGATTACGGGAAGATGTCCTGACCAAATGCTTTGCTGCGTTTTTGCGAGCGATCATTGGCATTGATACGTCACCGATCACAGAGGATAGGTGTTGTTGTGCTTTGAGAGCGTTGTTTCTTCTCTGGCTTTTAGCCTTAGAACGCGCTCTTTTGCGACTCATACTTTCAACTCACTTCAATGCAGATAGGATGTCTTCAGTGATTTGATCAATTTCTCTATCACCATTGATAATGTGGAATATCCCTTTAGTTTGATACCACTCTGCTAGGGGTGATGTTTGCTCATGGTAGGCATTCAATCTACTCATTACAGTATCTGCGTTATCATCTGCTCTGCGTTTGAAATTTCCGCTACCGCAGGTATCACACTTCCCATCTATCTTTGTAGGATTAAATAAATCGTGAAACACTGCACTACAATCGGCACAGGTAAATCTACCGCAAATTCTCTCAACGATTTTATCATCTGGCACTTCAATTGCTATGACGTGAGAAACCACCGTAATGCCAGCCAATGCCTCGGCTTGAGGAATGGTTCTAGGAAAACCATCAAACATGACACCATTTATTGCGTCTGCCTCCTGAATTCTGTCTTTAATTAGTGCTATTATGACATCATCTGGAACCAACAATCCCGCATCCATGTACTTCTTTGCTTCGACACCAGTAGGGGTGCCTGCAGAAACTGCAGCGCGCAACATGTCGCCTGTACTAACTTGGGGAAGGCCAGTAGATTCCATTATTCTCTGCGCTTGCGTACCTTTTCCAGCCCCAGGAGGACCGAACAAAACAATGCTCTCCATGGTTTACCGTACAGAGTCTCAGTTTTCACTGTTGGCCTTGCTTAGCTAACCACTGGTGTCCGTAATATTGCCACTGTTCCATTGTCCAGCCAGGCGGAAGTCCTCCCGGTGGGAGTGGAGGAGCCGTAGGAGGTGCTGGTTGCGGAGGAATGGCCGCAGGCGGCCTACCTTGTGGCACAGGTGCTGGGGGTCTGCCCTGTGGAACTGGGGCGGGCGGGCGTCCTGCTGGAACAGCGCTAGGTGGCCGTCCCATTGGAACACCTGAAGGGGCAGGAGGGGTTGGAAGAGAAGGAATGGATTGGGCTAAAGCATCTGCTATCTCTTCAGCAGAAACACCACCACTAGCGAATGATTCCTCTCCAACTACAGAATCCATGACCGCCTTCATTCTTTCACCAGAGTCTGGATTCGAGTGAGCGTCAGGAGCGATTAATTGTTCCTCTGAATAGTCCTTAGGTGCAGATTTCTTAATTCTCCTAGCGACTATTGCAATTCCTAGAACCAGAACTCCAATAATTGAATAAGCGATTTCTGGTGAAACAATTCCAAACAACCCGCCTTGAGATTTTGTATTTTTCACACTGATTTCCAAAGTAACCGATGACTCGCCACAAATTAGCATTAATTCCTCTATTCCAGCATCAGTATCGTCATTTGTTTTGACTGTTACATCGACATCTGAACTCATTCCCGGATTAAGATTAGAAATGGAAGTTTGTGACAATTGGATTTCCCAATCCTTTGCATCAATTTCGTTCACCAAATCTACATTCAATGGCATATTTCCGATATTCTTAATCGTAACTGTTTGGGATGATTCCCCGTTTCTATCAACACCCAGCAAGGGCCTAGCCTCTGAATCATATTCGATGGCGCAAAATGCACCCGATAGAACTTCTACCGAATAACTAGCAGTTACCTGTAATGATTCAAATCCATTATTGATTGTAGCATAAATACCCAAATCGAAAGCAGATGTTGTTGCAGGTTCATTTTGAGGGGGTTTTACTCCCACGATCAACTCACTAGATTCCCTTGGTCCGAGTAAAGAGGGAGGGTTTGCAAATCCAACTTCCCAACCATCTGGAGGTAGCGAGTTAGACCATTCGATACTGATCTGAGAGTTACCTGTGTTCTCAATCATCAAAGTCGTATATGTGAAATCACCACTGGGTAGTGCTTCCAAAGAAGTCTGGCCGCCTGATAAAATGTCTAATCCGATTTCATCCTTTACAACCAAAGTGGTTTCGTTTATGATGAAATTTGAGATATCTTGGCTCGTCTTAATCACCAATCGATTCTCATCATTCCTCTCTGCAACCGGCGATACCAGAATTTCAAATCTAACTTGATCTGATTGACCTGGTAAAATTTCTAAATCAACTTCTCGATTATCAGTGTTTGACCCATGACTTACTTGAATAGTCCAAGTGGTCAATTCAGGATTAACCCTAACTGTCAAATCGAGTGGTGCGTTGCCTGTGTTCTCTATTAACAGAGTTAGATTCAACCTTTCACCAGTATCAACATTAACATCGCGAGCGTAAGAAGCAGGGCCGACATCAATCCCGGAGTCATCCAATAGATTGGTAGCAAATGATTCTAAGGGCCTAACAGTCAGAGTTACTGTTTCGCTAATATTCAATGAAGGGTCCGCTTCACTGGTCACAGAACATGTGACGGAATCTGTACTGCCCGCTGCAGGCAATCCCTCAGCAACAGGCGGCACATACAATCTGACTTGCATTGGCAGATATTCAAGAATGTCAAGAGGCTCAAATGAGTAAGATGATGAATTTGACTGGCCTAATTCAACTGGCCAACGATTCTGACTGTAACAATCCAAATCATAAACAGCGGGGGAATTGCCTGTATTTCTTACAGATATCGAAAATGCTGTGCTGCCTCCTGGAACAGCTTCAAGTCCACTTGTACCTGCTGGAGCCACCTGTACGTCCTTCACTTCTTCAACTACCAAGCGCAGTCTGATTGTGTGCTTGACACTCGGGTTATTGGAATATTTTGCAGTTAAATCCATGACATAAGTTCCCGCCATCGCATACCTGTCAGTCGAACCAGAAAGATCAGCATCATCATCATTCATTGTGATGTTAAGGTAAATCGAATCGCCGCCTTGGCCCATCGCTGAGAGTGTGAAAGGACCAGATAGGTCTGAACTTCTAGACCAATCATCCTCGGTGGGCAGAAGTACATCATCACGGAATGGATGTGGAGATTGAACTTGAGATATATGCAATTTCACTGATTGTTGTTCGGTTCCTTCATGCTTCAAAATAACAGGCCATGTGTAACCTTCAGCTGTTGCTGGGTTGAGTGTTTGGTTAACCATGCTGGAATCTTCCATACCGTTTGAATCAAGAGTAACTAGACGAACTCCCAATGCAGAAACGGTAATTGTCATTTCTTCGACGTTGTTGTTAACGCCGTTTGTTTCGTCATTTACCTCATCAATATCTGAATCAGCATCAACAGTTAGGCGCATTTCATGGTCACCTGTAGTTGAAAATGTATGGTATAATGTAAGTGAATCAAGTGAACCAGAACTTAATGAAGAACGCATTCCATCATACAGAGTTGTTCCTTCGGTCAAGTCCTCAAGTGTAACTCTGAATTGACTTGCATCAGCAGTACCTTGATTCAACCATGAGATTCTGATAGTAATCAAATCGTTCACCAATGGAGATTCAGATGATGGGAAGATTGAGCCATCAAAGGTCATCAAATCAGCCTTCTCATCTAATGTTGCATCTGCTGTCAAAATTAGAGCATAAGCTTGGTCAAGTCCACCTGCGTGGCTTACGGTTAATTGCCACTTTCCTGATGGAAGAACAGAACTTGGTGAAATTTTTATCCGCTCAATGTTGTTCACAGAATCATGGACTCCGTTCGGTACGGAAACACCATTGACAATGACGTTTCCTTTGTATATCGTGCCATCAGGTGCAGTGAGTTTAAGATCCAAGTCATTGACTAATCTTGATTCGTTTTGCTGGGCATTTGCACTTCCGGCAACATCTGTCCAAGCCAATGTAATGTCAATTCCTGAAGAAGGGTCCAAGTCAAATTGATACAAGGTGGAAAAACCTGCAGACAAAGTTCTAGAGTTTTCATGGAAAGTGTATAAATCGTTGCCATTGTGCTGTGGCATGACAGAATTAGAAACCGAAATTTGGCCCCATCCTTCGTTCGCATTAGGTATATCCGGAGTTCCTAAATCAACTGCACCGTTGATTGCAGCAGCCTTCAATAAGGCAGATGATGGAGAGGATATTCCGACATCTTCACGAATAAATTCTCGAATTAGAGAAACCGAGCCACCTGCTACAGCAGTAGCTTGACTGGATCCAGATAATGACATGTACATATTATTGCCATTTGCATGAGTTCCTGTTGCACAATTCCAACCCACCGGAATTGCAGCCTCTTGTGCCCTACCGGAACAAATTGAGACGCCTGGTGCGACCAAATCCGGCTTGACACGACTATCTAGTGACGGTCCAAGTGAGGAAAAATTGGCAACGGAACCACTAGGATTGGTTGTCGACGCACCAACTGAAAGTACGTTCTTTCCTGTTGAAGGTGCCATTACCTTCGAGGCATTTTGTCCGGGGTCGTCACCAGCTGAGAATATTGGAAGGAATTCAGGGTTATCATGAACGAATACGTCCACTGAGCGTGAATCAGCAGTATATGCTCCATAATTACCATTTAGACCCCATGCATTTACAGCAACTCTTGAACCCTCTTGTTCAGCATGATTTAGCATGTCGTAAATCGAACCAATTCTTCCAAAAATACCGGTAGGATCATGCTCTAAGGCATATGCTACAATGTATGATTCTGGTGCAATTCCTGTTGCAGAAGAATCTCCACTTCCGTCTCCTGCAATCGTCAAAGCCACATGTGTGCCGTGGCCCCCGTTTGAATCTGCAGGACTTGGGTCTAGTCCAAATTGAGTGTACACGCCTGCGATTCTACCAACTATGTCGGGGTGATCTTGATCTATTCCAGTATCAGTGAATGAAATCTTTTCACCAGAGCCATAAAGTCCCATAGAATTGTTTGCCAATTCAGTGAGACCAACAATCTCTCCGGCAACGGAATTTGTAATCCGTAACTCGTATGCCGGTTCAGACCAAATGATTCTTCCATCTCTAGCAAGTAATTCAAGGTTAATTTGGCCTTTTGTCTCACAAAGGTGAAGCCCACACCAAGCCTCATCTGCACCCATAATTATCAAGTCATTAGCAAGACCTTCGAGAGCCTCTGGCTTGAGGTCAGCTGCCGGTATGGCAGCAATGTAATTCGTTTCTGAATCTATGTTCGGTGAAACTCTCCAACCAGGCATCATTGGTCCTGCCCATCTGACAGATTCATCATTTTGTATTTCTTGCAAGTCATTAGGATGAGACAATCGAACTAACCAAGATGATGAGCCAAGGTTGTCAAGAACAAATACACCATACTCTTCAACCACATCATACAGAGCACTGCCTGTGTGATGATTCAACTGCACTATTGCCATTCCAGTGCTTCGATAATCTTGTGAATCATCAAGCCTTGACTTTGGTAATTCATCATTCAGTGGGTCGAAGGATGCTATTGACAAATGTATTTGATAATCCAACGATTTCAGCGCTGATGTTGTTGTTTTTACTGGCTCAACAGAGTGCCAATTTGCTGCTGCTGCACTGCGAATATCAAAATCTTCGCCTGTGTTGTTGTCAATAGCGGTAGAAACTGGGGCAAGAAGCAACACTGCGAGAATGAATAGAGTCTTCTGCTGCGCCAACATAACTATCCGGACAACACAACCATACTTGAATACAAGCCTCAGATGAGCCCTATAGGGCTCACTCAAAGAGTGATGCAATTGCTGCATCCGTCTTTGTGACGGATGCACGCCAATCCGCTTCGGTACCCATCAATGCACGAATTGCGTCTATATTCTCTGGAATTACATCAGACTCCTGGTGAATTGCTTGGAAATAATACAGGTTGTTGTCCACCAATTTTACTCCGTCTTCCCATACAAAAATCTCGTGCAAATCTCCCCATGTTCTGCCCATATCTCTTGCAAATTCCATGACTTCAGCAGTGGTGGTGATTCCAGTTTCTGCACCGTTCATGATAACAACGCGTGGACAATTTGACCACATTTCCAGAACGCTCTCAGTGGTAAGTCCATGCCCTTCAGGAAGCGTTGCCACTATGGAGTGAACATGCATGATTGTAGTAGGAACTGCGACTGCTAATGAATTAATTTTGATTTCTGGCTTGACCGTCATTACATCAGGACCGTGGTGGCTTGGAACTTTGAGTACAGGTTTAATTGCGTTAATCGGTCCTTTCTTTGAATCACCAGGATCTGCGGCCCTTCGAATCATAGTACATTCTACAGATAATTCTCCACAATGCTCGTAAAGAGGAACTAATGTTCTGGATAATCCTGTTGTATTACATGATACAACTCTTGTTCCTTCGACATTCAAATTTGCAGCGTGATTCGCACATGATGTGTAAGACATTCCAGTCATTGCATGCTTCTCACCGCCCTGAAAAATCCATTTTACTCCGGCAGCCTGATACTTTGCTTTGTTCTCTGCACCTAACTTTCCAGGAGAGCAATCAATAACGATATCTGCAACTGATAGTAGGTCGCTCAAACCCCCGTGGCATTCGTAACCAGCAGGAGCAAAGGCAGCAATTTTTTCCGGATTGTCAAATGTACAATATAGTGGGTAACCTTTTCTGACTGCTAAATCGCAGCCAAAGGCTGGACGAGTCTTTGTCACTCCAATGATTTCCATATCGTCTTGACACGCTACGGCGTCTGCAACTCGCTTGCCAATTGTTCCATATCCATTGATTGCAACCTTGATAGTCATAGGGCTCCCTAATGGAGGTGCCTTCGCGCCCCTCAAATGAACCTTGCTTCGCGTAATTTTGTCATCTATCAGACAAACTGTTGATGAAATAGAACGCTCACGGACTGTTGATGCCAAGTATTGAAGAGGTCGTCGCAAGTTCGATGAGTATCAATTCAAGATTGCCAGCTCAACTTGAGAAAGCGCTTGAAAGAAACATCGTACTGCGCATAGGTTGGACAACAAATGGAGACCCTGTTCCTAAAGACGGTGAAATGGGATTATGCCCTAATCTTCCCGAAGGTTCCAAGGTAAGGAGTTTAGGTAATCTAGGACCTTTCACAGCTGCATTTGGACAGGGAGGCACGTTTACTCACCAAGGAGATGTGGATTCATTTCTAGGTGCCGGAAATAATGGCAATCGAATCACTTGTGAGAGAACCGCAGGCCCCTGTGCAGCATACGGACAGAGAAGTGGTCGAATAACAATTCTTGATGGCGCAGGTGATGATGCTGGTGCAATGATGAGTGGAGGGCTTCTAGTCATCAGAGGTGATTCCGGAATAAGAATCGGTGGAGGAATGTCTGGAGGAGATATTGTAGTTCACGGCGATGTAGGAGGGGATCCCGGGGCTGGAATGACCGGCGGACGTATCATTATCAACGGAAGATGTCCTTCACCACCACCCGGAGTAACATTACGGACACTGAAAAAATCAGAGGTCAAGGAAATCAACGATTTACTTGGAGAAGAGGACCTTCACATCCCTGCCGATGCAGTTTGTTTGGCACCTGACGGTGACCCAATCGAGGGAATTATGGCAGAGTGTCGAGAAGATCTTTCTGGAATTTCCCTTATTCCTATGACTACTAAGCACAACCCGAGTTATTCTACTTGTGATACAGTTGTTTTGATTGGTGAAGAAGATGCTTTAGCGCTTCCAATTCCCCTTTTGCCTTATGTTCCGAAAGGAGTCCAGGACGATTTATTTCATCCTTGTATTGTTAGAGAAAATCCACGTGACTGTGACATCGTAATCGTAGACTCGCTCAATATAGCAGATGCTGCAAACTTAGTACAATCTGCAGCAGGCTTTGCAATCGACCTAGATTCTATGCCTCACCTAGATGGCGCTGCACTAGATGGCATTCTAGTTGCACTAAGATGTATTGCAGGTCCTATTGCTAAATCAATGCTGATTCGCGGAGTGGGACAAACATCATCACTACATTCTGATGCTCAACACCATGGTTTAGATGCTGCAATCAGTGTACTAAATGATGGAAGTGGAATAAGTTCTGCAGCATCCTTGCCAACGGTTGGTAGGTCTGCATCAGCAAGCTTGGAAGAAAACTGCCTCGCCTCTATGTGGCTACCTTGGTCTGCAACTAGTGAAGATCTGGCAATCCTGTGTGCATCAAATGTGGCATTCACAATTTGTCCTGCACCGGATGAAAACATCGCTGGTTGGATTGCTCAAGTTACGGCAGGACTGTCTGCTCAACTCAACAGATTAGGACTTGCTTCTATCGATTCATTAGCCAGGGCAAACCTCAGAGCATGTGACCAAGATACCGCTGCAGTAAGCGGTTTGCGATTGGCAGGTTATGACCGCCCAATGCCACACTGGTTTGCAAGGTGATTAAATGCCCACCATTAGTGTTGAACAATCTTTACTTCGACAGTTAGTCGAATCTAAGGGTCGAAAACACGATGTTGAAGATTTGGCATTCAGACTACCTCTGATGGGAACTGATATTGATACTTGCAATGAAGATGTGTTGGACATCGAAATATTTCCTGACAGGCCTGACCTGTTATCCCCAGAAACTTTGTTTCACGGAATGATGCCTTTCTTACATGACTCGCCTCCAAACCCAAGATTGCTAGTTCATCCTGGAACTATCTCAATGAAGGTTTCACCCGAACTGAAGAATATCCGGCCCGTAATCTTGGGTGCTATTGTCAGAGGAGTGAACATTGATGAAGATGTGATTAAGCGTCTAATGGACCATCAAGAGAAATTACACTTTGCTCTAGGAAGAGGAAGGAAGCGAGCGTCGATTGGAGTACATGACCTTGCAACTATTGCTCCACCATTTAGAGTGGAAGCTGTTGACCGCCAGCATTCATTCATACCTCTAGCCATGGAAAACGAAATGACAATTGATGAAATCCTGAAGGAGCACCCCAAAGGAGTTGATTACGCACATCTTCTGGAAGGAATGGAAAAGGTTCCGATTATTCTTGATTCGAATGATGCGGTTCTATCTTTCCCACCGATTATCAACGGTGACCACACGACTGTGACCACGAAAACTCGCGATTTATTCATTGATGTGACTGGCCTCGACATCCGTGCTTGTGAATCCTCATTGATGCTTGTATGTTTACAACTCGCTGTCCTAGGCGGTAAGATTGAGTCAGTGCGTGTCACTACATGTGAAGGCAGAGAATGGAATATAGATGGTACCCCAATTGAACACAAAGTTGACCGCTCTTTGGTAGAAGGGATTCTTGGAAACTCATTCACAGATGATCAAATCGAGAATGCAATAAGGCGAATGGGTGGCATGTACAATGGAGATTTGTCTGGGGTCCTTTCAATTTCCATGCCGCGTTGGAGGTTCGATATTCTTCACCCAATCGATCTGGTCGAGGAAGTTGCAATCGGCCACGGATATGATGATCTTGCTCACGATGTTCCTAAGGCCCCATTGACTGCGATTCCTAGGGAAGATGGGCACCTGCGCCGAAGAATTAGAGAGGCCTTGCAAGGCCTTGGTCTTATTCAGATTCAATCCTTGACACTCTCAAATGATGATGACCAATTTAATTTAGTTAGGTGGAAACCTGACGGCTCAGTCACTCGAATGACTAATCCTATCACAATCGATCATACGATTTTACGCCAAAACATCCTCCCTGGATTACTGCGACTTCTAGCCGCCAACCGCCACCATGACCTTCCGCAGGGTGTGTATGAGTTGGGTAGCGTAGTTATCGACCATACTAATCGCGATAGATTCGCATTCTTGGTGGCCGAAAACTCTGGAGGTTTCGCATCATTACGTGGTCGCATTCAGGCACTTATGCGAGACCTTGGTTGCACTGATTGGTCACTAGAGCCAATCGAAACTGGACCTTGGTTAGACGGAAGAGCTGCCAACATTATCGTCAAAGGAACTGTAGTTGGAGAGTGTGGAGAAATAGACCCACATGTCTCAGAGGCTTTCGAATTGAATGTTCCAATGAGTGGAGCTCAATTCGATGTTTCAGCCTTGACGACTGTTGTCGAAGATCCGGTTCACTGACCAATCTCGAATTTTTGTAATTCTATTTCGACGTTTATTGTTTCATACTTTATTTGTAATTCAATTACGCAGATACCATCACATAGATTTACTCCGTTCTCAAATAAGCGGATTGTTTCATTGGCATTCCAGAAATCTGAGTCGAGGTCATTTGTGATAATGCCGCATGGTGAAGGAACGACAATGTCTGTATTCTCCAAAGCGGGGAAGGATGAGTTGCCAATAGAAGCAATTTGCATTGTAGGGTATCTACTTTCATCATCAGCGTTGTAGTAAGTCAGGAATTTTACCTTAAATGACACCTCATCCTTTACCAATACATAGACACCGTCATTTGGATTTACTCTGTGAACTGCCATGTCGTATTCGTACCATTCAAGACGATCTTGGGTTTGATTCGACATTACTTCGGGTACAGAATGCACCTCAGAGAAATCAGCACCTTCAACAAAGGCCCAAGCTACATCACCATTGAGGTAAATGTCGGTGGAAGAAAATTTCATCCAGAATTCAGATTGATTGCTTTCTAATTGCTGTGCCACATCGAAGTACGTGTAAGATTCAGTGTCGGTTGCATCAACTACTGTAGTGAAAGTCTGA
This sequence comes from Methanobacteriota archaeon, assembly GCA_002709705.1. Classification (GTDB taxonomy): domain Archaea; phylum Thermoplasmatota; class Poseidoniia; order Poseidoniales; family Poseidoniaceae; genus MGIIa-K1. Next base: position 1,269 of record PAQE01000043.1, on the reverse strand, counting down.
CCGTCGGCCCCAAGTTTGGGTAACACCTTCCCATCGTCCGTCTCTGAGTTTGACTGCGAACCAAATGAACATCCATACACCCCATCAGCTACCATCAGATTGATTTCTAAAGATGACCATGAAAGGTCTTCAGCACCGCTGGCAAAGTCGAGGCTTACCAATTGGTTATCGATTCTAGAGTCCGAAACCGAATCAGTCAAATCAACCTGGACTATATTCATGGTTCCTAAGTCGGACTCGTATGTAATGACTAGATAGGACCAGGAGGCTGCTGCAACCGCAGCAATTACAGTGATTGCAGCAGCCAACCTTTTCCAGTTCATTACCGATCACAGCTCGTCTTCTTGACGCATTCTTGCGAAGAGGACTGCTCCCAATGTAGCAAGGATGACGGTAACACCTAGGAAACCAGGTGTATTATTATCTTCCTTGTCGTCATTATCTGGTGTTGTTGTAGGCTCAACTCCACCATCTCCTACAGTTACCTTACCGAACATGTCCATGGAGATGTGCGGTTCGCAAGCGTAGTAGAAGATTGTATCTTCAGTGAAGGTGTGGTGGAAGTCCACTGTTGTGGCTGCAGCACCAGAATAGATTCCTCCATCAACATAATTCGTGGATTTCATTCCATCGACTTCTTTTACGTTGTGACCCATTTCAGAATCTGTCCATTTCCAACATACTGTTTGCCCCACATCGATAGTGACTGCAGCAGGGGAGAAACCATACCCATCTGATGAGATTCCGATTGTTACATCACATGTCACAACATCCGGTTCATCCACAACATCTGCTGGAGGCATCAATACCTTGTCTATGACATGGATGACACCGTTTGAAGCCATTACGTCTGCAGTTGTGACAGTAGCACCTTCGATGGATACTACACCGTCTGCAACAGTGAAACTAGCATCATCTCCGTTCAACATAGTGACGGTGAGACCATCAGTCACTGCGCTGGATTCAACTGCACCAGCATATACGTGGTAAGTTAGAATGTCTGCTAGCGCAGCGATAGATTCGTCGTCGTTGAAGGTGTCTAGATCAATGCCTGCGTCGGTAAATGCCTGGTCAGTTGGGGCAAATACCGTGAATGGCCCATCTGCCTGTAGTGCAGATACCAAGTTTGCTTTAGCCAGTGCAGCAACTAGTGTTTCATGTACCCCTGTCGACATCGCAACTGCTGTAATGTCTACCAAATCTGCTGGAGGCATCAATACCTTGTCTATGACATGGATGACACCGTTTGAAGCCATTACGTCTGCAGTT
>PAQE01000042.1 GCA_002709705.1 Methanobacteriota archaeon | reverse complement strand
TGTTCTCGGTGTTCATGACTGATCTTGACTGCCATGGTTTCAGTTTCTGCGATATACCAGAAAACTTGCTTATCGATTCTCTTACCTTTGTGGCGAAAATCATAAGCGGTTCTAAATTCAAAGTCATCAATGAATTCAATGTCAGAAATACCAGTTTCTTCTGCCAATTCTCTAGATGCAGTAGATTTTCGATCGGTGTCCCCTTCTTCGACGTGTCCTTTGGGAAAATCCCAGTGTCCTTGTGGATATTGCAGGAGTAAAATGGAGCCAAAGTTGACCAGAACAACACCGCAAGAGGTCTCCATGAGCATGCGGCAGAACTCCCTATTCATAGCCCCATCGCTTTTTGTGAACCCTATACATTCAAGAGTTGCTCGCCCTCGCAGAGCGTTATGTCAGTTCTTGATGGGATAGTCAGGGTTGTAGCAGATTCTGATTTAGATGGACTGATGGCAGCAGCAGTTCTGAAGGCCAGTAAGCCGGAACTGGAAGTTCATTTTGCACATCCCGCCTTACTCAGAGCAGGTAGTATAGATCATCTCATTGATAGAGAAACTGCAATTTGTGATTTGCCTTTTCACGAAGATTGTGGACTTTATCTGGATCACCACCTCACTAATCGGCCTAATTCAGAGCAACAGTCTGTGTTTGAGAATGCGGGTGGAATTTGTCATTGGAGAGATACTCCATCCGCTGCTCGGGCAGCATATGATTTGATGAAGAGCGAACTAGACTTGTCGCATTTGGATGAAGTCATGCCAATTGTTGATGCTCTAGATTCAGGAGGAATTACTCTGGAAGATTTTATTCAGGATGGTCCGATTATTCGTTTGTCTCGTTCCCTCTCCCTTTCAGACCCTGATCACATGCAGGTAGTGCTCAATCAGTTTTCCTCAGGATTATCTTTACAAGAAATTCTAGAGAGTCACAAATCTCGCTTAGATGAGTTGTTGAGTGAAAGGGAAATCCAAGCTAAAGCAGTAAAAGAAAATACGAGAATTATCGACAGATTAGCAATTTGTGATTTGAGTGAAACCGGCATCAGGAGTAATGGATACTTGGTTACCGCAATCGCAGGTCCAGAAGCAATTGCATGTTGTGTAATCCATGGATACATGGATGGTAGCATTGACGACCCAAATCATCCAGCATTGGGTGCATCATTTTATGCGAATTCGTTCAGAGAAGAAGATAATCCGTACGACCTGTCTATGTTAGCAACACTTCTTGATGAGACGGGGGGAGGTCACGCAAATGCTTGTGGATGTCGCGTACAGCCTGCTAACGGCGCCAGTCGTGAATTAATTGAGTCAGATAAGGAATATAACCTGGGGAAATGGTTGAATCTTTGGGCCAATCGAGATAACAAAATGCTTCGCTGAATCGTATTATTTTTGTAATAAAATACGACGGACTTCATACATTATTTGATATACTAATTTTCAAGCGGCAGGCCATGGAAAGTGTGACAGACCCAGACATGCTAAAGGATCGCATTTTCTACAAGTTAGGTGAGTTCACCTACGATTATCGTAAGTCAGTGTTAGTTATTGGAATGCTATCATGCATTCTAATGTCATCTTTGGTGTTAATGGGTCCAAACTGGGCTGAATCTTGGGGGGAAGGAGATCTCGAGTCTATTGAAGCCGGGGATTTACTGGAAGATGCATTCTTTGGTGAAGAAGAGGATGTTCAAGGGTTCACATATCTCGTTCATCATGATTCATTGAACGATTCATCACAAGAATGGAGGGATGAGGTTATTGCTGCACTCGCTCCATTCGCCAAACTAGATGATGTTGAAATCGAATATTCGTGGGAAAAAACTGGGGATGAGCGTGAAGAGTTTGTTAAGCATGAAGATGATGGCTTTTGGGCCAAAAATCGAGTAATTATTAATCTGGATAGAAAGGAGGGAAAAGCCCTCTATGCTGAGCACTATGAATCCGTTGAAATCGATTCAGATTTTGATTCATGGAGGACAGGACAAGTTGCGATAGATGTAACATTTGATACTAGAATCCAGGAAGACCTAATCAAAGCAGAATTAGTATCAGGGCCTCTCACTTTGATAATCTTAGGAATTGTTTTTGCCACATTTATTGCAGCAGTTTTACCTGTTGGTATTGCTGTATTCACAGTTGCATCTGCAGCTGGAATCACGATATGGTTGTCCAATGTGACAGACGTAACTCAATACGCAGTCAATATCATTACTTTGATTGGAATTGGTGTATCGGTAGACTATTCTTTATTCATTGTTAACAGGTACAGAGAGGAATTGAACAGAGGTCATGATATTAGGACGGCTTCAGCTATGACAGTTGCAACTGCTGGTAAAGCGGTATTTTTCAGCGGAGTAACAGTTGCAATTGGTTTAATGGGTATGTTGTTTTTTGAAAACACGGGGCTTCCGAGTTTAGGAATTGGCGGAACACTTGCTGTTACAGTAGCAATGATATTTTCAATAATTGTTCTCCCATCTCTGCTATGTATCATTGGGTCTGGCGTAAATTATCCGGCAATATCAAATTTGATTAAATGGATAAACACGAGATTTAATCTTGCAATCCCAAATGTAGCAGAAAAATTTCCCACTTTCAGTACTGAAAATGATGATGGAGAAGGGATTTGGTCGAAGATTGCAACCACTGTTATGGATAGGCCATGGGCAGTATTGATTCCAACTCTAATCATTCTCCTAGGCGCAGGCCTGCCTTTCTTGCAAGCAGATTTCTCAATTGCATCCAGAGACGCTTTGCCGCCTGACGATGAAACCAGAGTAGGTTTCGAGCACATGGACGAAAAATGGCCAGAAGGCGCGGTAAACTCTGCTACAATAGTTGTTGATTTTGATGGTGAAGACCCACTATCGGAACAGAATATTCGCAGTATGCATCAATGGATGACGTCTCAGTTAGAAGATGACAGGGTGATCGAAACCTTCGGTTACGCTATGCCTTATCCAGGCGTGACTGAATCGATGGCAGTAGAGTATTGGCAGACTCCAAACTCAAGCCTATCTGCACAGGATGCAGCAACTAGGGAATATATCAGAAGCCAATTCTTATCCGATAACGTGACATATATCGTATTCTCTTTGAATGGACCAATCACAGGAGCAGATAGTCGAAACTTCGTCGATGATGTGCGTGATGAGCGCTCATCTTTGATGGGGGAACTTGTTGTAGGAGATGAAGGAAAACTGATGGTAGCAGGTTTCGCTGCATACAGCGTTGATGTTTTGGATGCAATCGTAGAGAATCTTCCAATAGCAATAGCGTTCATTTTTACCTCGACAATCATTTTGATTTTCATCCAAGTAAGAAGCGTGATTATTCCAATCAAGGCCATAGTGATGAACATACTATCTATTTCAGCATCATTCGGAATGTTAGTATTCGTTTTCCAGTGGGGTAACGGTTCAGAACTTCTCAATTTCACTCCCCAACCGATTGAAGCCACAAACCCCGTCATTATGTTCTGTATAGTATTTGGATTATCCATGGATTATGAAGTGTTAATGTTGTCTCGGATTCATGAAGAGTGGGAAGTCACAGGAGATAACACACAAGCCGTAGCAAATGGCCTTCAGAAGACAGGACGCCTAATCACTGGCGCGGCAGCGATTATGGTTGTCGTATTCTTGGCATTCGGCTTATCATCAGTAGTTATTCTGAAACAAATAGGACTTGGACTCGCTCTTGCAATTTTACTTGATGCAACGATTGTAAGAGCTCTTGTTGTCCCTTCAACCATGCGTTTGATGGGCAAATGGAATTGGTGGAGCCCGAAATGGTTAGGGGGTTCCAACGACATCGAAAATGTACAGGAATCCGAGGAATGAATGGAAAAACATCAGAGCAATTAGCAAATCTGCAGCCCTGCCATGCTTCCTTTTTTGCAACTTGTCTTTTCGCGATTTCCTTCCCCAGCGAGCCATTACCCACAGCAAAATAATTCCAATGGGGCCTGTAAATCCATGAAGGCTTCCAGGAAGGAGACCAAGGCCCGTATACCACCTTGCTGCAAAGGCGATCATTACAGAAACTATAGCTGCTTGCAGAATTCTTTCTCCAACTTTTTCGTGACGTTCTAGTTCCTTTTGGCGCTCAGTCCCTTTCAATTCGCGATTTTTTCTTTTCCAGCCATATTGCCACCACATCCATGCTAAAATTGCCGCTGCCGTAATGGGGTGCAGCAGTAGGATGATGGTGTTCGCAGTTGCCATTATTTTGTAATCCGGGGGCTTCCCTATCATTGTTGTTTGGAATGTTTTAGAGCCGGTGGCTCTAAAGAGGTCCGACGAGGGGCATCACCCCGTAGGGGTGAGTTTGGTGCAGGAAAACAATCTAGCTACCTGCCTCAATACTGGGATGAAAGGCAATCTCCCTCCTCGCGCTCGTCAATCGAAAGTAGCAAAAACCGCTGAGTGGAGAGCACTTGACAAGCCCTGGAAATCATTATTGTTAATCGGTTTGAATGAGGTACAGCTGCCTGAGGAAGACGATGGGCCATCACCTTCGATGATGAGGCCACGAAGAGGAGCGCGTACCCGAAGAGGCTCTCGCGGGGCTTCTAGCCCTATGGAATGGTTATCCAAGGCTGAAGATGTCCTCATTGATGATGGCTCTCCGGTAGCTTATCGCTTAGCGGTTCTTCTAATCAGAAAAACTCTATTTTCCGAGGACTGGGACGATTCCTGGGATGAAATAGTAGACGATCTTAGAGAAAAAGCTTCCAGCAAAGGTGTTCATCCCGCATGGTCAAAAATGGCCGAAGCAACTCCAATTCTTGCACAATTTGCAGCGTTTCCTCAAACCGAACTTGAAGAACAAGAAGCTGATGATTTTGAAATGGATGTAGCACGAATTGATCCTCTGAATTCTAAATCTTTAGCAAACACACTTGCCGCTTTTGAAAACAGATCTTCTGATGCAACAGTAAAGATGGCATTGCAAAAAGCGAAAGCTCAGGTTAAAGGAAAGCGAGGTTTGAGAGACATTACAGGATTAGAAAATCTAGAAGGCGATGCTTCGATAATTAGCGTTCTTCTGAATATACATCTAGGAAATGACGCCACTGATTCGCTAAAAGAATTAGCTAAATCAGATTCAGATTTAGCCGATGCTTTCACAGATTTGGTTCAATTGAGAAATGGAATTGCCAGTGATTGGAATAAATCTAGATCACTGACAGGTGATGATGAGTTATCTCTTGCAAGAAAACAAGAGGCTTGGAGGCAGATGCCTTCCGAAATATCTGGCCTTTCAAGTACAGATATTCAAGAGGGTCTAGAGATGATTAGTACCCCACAGCAAAGAGAATCTCTAACTTGGTTGAAACTTTCAGCATTGGTTCGTGAAGGTTCGTCAGAAGATGCGATTGAATTACTGAAATCACAAACTGTTGAGCCAGATGCAGATATGGGTACTCTGATTCCAATCGTTAAAAAGTTGGGCGAAGAAGCGTTTTCTTGGTTAGCATCACAAATTGAAAACCTAGCAGAAGAATCCCTATCAGAAATTGTCACAGACGATGAAATTGGAGAAACTCTGCGTTTAGCCACCGCTCGCAGAATGCATGATATGGGCGCATCATTGGGAATTGAGGCATCCATAGACTTGTTCACCCGCGGCCTAGATTTAACGCGCTTAGCAGAGGTATTGTTTGTCGAGGAACAACGTTCTATCGACCATCCACATGCGACTCTTTTGGTTGTCCACCTTCTTCCTGCCAAGACGAAAGGTTGGGATTTCTCTACAATTAGAAAAGCTAGAAGAAATGCACTTTCGACTGTAGAAGATGCGGAAGTACCTAGTGCATTTTCAGCAGCTAGCCGAGGTCTAATTTTGATGCTTGATGGTGCAGCACAATCTGACGATAATTGGGTGGTAGAAACCCTTGACAAAAATGGGATCAAGGCATTCAACAACTGCAAGCAAGCACTGAAAGATGGCGGCGATGGCCTTGCAGATTCCAAAGTATTAGACAATCTTGTCAAGAGTGTTAGTGAAGCAAAATTGACCGATGTTGAATCAAGATTATTCAATGCTGTGATAGATACTTTGCGTTTGAATAGAGCATCATGGTTGCTACAAACTGGAAAATCAAAGGGCGTCGTTGAATTACTTGACGGTCTTCTTTCAGGAGAAGTTACAGCTATGCCAATGATGCAAGCAGTACGTCACCTAGTCCTTGAGTATGATATTGGATTGACCAATTTGGTATCATGGTATCAAGAGAACGATCCTCAATCTCCGTGGCATACATTAGCAAGAGCCGCAATGCATGTTAGCAATAATGACGAGTTGAATGCAGCTAGAGATTACAAGCGTGCAGGCGATCACGAAGACTTCGATTACGAGCACAAGATTTTGCTACATCGTAAGGCATTGATTCACCTTGCTCATGCGGAGCAATGGTCAGAAGCAGTGTCTTTGCTGGAACAAGAGCCTGCACTAAAGTCGGCTCTAACCAAGAGATTCCAATTATATCTCAATGTTTCTCATGTTGCAGCAAACAAGCGAAACACCGATGAAGCTACGAGAATGTTAACCAACTTCGTAAAGCGAACCGAGATGGTTGAACAGGAAAATCAATTTGGTAAGTTCGAAAAGGTGCCCAGAGTCAAACATTCTGAAGAAGAACTCGATATGCTGAGGAATTATCCAAGTTCTCATCCAAGACCTCTACCTAGGGAACCATTCTCTGGAAGAGTGAAAGCAGCGCTGAATTCTCTACAGAGAGAGAGACGTAGGAATCGTCATACATTCGAGAACCGTTATGCACAAGCAATGATGCACGATCCTTCCGGCGAGGAAATATATGAAATCGCTCTAGAAGCATCTGCTGAAAAGCCATTAGAAGGCTTGATGCTACTCGAGCGAGCACAAAATTCTGGCAAATTCAATGTTCTGGATATCAAGAGATTAGCAGATGCAGAGAGAAGTTTGTTTGCAACTCACCGACATAATTTACCAATCAAACAGAGGGCGTATTTGCGCCATCTATCATTATCTCCTCTAGTCATTGTTGACACCAACATTCTGATTGATGAACTGCAATATCGGATCTCTGAAGAATTAGGAATAAGCTCAGAAGCATCTCTGGATATTGGTGGAAGAGGGAGTTTCCATAGAATTCTCAAGCACCGTGCACAAGAGGGTATAATTCACCTGTGGCTTCCAAAGTTGGTTCAAAGTGAGTTGATTTCTATTGCTGCTGATGTTGGAAGGATTAGAGATAGATTTGCAGACACCTTGGTTTCAGAAGAAGAATTAGCAAAGGCTCTCAATAAGGATACACTAGTCGATATAGCCAAAGCAGTGATTTCAGATTTCTCAACATGGAAACCGCTTGATTTGCATATTGAAGACGAGGCAGAAGATGAAGAAATTCGTGCAGAACTAAAGAGATTCTTAGTCGAACATTCTGAAGTCTACGACGAAATAACTGCTATGAAACGAATACATAGCGAACCATTGCGCACTGTAATTGACGGGAAGGACATCTACCCTGAGACAGCTGATCAAACCTTGATGAGTTTGTGTACCGCGATGGCAAGCCGTCCATTGGGAGAGCTTGGTAGCATATTGATTGCTACAAAAGATTCTGATTTCGCATTAGTCGCTAGGGCAATCGATGAAAGATTTGGATTCGGAGTTATTTCAAACAGCCGAAATCTGAACTCTTGGATTTGAAGTTTAAACATCTCACATATGGGAGATTATTGCTTTGCCAAACTTTGAGCATGAAAGTAGTTCAGCATCATCCATCAATCTCTCGAAGTCGTAAGTCACTGTCTTTGCAGAGATTGCTCCTTCCATTCCGCTAACAATCAGATCAGCGGCTTCAGTCCAACCCATGTGCCTAAGCATCATTTCGGCTGACAGGATTAGCGAGCCTGGGTTTACTTTGTCTTGTCCTGTATATTTTGGAGCAGTACCATGTGTTGCTTCAAAGATAGAAATACCCGAATCGTAGTTAATATTTGCACCAGGAGCAATACCAATTCCTCCAACTTGTGCTGCCAAAGCATCGGAGATGTAGTCGCCATTCAGATTCATGGTTGCAAGGACTCCATATTCCGCAGGTCGAGTGATAATTTGTTGAAGCATAGCATCAGCAATAACGTCCTTGATTGTAATTGTATTTCCTGTATTAGGATTTTCAAATGTACACCATGGTCCACCGTCCAATTCAGTTGCACCAAATTCATCTTTAGCTAACTGGTAACCCCAATCACGGAATCCACCTTCAGTGAATTTCATGATGTTACCTTTGTGAACTAGTGTAACGCTGTCTTTGTCATTATCGACAGCGTATTGAATCGCAGCGCGCACGATTCTGGCAGTCCCCTCTTGGCTGATTGGCTTGATTCCAATTCCAGAAGTATTTGGGAATCGAATTTTGTCTACTCCCATCTCATTGACTAGGAAATCCATCACTTTGGCGACCTCAGGAGAACCTGCTTCCCATTCAATTCCAGCATAAACATCCTCACTGTTTTCTCTGAATATAATCATATCCACATCGCCAGGAGATTTAACAGGTGAAGGAGTTCCTTCATACCAGCGAACAGGCCTAACACATGCGAACAAGTCCAACTTTTGCCTTAGAGCTACATTTAGTGAGCGAATGCCGCCACCGACAGGAGTAGTTAGAGGCCCTTTGATAGAAACTAATCCTGTTCGCATTGCATCCAGTGTTGCTTCTGGCAACCATTCTCCTGTATTGTTGAATGCCTTTTCTCCAGCCAGCGTTTCACTCCAAGTAATCGATTTCGTACCCGAGTAGGCTTTTGCAACAGCAGCATCTACAACTTCAATCATCACAGGGGTAATATCAACTCCGATACCATCCCCTTCGATATAGTGAACAATTGGGTTATCTGGTACAACTAGAACTCCGTTTTCCATCGTAATTGGGCTTCCTGACATGGTGCTCGTTACGTCCCAACTTGACCCCCTTCATCAACAAAGCGGTCAACGGTGGTTTCATCTTATAGAGGGGGTTGGGGCATCTATGCAAGGAACAGTTGAGTGGACTGGCGGTAAAAATATGGTTGGAATTAATTCTAACGGTCAGCGTATTGAGATGAATTGGGAAGAAGGCCCAAGTCCCATGCAACTTGCTTTGCAGATGGTTGGAGCCTGCTCAATTGTCGATGTTGTGGTCGGACTGAAAGAGCGCGAATTTTCCAAGGCCTGGGTTGATATGGATTCAACACGCAACGACGAATCTCCTAGATATTTCACTTCAATCCACATGGTGTATCATGTAGTAGGCGACGTTCCAAAAAAATTGGTTGAAAGAGTTGTACACAAATCTCACGAAAAATACTGCAGTGTTTCTAACAGTTTGCGGGATGATTGTAAGATAACATTCGAAGTTATCATTCACTCAAGTCGTGAGTAATCCATCCTTCATGGATAGAAATATTGACGCAATCAGTTTGCAAACCTACAGCTTGCAGTAACTGCCTGGGTAGTGTTTCAAGCGCTGTTACAATGACATTGGCCAAGCCGTCATGAATCTTGACCCAGTTAGGACCTATGCCTTCAGGAGCGGGGTTGACAGTGATTTCACCATCTATTTTGACGCTAGCCCATGGCCTAACTAATCCGTGATCACCCAAGTCAACAATCATTGACAATTTCAGATTATTTCCATCACTTTCTAATTCAGCAGATGAGGGCATAACTTGGAATCCATCAGGCAATTCTTCTAGGCCGCTTTCTCCTCTTTGATGGCGCATTGCAACCAATCGTCGAATCCAGGCAAGAACTACTGAACTACAGTACACTAGGTCTTTGTTAGGGGGAGTGGTTGAAACTTTATCTCCACCCTTCCAGCCCCAAGCACATTTCTCGTTGACTACAGGGATTAATTCCGGCATCCAAGACAGAGATTTTGCTTGAGCATCTGAATGATCTATAATCACAAAAGCATCTCCTTCAACCAATTGTGTTGGTTGAGAAGCCACGGTTTTAGGAACCGAGATTACTAATCCTAGGATTATCGCCAGCGGGTCTAGGGCCGCGGGCCAACCGTCAAGGGGCTCAGCCTCTTTCTCTAGCCAAACTCCAGATGCTAAATCCTCTCCAAGACCAAGGCCATCTGCGAATTGGTAGGCATCTGCCCAGGCTGTTTTAGATAGTCCTACATCAAGCGCAGCTCTACCCATATCCCGAGCGCTGGTTGTTAAGTTCGCTCTATCATCTAAACCTTCTAGCCATTCTCTCAGGATTTGGTCTCCATCACCGAATGACCTCCTTTGGTTCTTTGACATTTCAGACAACCAAGCTTGCTCTTGAACCGCTCTTTCTTCGTCACTCAACCCTAGTTGCTTTTGCAAAGTTTCGAGCATTATCGCACCATCTCGTGACAGTGCTCCATCAGACCAAGCTAATGCTAGGCCGTGCTCGAAAGGGGTAGGGGCCATCAATTAGCCTCCGATGATTTCTCGAACTAACTGAAGATGTCTCTCAAATGAAAGTCCGAGTTCACCTCTTTTCCTTGCTAATAGCTGAACCTCTGAGGGATCTAGAATATCATCAACCCAAACAGTCTCCAGAAGAAGCTTGTATGTTGCTTCTGAAGGGTTATTTTTTGATGTACTAGAATTTTCAATTTCAGGAACATCATCTTCCTCAAAGGAAATAACAACGTCTTCGCTTACATCACCACCGGCAAAAGCGGACAATGGGTCATCATCGGTAAATGCTGCTAGAGCATCACTATCTGTTTGGTTGTACGATTTTGTTCCGATTTCTAGTTCAGCAAACGGGTCAATATCTTCTTCTTCTTCCTGTGGCAAGTCATTTGTTTCAAAGGGTAACATAGTACTCACTAAAAATATCAAAGGTCTCATAGTAATTGAAACCATGTATTGATGCACCCTTGAAAATGAACAATTTTCGATAGTTTTCATTCGTTGTATCGTATAACGATTAAACTTGAAAGTGAGCGCCTTTAGGGACTGTTATGAAGAGGGTGATAGTACTAGCAGTACTGCTATCTCTCATAGGGCAGAGTCAGGCTTTGCCTGATGGAATTGGAGATAGGGCAGACGATGGCTGCTTGTGCCATGGTGGCTCGGATGACACCACAATTGTAAATCTAAGCGGGTTGCCAGAGATTTACAATTCCTCAATGCAATACAATCTAACTTTAACCATTCAATCTCCAGTTGAATTAAACGACGTTCAAGGCGGCTTTAGAGTGGTTATATCTCATGGAGAATTAATTGGAGAGGGCTGGCAGGTCATGGATGGTGGTTATACACACACTACTGAAATCAATGATAGACGCCAATGGGAAGTTGTGTGGACAGCTCCAGAAGCAGATGATGAACTCGCTACATTTGTGATTCATGGAAATGCGGTTAATGGGAATGGAAATGTGAATGGTGATGAATGGAATTCACAGTCTTTAGCAATACCAGGTCCAAATTACACTGGCGAAATCATAACTCCTGAATTATCAGGGAAAGAGGTTACTGGTATCCAACTTGCGGTTGGAGCAATTGGAATTCTTTCTCTAATCATTCTAGCATTCTATGCAATTAAGGATTAATTCACGAACTCGATATTTCGGGATTTTAGAGCCCTCAATTGCCTATTTTCACTAGCACCGTGAATCTGATCAGAGCGAACACCCGTTAGAACTAGCATAACTCTGATGTCTTCTCCCAAACTTTCGTCAACAGCAGCGCCCCAGATAATTCTAGCATTATCTGAAACCTTACCTTGAATCAGTTTTGCACATTTCTCTGCCTCTCCTAGAGTCAGGTTTGAGCCACCAACTACGTTGATTAATGCGCCACGCGCATCTGATACATCCAAGTCCAGTAGCGGAGAATGCAATGCTTCTAGTGTTGCAGCCTCAGCTCTTCCAGGTCCACTAGCAGCGCCCAGACCAATCATTGCAACGCCAGAACCGGAGTTGATAACAGCCTTAAGGTCTTCAAAGTCAAGATTAACCATACCATCAGTTGTCAGTAATTCGGTAACACCGGTAATTGCTCTAACCAATAATTCGTCACCGACACGGAATGCGCTAGCCAAGGGAAGATCTCTGACTCCTTCAATTTCTAGTAGTCTTTCATTAGGAATCACAAGTATAGTGTCGCAGTACTCACGAAGTCTTTCAAGACCCCACTCAGCATTTTGCTTGCGTAGCGTACCTTCTGAATTGAATGGATAGGTAACAACGGCGACTGTTAGTGCACCTTGCTCTTTGGCTAGACGCGCAATGTGTCCTGCTGCACCAGTTCCAGAGCCTCCGCCCATTCCGGCTGTGATAATTGCTAATTGAGTATCCTCGGTGATTTTCCTCAGATTGTTTTCACTTTCCAATGCAGCTGCTTCTCCTTTGGTAGGATCTCCCCCAGCCCCTCTTCCTCTTGCAGTCCTTCCGATGAGGACTTTGTTTTCCAAAGGGCTCATCAGTAACGCTTGAGCATCTGTGTTGATAGCATGTCCTGTGACATAGCGATTTTCGAATAATCCTTCTTCGTGTAAACGACTTACTGCGTTACAGCCTGCACCACCAACTCCATACACTCTAATTCTAGGTTGTAGTGATTCCAATAGACGTCTTAACTCGGCATCATTGGATTCCATTTCTTCAACGCTAGTAGGTCGAATTGTTGGTCCTTCTTCTTCTTCAGCAAGCTCGAGAACGCGCTCGATGAGATGTCGCATGATGCCGCATCCTATTTGCACCTAATTTGAAGGTGCCGCCACCCCAAAGGGGTGAGAAGGCGATTGTTCAACCACTATTCAGTCGCGGAGACCGTCTTCACAGACCTGGTAAACACATTCACCATCTGGTAGGTTTGGAGAGTCAACTAGACGTGCAATTCTTCTACCGCCTTTCGCCTTTCTCAAGTATAGTCTGAAAGTTGATGCGTGAGCTAGTACGTGTCCACCAATAGGCTTGGTTGGATCTCCCCACATTGCATCAGGCTTGCTCATTACTTGGTTAGTGACTAGGACCAGTGCATTGTTGACATCAGCAAGTTGCTTCAGGTCTTTCAAGTGCCTGTTGAGTTTTTGCTGGCGGTTTGCTAGCATTCCTCTTCCTACGAATTCTGCGCGGAAGTGGCTTGTTAGAGAATCTACAATAATCATCTTGACATTGATTCCTCTGCTCATACGCTTGATTTCTTCAGCTAGCAACATTTGGTGTGCTGAATTGTATGCTCTTGCAACGTGAATTCTCTCTAGGACTGCTTCTGGGTCTAGACCGTGACCACGTGCCATCTGAGTAATTCTCTCAGGACGGAAGGTATCTTCTGTGTCAATGTAGAATACATCGCCATCTAATCCACCTTGTTCGATTGGCATGGTGCAGTTTACCGCTAGTTGGTGTCCGATTTGGGTCTTTCCAGATCCGAATTCTCCGTACACTTCAACCAGTGATTGTGTTTCAAATCCTCCTGCAAGTAGATCATCTATTGATTGAACCATGCTGGATAATTTTTGAACTTCTCTTCTACGCTCTAGTAGTGCAGTACCTGAAACGAAGCCACCGATGTTAGCCATTTTCTTAGCTGCCTGGATAATCTTGCCTGCAACTGCTTCACCTAATTCGGCTTGCTCTGCTAGGTCTGGCGGACTCATTACTGCGAGTGCTAGTAACTCATCAAAACCTGCCTCACGTAGTTTTTCAGCTGTTGCTGGACCTACGCCTGGAAGGTCGTCGATGCTAATCTCCGGTTCTAGTTGCTCCTCCATTGTAATTACCTCTGTATCAGGGGACTCTTCTTCTTTCTGCTTCTTTGACTTGCTCTTTGCTGCCATGAACTCAACCAACTAGCCTAAGTATATCAAAGAATGAAGGTCTCATATCTCAACTCTGAAAGTGGAGACTAATGAATCCATGCATTCTGAATAGCGTACTGCAAGGTTGCAGATTACTTTCACTTTACTTTCACTCTGTTCGAGGGTTGACAGCGTCTTCAGTGCCTTCTGCATATGCGATAGTGACATCATTGTTGACATTTACATCGTCACCATTTTCGGCGACTTCAATATTTATCTTCCATAATCCTTCAACGGTATCTCTCGAGGTATAGTCCCATGTCTGAGCTTGTCCATCTCCCACAGTTCCACTGTTGGTCGCGATTTCTTCATCGCTAGGGTTGAGAAGAGTCCATGTTACGTCCGAGTTTGCTCCTCCTCCAAACCATCCGCCGCTAGTTGGGTTTTCTACTGTTGATGAAATTGTGATTCTATCAGCGAGGGGCTCTCCATCTTCGCAGTCAGGTGTAACATCGAAACTCATCGCGGATGATGCGGTGTTAGATTCAGTCCAAACAATGTGCATATCGATTCTGATACTTACTTCGATACTGTGAGAGTTTCCTTCATCATCCTCTGCAGAGAGTGTGATTTCGAATACGCCATGTGTCATCCAAGTGTAAGAAATGACTGCATCATCGGAGGGGTCTGCTTCAATTGGGTCTGAGCCATCATCAGGGTCAAGCATGATTTTTGTTATTGAGCCATCATCTGATGTGCTGTCAGCAAAATCAAAGGATAATTCAACACCAGTGGTAGGGCCCTGCTGCCCGTTATTTACCGAGGTTTCAATCATACCAGAAGTTGAATCATAGAACACTACTAGGTTGATCGGCCCAGAGTATTCACTCGAGCTTGAATCATCGCCTCCAAGACAACCAGCAAGGCTAGCGCTCAGTAGTGTTAAGGTCACGGCCATCAGACGGAAATTCGCCTTCATTGCTAGACCCTAGAG
>PAQE01000041.1 GCA_002709705.1 Methanobacteriota archaeon | reverse complement strand
CATCATCATTTTCAATCTCGTCCATACACATGTCATATAAATCCCCAAAGTTTTCTTGGTCAGAATACTCGCAATCGGTGCCGTCGACACAGGTTTCATACATCACTTGACGTAATCCAACATGCACTTCCTGAGTGAATACCGTATCACCCCATTCGTCTCTATCAATTGTCTGAGTCAACCATACATCTTCGATTACTGATACAGGTGCCAAAATAAAACTACAGATGATCATGATGTAAAGGATGTTTGATTTTGTTTCGGGCTCAGATTTTGAGAGTTTGGAATTACTCTCTATCAATGAAAAATCTGAACTAAGTGAGTTGACATCAATCTCTATCGTTTCTGGAGGCGCAGTAAATTTCCCATCATCTAATTGACCGATGTTTGACAAATCTTTCATGGTTTTCCTTGCAACATTTACCGTATAAATGTTAATCCGGAAGTTGCAAAAAGAATTCATTTTCTCTGTCGTACAATTGATATGATTCAACAATTAGGCGCTTTCATGAACGACCCAGTGCTAAGTCCAGATGGTAAATTTATGTGGACTGGAACAGAATGGATTCCAGCACCCCCAACTGGAGGGAACAACATCGACATGAAAGACTCAGTCATCGGGGGCGACGTAGTTAGCAATACCACCATAAACAATGATCCTCAAGTTGTCACCGAAGCAGTAATAGCCGCTCTTCAACAAATGGGAATGCTTGAGGCACAAAGAGTCCCGCAGGCGCCCCCAATTCCCGAAATCGAATTGCCACAATCATTCAATTTGGGCGATCATGTTGAGTACCATAGTCCGACCAATCAGCGCTGGCTAGATCGATGCAGAGTTATTGCGATTAATGAAGACGGGACTTACAAGATTGAAGTTCCAAAAACCGACCTAGTCGAAATCAAGAATGCAGTTGTTATTGGTTCAGCACCAGGAACAATTCGTCCTGCAAGATTACCATTTAATGTCGGAGACCGAGTTTTCGTCAATTGGAAAAACTACGGTCACTATTATCCCGGTAAGATAATGAAAGAGAATGAAAATCATACATTCTTCATTCAGTTTGACGATGGTGACATAGAAGATAATGTTGAATGGGGCAGAATCGAAGTGCTAAATGAATCATCTGTTGAAGTTCAAGAATACATAGCACATGATTGTGAAGCAGAACAAGAATTGGTAGAAGCTTTCCAAGTATTTGATACAAATAATACGGGAACTATTTCTGCAAGAGAATATTTCCGAATTTTGACTGAGATTGGAGACGAACCGCTCCAAGTCGAAGATGTGCTAGAAGAATTCGCAGAATTGGGTATAGAACTAGATTCGGAAATCGATTACAGATCGTTAGTGAAATACATGGTTGCATCGGATTCAACTGAGAGTAAAAATCCATTGAAACCCGAAGTAGTAATCAAGGACGCATTCCTTGAGAATGGAGTGATTAGTGGATATGCCTACGATCATCCAAAATTGGGTGAAGGAATTGTAAATTCAAGTGCAGTAGTTTCAATCTCATTTGATGAAAGGGCGACTGCAAGAGTTGAAACAAATAATACGATTTATGTTGTTGGACCAACGGGTTGGAAAGTTAGGCCTGAAAATCACCCCTTCAACAGCCCCTTTTCTGTTGGTCAGCGCGTCAAAGTTGAGTGGGAGGGTGCTTGGTGGGATGCCAGTGTAGTAAAAGTCGAAACTGGTTCATTTTTCATCACTTACGAAGGATTCGATTCTAGTTGGGATGAATGGGTTGGGCCTTCAAGAATAAAACCACTTTCTTAGGTAATTCAGAACAATACAATATTTTCAACCACACCTCCTACGGAGGTGCAAACAACCGAAATGACTCAAAGGGAGAGCGTTCACCACATACCATGGCGGAGGAGAATGGAGTTACTGGAATCTCTGCCGAAGGGCATCACATAATGCCATTTCGATTGGGAGATATCGTTCTAGAAAAGAAGTTTTCAGATTTACATCCTATGCTAAACACAGTTGACCAGGTCCGTCAAGAATGGAAATTCCAGTTCAAACTTCTGCGCCATGAATGGGGACAACCACATTTGATGACAATGCTTACTGGAGTGTTTGCATTTCTTCTTGGTTCTGTATCTGCAGATTTGTTTTCAGGAGGCGACCCCAAAGTTACAGGCATTGATGGATTAGCCGAGATTGGAGGATTCGCATTCTTTCAACTAATTGTTTCTGGAATTCTTTGGCTATGGTTTTTCGTTCAACTTTCAGTTAATTTCCCAGTGATGCGTGGACACATAATCAATGTCATAATCATCTGGGCATCCATATTCTTATCACAAGTCCTCCTACATGTAAACGCTCCCAACTTCCCTATCGGTGCTAATCCAGGTGATGCCCTAGGGGGAGTAATGTTGGCTGCTGTTGGGTGCTTCTTCACGTACTTCTTTTGGAAGGCAGTAACCGAGACCCGTGATTATCATGTGGGAGAAAATCACGTTCATACAGATGTTAGAGTGATGGAAGAAGCAATGGCTGAACACAGCCTTTTTGCTTGGACAATTATGGTAATAATTTGGGTACTAGCTATGATGTTGAACGGATGGTCTGGAGCTCACTTCATTGCAGAGAGGAACGTCGTTGACTACGCTGTTTACTTTGTCCATCTGATCTCAGGAATTGTGCTAATTTACCTACTGATGCACATGCTTTGGTATCCTCAAAGAATGCTAGGTGAAGGTGCGAAGGTGCGAACCAAAGCAGCAGCTGCAGCAGATGCAGACCTATTGATTGATGGTGTCATTTTTGCATCGGAAGGTGAATGCCCATCTTGTGAAGCAAACGCTCCAATCAGCCAAAACGAAAATGGAGAAACAATCGTTGATTGTGCTAGTTCCAATTGCAACAGCAGAGGCGTAGCAGGTGAAACGTGTGAAGGGTGCAACGAAAAGTATCCAACAAGATACACATGTTCAAACTGTGGAGTAAATAGTCCTGTGGTCGATTACATCCCTGACAAGGAGGCTTGGTGATGTTTTCACAATTCAGACAGGATTTTCCTACACTTGATACTGAAAACCCGCCAGTATACCTTGATAATGCCTGCATGACTTTACGTCCCAAACCAGTAATTGAAGCAATTAAGTCGTACTACGAGCAATCCCCGGGATGTGGAGGACGTTCAGTACACAGGTATGCTACAACTGTTTCTCGAAAAATGATGGACTGTAGAAAGAAAATGGCTGAGTTGTTTAATGCTAGAGAATCAAATGAAATCATATTCACAAAAAATGCTACTCACTCACTTAACCAAGTTGCTAAAGGACTGTCTTGGGAGAAAGGGGATGTAGTCCTAACTACAGACCGAGAGCATAATTCGAACCTTGTACCTTGGTTACAACTCGAAGAAGAACAAGGTATAGATCACAGAGTTATCAAATCAAATGACGACAATACCTTCAATTTAGAGAACTTTGAAAATGCATGTGCTGAGGCTGGAAGCAGTCTAAAAATGGTATCATTATCTCATGTAGGAAATCTAGATGGAATTGCCACACCTGTCAAAGAAGCAACAAAAATCGCAAAGGATTTTGGAGCGTTAGTTTGCATTGATGGTGCTCAATCAACACCCCACATGAAGGTCGATGTCCAAGATTTGGGTATCGATTTCATGGCTTTTTCAATTCACAAAATGATGGGTCCGTCGGGGATGGGTGGGCTTTGGGGTCGAATGGATTTACTCGAAGGAATGCGTTCCATACAATCAGGTGGAAGCACTGTAGATACCTCACATTATGACTCATTGACGTGGTCAAAGCCTCCTGCAAGATTCGAAGGAGGACTAGGAAATTATGCTGGTATTCTTGGGACAAGTGCAGCAATTGATTACATTTCAAAAATTGATTTGGATGCTGTTCATGAACACGAGGTTTCCCTAAATCGTGTAATGACATCAATTCTGAAAGATGTGAATGGATTACGAATTATTGGTCCTGAAGACCCTGCCCAGCGTGGTGGAATTTGCTCCATACTTTTGGACAATATAGACGCCCACGACATCGCAATACTACTGGATGAAGCAGCAGGCGTGATGGTGCGCAGTGGAATGCATTGTGTCCATTCCTGGTTCAATGCAAAGGGAATTGACAGAGGTTCCTTGAGAGCCAGTGCATATTTGTATAACACCGAAGATGAAGTCAAACTATTTGCAGATACACTCGTTGAAGCCGTAGAAGCGCTGGGGTGAACACATGCAGCCAATGCCAGAAATCCCAGATGGAGAACTGGAAAGCGATTTAGATTTCATAAAACAGATAACAATCATTGCCACTGGGGTGATTTTGATCGCTGCAGGAGTTTTTGCATACATGATTTTTACAGGTGAAATTAGTCTTTCTGGACCAACTGCTCTTGTACTCGAAAAGGAAGAAGATTTTGACAAACTTGTTCAGTATAATTCTGTGGACCATCTTTCAGGAAATGGTGTTGATGTATGCATGGTGGACTCTGGCATTGACATGACTCACTCTGATTTGTCAAATCTTAACCTAGCTGATTGGTCTGACTTCATTGGAAGTAAGTCTAATCCGTATGATGACAATGGCCACGGGACAATGATGGCAGGAATATTGGTTGCAGATGGAGGCCTGACTGGACTTGCGATCGATGTGAATTTGTATGTTGCTAAAGCCTTGTCAGGAGGTGGCGACGGGGATGACGCAACAGTCGCCCAGGCTATTGATTGGTGTGTATCAAAGAATGTTAACATCATCTCCTTATCTTTAGGAGGCAATGCATCTGGGTTTTCTATCATATTAGGAGATGCAGTAGAAGACGCCGTCGAGAATGCGTATGATGCCGGAATAGTGGTGATTGCTGCCGCCGGCAATGATGGGAAAAATGACGATGGCGATGTATCATCACCGGGTATAGTCGACACAGTAATTTGTGTAGGAGGAGTTGATGTAAATGGAAATTTGTGGGAAGGGTCTTCGATAGGAGACAACAATGGCAGGATTTGGCCGCCGATGTTACCTAGAAACAGCCCAGATGAAATGCCTGAAGTTGTCGCTCCTGGACACAAAGTTCCAGTAATTATGCTAGGAGACAATTGGGGTCTTTCTTCCGGGACAAGTGCAGCAACAGTGTATGTCACTGGAGCAGTTGCTCTAATGTTTGAAGCACATCCCGAATTAAAGGACGGAGGAACAGCAATGCTGGACAATCTAAAACAGTGGATTGCAGACTCATCAAAGAAAAGTAGTGGTCAAGATAACCATGATGACCATTATGGATATGGCATGTTGCAAATGGATGATTTAATCCAAGCTGCGGCTCCTAGTTCTTAGGTAGCCAAGCCACGATTGTACCACCAAATAGCGGTGCAAAAGCCAGATGATATGACTCATTCGTCTCACGAATCAATTCCATCCATTTGTTGAAGCCAATAACTTCTGCATCACCTTCATCTCTATCGCCAACAGGAGGATTAGGTTCAACAGTAAACAACACTCCGTTTTTACTCAAAAGTGGCAACATCGCATTGATATCATCAGCTAATCTCTCCATCGGAGCATCCACAATTATCGCTTCAGCAGACTCCAACATTGGAGAGTCGCCAACTTTGGAAATCTTCCATGCTTTCAGTTCACTTGCAAGCAAACCTGGAGACCCAACTTTAATGCTAGTAGAAACAGAAGAATATCTCTGACAAAGACGTGTTAGGATCACAGCAAATCTGTTTCCTTCTTCGATAATTTGAAAATTTTCTAATCCTTCTTTTCCCTCAAAGTGATCAAGAATCCAAGCAGATAGATGACCAATCCCTGCTCCAGTTTGGATAATGTTTTTTGGAGAAACTCTAGCAATCGCATCTCTAATTCTACGACGAACAGAAATTGACCAAGTTGTTAATCCCATGTGCTCGAGTTGTAGCCCAATATTCGCAGCAACCTCCGGCTCATCACGAGACAGTTCCTTGTCGGCAGCTAGAATCGCCACCAATGCCTCCTCGCGCATATGTGGCGCTCTAGACACCAGTTGACAAGACTTCGCATTTGCCGACAGACTCAAAGGTGACTGGCATGGCCGTCATAATGGAGGGTAATACATGGATGACGATTACGTCGATGAAGAGTTAGTCGAAAATGTCACAGATTGCCCCGGTTGTCGTGAATTTTGCGGACATGAAATTCTTAAGGAAAAGAAGGCAGGAGAAGGAACTGATTACTTGCTAAAGTGTGAAGAGTGTGGGCATGTGCACACGCTTCAAGTACGTCCACCACGCCCAGTTACAATACCATTCATTTTGAGCGAAGGCGCAAATTCAAGAGTTGCTGAAATTGAAATCGATGATGATGAAGAATTGCATGTAGGAGATATTTTTGAGCACGATGATGCCAGTTGGGAAATTAATCGTGTAGAAACAAAAACCGGTAATTCACGCAGAAAATTAGTCGCATCAAAGATAGGAAGAGCAAATGCAGTCCGGTCCGATGTAGTAATGGTCAGACTAACCCTAACTCGTGGAGAATTTTCAGATAGCGACTTCATTTTTGTCGAAAGGGAAAAGATGTTCAAAGCAGGTTCCATAATGGAACACGATGGTTCAAAGTGGAAAATTAGAGCTATTCATACAGGTGCTGGAAGAACGATGACTGGTAGAGTGCCAGCCCATGACATCAAGAGAATATACTTGCATGAGCCTCCACGTCCCGAAGAGAATATTCCTAGAACTCCCCGTGAAAGACGCCAGGCTTGGAAAGAGGGACGTTTGGGACACAACCCGAATCCAGTAGTTCCGGATGCAGAAAAATCTGGTAAGCCAAAGCAACAGAGACAAGGTCGCCGTCAAAAAAAGAAGCGAAATTAATCATGGCCTGTTCGTCCATGGCATCAAGAACGCTTTAGCAACTTGGGTCCCAATAGTCGGATTCTCTTTCAGTCTTCGAATTGAATACTCATACCACTTTTCCCCGTAGGGAATGTAGACTCTAGTCCTATGGCCCTTTGCACATAATCTTCGTCGCAGTGGACCTCTGACGCCTAGAAGCATTTGGAATTCATATCCTGGTCCTTTCTGTCTTCTCTTAGGTCCAGCGTTCTTACGTGGATCATCAGCATTTGGCCCCATTCCTCTTTTTTCTAAAGCAGAAAGAGTATGGTTGATTACAGGGTGATCATGACTTGCAATTCCAACATACGCTCCAGAATCCAACATAGCATCGATACATCGGTTGGTGGCATCAATAATTGGTTGACGGTCAGTATGAGAGATATCAGCAGGCTCGAGATATATTCCCTTACAAATCCTGTAGTCAGCACTTGGTCCTAATTTTTCTTTGATTGATTGTATATCATCTAGAGTGCGCAATAGTCTGCCCTGTAGCACAACTCCGACATTCGTCAAACCTTTTTCATGCATTTCTAACATGACTTGAATAGTGTCGTCAGTAACTCTGTGGTCTTCCATATCCAATCTTACAAACATATCATGTCCGTGTGCCATTCTTACTAGAGTTTCGATGTTCTCAATCCCTTTGTCTCTATCCAGTAGCAGTCCAAATGCAGTGGGTTTTATTGACAGATTTGAATCGAAATCATTGTCGATTATTGCTGTTACAACTCGCTTATATTCTTCCAGAAAAAATGTCGCTTCTTCCATGGAACTTATCTCTTCACCAAGGACATCAATGGTGAAACATGCTCCTTCTTTTGAAAGTCGATGCATTACTTTGACAGCATCATTTAATTTTGGACCAGCTACATATCGTCGACTAACCCATCCAACAAACCAACGTGGCATCCTGATGGTCATTGCGACCACCATGCGCGAGAATCGGCCGACCATGCTCAATGCTAGAGAAGGAGATTCTTGACCGTTTTCATCCTATGATTTCGGCGCTCTTAAGCAAAGGCACATCTAATTTCTCTAGCAGGTCTCTTATGGCTTGGCGTTGCCAACCCTTGAACGCTTTTTTGTCCATACTACAGACTATTTCTCCACCCGGGAATGCTAATTTGGTTGAGGATATTGCTTTACGTATGCTATTTTCCCACATACCGCTTATGTTCTCATTTTCATCTTTCGAAAATGGTAGGGCATAAGTTGCCAGCATGTGACCAATCCAAACATCTTCATGGGATGCCAAAAGATTGCCCCTCGGTGCATAATGTCCACCTCCCAAGGTTACCACTACTCGGCCTTCTCCTTGCCAGTTTCCTAAACCTGGTCCTCCATCAAGACCTAAACCTCGATAAATTATTCCAGCGAGTAATTTAGCGGCCCCCGTATGACCCCATGTTTCTGCAGTAGATCCAATTTCGATGAATAATGACGGAGTTTCAATCCACGGACCATGATGGGTTGTTTCAAGAGATAAGTCAAAACCCTCCATATTTTCTGCAACCCGATTTAGTTCACGCCACCATGAGGCAATTCTAGGATTAGGAGGTGGACAGTCTGCCGCCTTGCCGCCGAATGCAGGAATTTGGTCATGCGGGACTTGCATAGTTCCGATTGGATGCAAAGTAAGCGATGCATTACCACTGGCGGCAGAATGCCGGGATGGGAAAATTATCTCGCTTGGTATTTCACCAGTAGCTATTTGCCATCTTTTGTCAAGATCATCTTCCCATAAACAACCATCTTCAACCCACCACATTCGAGCATGCTTGTATGAGTAAGCAGGCATTCCTTCAACGCATTCTAACTTTTGCCACTCACATAGTTTTAGCAATTCATCGGCTTGATTTGTTGAAGCGATGTC
The DNA here is from genome assembly GCA_002709705.1 of Methanobacteriota archaeon. Lineage (GTDB taxonomy): Archaea > Thermoplasmatota > Poseidoniia > Poseidoniales > Poseidoniaceae > MGIIa-K1. Next base: position 10,653 of record PAQE01000041.1, on the reverse strand, counting down.
CCCTCCAGAAACCAGAATCAGGCTGACCATGAGATGGCGTAAGGATGATGATTATTGAAGGAATTGTTACATTCCCCCACCCCTTGGCACTTTCATGCAGAGCTCTCCATGGAAGATTTTCCAACATGAGGGGCGCGAAATAATCATCGATGTCGATGGTGGAATTACGATTGATGGAGATACTGCGAATCCGTTTCCAACCGACATTACTCATGCGGCAATGTGTGATGAAGGATTGGTGGCAACTTGGGTTGAACACGAATTAAGATTAGCTCGAATGGCCCTACTTCCACTAACTGAAAAACTGGAAAATGGTGTGACAAAGGCTGAACTTAGGTTGAATCGTAATACTACAATGGTTGCTGGTTCAACCTGGTGCCACATTGTAGATGCAGAACCTTTGGCTCTAAGTGCTAAGGATGACAAAATAATCTTCGCTCTTTGGATGCGGGGGCTATATTGTGTTGACTCACAAGACAATGAAATATGGAGGTTACCTCTTTTCCAATCTAAAGAAAAAACACCTCCAAGGTCAGATGATATCACAGCAATTTCAATCCTAGAGGATGATGTAGTGGTATGGACGCGAGGAGGTAAGTATCGCAAAATTTCACTTACTAATGGTGAAATTTTATTCGAAAAATCTCTTGATATTGAATGCGATTTGGAGGAAGTTTTCAATCATGGAGAAAAATTCCTTCTTTCGTCTAAAGATGGTTGGACATGGGAATTCGAAAACGATCAAATCACTGTTGCACGAAAACTACGCGGTACAATTCAAGATGCTGCATTCGATGGTGATGATTGGAGAATAATCTCTTGGAGAGATGACCTGATGCTACGAGGAGATTCAATTCGCAGGGCAGATCTAGGCGTCCAGTTAATTCAAAAAGACGGTATATGGATGGTTCTAGACAATCAAGGCAACTTTAGTCGCCACATGAGTGAATCTGAGTGATTACTCGTCCTTGACTGTATATCCACAGCGACCACATGTTTTGCGATCTTTGTGAACTGCTAGGAATACTCCTGGGCCGCATGTAGGGCAGAACTCAGCCTTGCGGACCAACTTGCCGTCTTCTACGCCATACTTGGACCATTTTGCACTAGCGTTTGGACTGGACATCACTCCTCACCTCCAGAAACATCTTCGGATTCTGTGGCAGATTCCTCTTCTGGTTCAGCTTTTTCTGTACGCAGACCTGAATATCTATCGTGCATGTAACTCGGCTCAACTTTCATAGATTCCTTGTCAGAGTAAACCAGTCCTACACCAGTTGTAGAACCCATTCCAAATCTGGTTTTTACATCTTTAATTACGATCAAGTCACGCTTAGAACCTGGTTCAATAGAAGCAATTCCATTCAGCATTTCTGCGCGAGAAGGAGTTGCCGAACCTTCGTGATTCCAGCGGAATTCAATCTCGACTCTATTCAATAGTGGGTTTTCCTTACGGTCAATAATTTCCATTTCGATTCCTCCTTCAGCGGATGTTCACCTTGAGTGCGTAATTTCCGGGATGTTCGATGTTAAGGCGCTTTGCTATTTCGGAGCGTGCTGGATCCATTATCACAACATATCCAGTCCAATCCGATGAAACTGGAGAGGAAGGACAACTTGGACATTGGTCTACGCCATCGGCGAGTATAATGTGGCATTCGTTACATGCAAACGGGTTTTTTGGCATTTATTTCCTCTCCTAATTCAATTTTGATCCTCGTGAATCCAATCGTGGCTTCCAAGACCTGTTTGCTTGCAAGTCAAACCAATCTTCGAGCGACGTGGATCGCTAGTATCGGGCGACAGTGAAACAATTCTTGCACGAACTGAGCTTCCAACCCCTAACTTGCGGCCGCTTTGGCGACCTTCTAGGAGTCCCATGCCAGCATTAATGTCAACGTGGTCTTCCATAATTTGCGACTTGTGAAGAAGCGCTTCCATCGGACCGATTCTTACGAATGCACCGAAGTCATTGACTTCAGAAACTGCCCCCTCGACAACTTCGTAGTCATCAATGCAAAATAGAACAGCATCGAAGCGAACTCTTTGATAGATTGCACCATCGCCGTGAATGATTCGTCCTCTGTCGATAGGCTCATGGTTTGAAGTTACCAAAACGAAGCGGTTATTGTCATCAAATCGGCCTTCAAACGCAGATGCAGCCAATCGGTCGATATGCTCGTTTAGTGACTTATCCTTGCGGATATACTCCGCTGGGATACGAATGGTGTCCTCTTTAGTGACAACTTTGTACATTTTTTCACCTCTTTTATCTCGCCCGGATTATTACCAAAGGACGATTGAGGTGCTGTGCCTCATCCGTCCTTCACCGGCAATGCCTCGGGAGAGAAGTGACCGAAGTCATTCACGCCACCAGCGACCCCTATTTGAATCATACCCCAATCAAAATGGGGTATTAAACCGATATTTGCCGATATTCCGCAATCAAAATCAATGCGATTTATTGCTTTCTGATGGGCCCGTAGGGCCCAAAGCCATAACTACCCCGAGGGCCCCACTATTATTGGGGAAGCGTATGCGTAAGCAATCTAGAGCGGTTTTGATGCTGCTGATTTTGCTAGCTTCAACTATTGTTGTGCCTATGCCAACTACTGCAGATGATGAGGAAAGCGAATCATGGGACCCGCTATCGCAGCCATGGGCTCAGTATGGAAGGGATCCTGGCCATTCAAGAATTCTCCCTGAGCACGGAGACTCGGGCTTATCGACAATCGAGACTCCTGCGATAAATTGGGTTGCATTTGATTCAGGACAAGGTGCAGATGGATACGGTGTAGCTATTGCCAACATGTCGGCATCCATTACAGCGCCAGAAGGCGCTAAGGAAAGATGTGGTGAAAACCATCTATTCGCAGTTCTAACATACACGGAAAATACTCAAAGAAATCTAGCGATTATCGAAGGGGACACTGCAAAAATTGCTTGGGAAGTCAGTTTAGGAAATGTTGACGTTATTCGTTCAACTCCTGTAATTGTTGATGTGGATGGAGATTCAAAACAAGAAATCGCAATCGTGTATGATTCAGATAGTGCTCTCGAGGTGGACCTGTGGTCGCCCGACATTACATGTGACGAATCTGGTTGGACCGTATCTGGTCATTCCAATGAAAAGTTATGGTCTTGGTCAGATGCTGATTTACGAATAGGTATCAACAATGCACACTTGTGGACTGCACCAGAAGCAGTAACACAGCCACTACTAGCGGACCTTTCTCTAGACGGTTCGCCCGAATTGATTATTGCAGCCGTGGATACTACTAATGACGAACCAACAGTAGTTGCATTGCCTTTAGGGTTACAATCTCCTGAAGAAGATTGGAGAGTTGCCCTAGACCGAGGTTCTCATCCATCTGACCCTGCATTTGCTGCACTAGATGACAACAGTGGCTCGGTTGTTCTAACTACTGTTGATGAAAATAGTGGTAATTTCTGGGTATGGAGAATTGATGGACCTACAGGTTCTTTGGACTGGGAAAGAGTCTCCATACAAGGTACTGATAGCGACGACGACACTCCCCGACTAAGACTACCCGGGCCTGTAATAACACAACTGGATGCTGATGCGCCACCAGAAATGATTCTGACTCTTCCTTCAGATAGCAATGGAGGAGATGATGGGATGGGTGCTCAATATGTTGGTATGGAATTAACAAGCACCGATGAGATTTGGAGATTTAGGGCAAAAAATGGTTATGCAGATGCAGAACCTCTTCCTGTAGATACGACTGGTGATGGTATAACCGACAGAGTTTGCTGGGTCACATGGTTCTCAACAGGTGCAGGAACTACAGACAGAGATGGAGTTACGGGATGTCACGACATCACGATAGATCCCCCATTTAGGGAATGGACTAGAATATTGCAGAGCGGTAGCGGTAATGACAACGAAGGAGAAGTTGCTGTTTCGGCTCCAATTTCAATCGATCTTGATGGAGAGGACGAACCTGAGTTGCTTGTAGCATATGGCGAGAGAATCTTTGCATTTGATGGCAACACCGGAACTTCTGCAGACATTGGGATTGGGTGGTCATCATCTATTGACGTCCCTCACCGTACGTGGGCATCCCCTGCAGTTGCAGACATGGATGGTGATGGTTACTTGGACATATTAGTTGGTGACACACTAATCAGCGAGGCAAAATCTGATGTCGCACCGCTAGCTGATGGCAGAGGAATTGGTTTTACTCCAACAGACCCTGACCCTGGAGAAATGGTAACGATTTCCGGACAATACTCAAACATTGGAATCGTAGATACCGATGACCCCGTAGATGCCGTTCTTATGATGAATGGTATCGAAATTAAGCGTCATCGAGTCAACATAGCCGAAGCAACTGCACCATCTGGAGAAGGAGGCCCGATTACATTTAGCGTCGATATCGAAGCTACGCTTGGTGTTCATACTGTTGAATTAATTCTTGATGTTAATAACAATCTAACTCAGACCAGAACGGACAATGATAACTACAGCACGACACTCGTTGTTCTTGAGCCTCATGTTGCTCAAATTCAAACTCCGAGTGAGGTTTCACGTGCCCTTCCGGGAAATATGCAAAGCGTGAACATAACAGTGACCAGTACAGGCAGCAGGGATGCTGCATGGACAATGAACTACAACGATTCAGGGTTACCAACTGGTTGGACTTTCGCTCCAAAAAATAGTGCAGATCTATCTCTAAATCTCGAGAGAGATAGTCCTCAAATAATCGAATTCGAGTTTTATGTCCCTACTGATGCATTAGGCTCTGATGATGCTCAAGTACCACTAACTCTAACCCTAGATCAAGACCAAAGTATCTCTACAACAGTCACCCTCCCTCTAGAAGTTCAAAGGACAAGAGGTCTGTCATTACAGGGTGCCACGGGACTGCCATCTGGAATAGGATTTGGTCGACCGGGTGATGTTGCTCATGTATGGCTGATGGTAGAAAATGTAGGTAATGCTCAGGAAACTACAGAGATGCAGTGGTCATCTAATTCATGGGGTTCAAGCACTACAATAGTCGACTATTCTGGTAACACCCAGTGGGGAATAGAACTAGGACCGAATGCTATGCAGCAGTACCTTATCGAAGTTGAAGTGCCTAGCTCATCGACTCTGGGAGACTCAACATCGACAACTCTGACATTGTGCATTGGGTCTGGTTCAGAAGAAATTTGTGAAGATTTCTCTGTTACTATTTACGCAAGTGATGTGGCAAGTGACATCCCACACATTCGCACCGTCCCAAGCACAGGTCTTAGTTGGGACATCGAATCAAACTATGCAGGTAGTGTTTTACAATGGGATATGTCTGCAGCAGGAATGCTCAAGGAAGGATGGAATTGGAGTACAAACGGAGATTTGAGCATTAACGGAACTATGTTGGAAATGACAGGACAAAACGGACAGTTGAACCTTGATTTGCCTTTAGATGCCCCGCCTATGCGTCACTACTTCAACCAAACTGAGCAGAGCCAATCACACACAGATTTGTCCATCTCCTTGCATGTCTTGCAGGTTTTCAGGGCTGAAGCAGAAGTCGTTACTCCAAGTGATGGTGCGGTTTTCAACGTAAGCGAAAGGACCAAATTGATTCTGCGATTACAGAACCCTGGAAATGGTGAAGATTCATTCTTGTTGAGTGGAAGTACCACTGCTGGGAATCTATCGGAGGCCCCCAATGTAACCTTTGAGATTAGTAACCCATTGCGCACCCTAGGACCTGGTGGAATTAGTATGGTCCCAGTATGGGTTACACTTCCTGAAGATGTACCTGCAAGAGAAAATTTCCAACTAATATTTGACTGGTCTAGCACCGGCAATCCTCTGATTTCGGACCAAGCGAATATCACAATTGAAGCAAGACCTGACCATAGGTGGGAAATCCAAATTGAACAGGGAGAGAATATTCTTGTCACTCCCGGACAAGAACTAAATTTGACTATTAATTTGACAAATATTGGTAATACTGATGACCTGCTGACTTTAACACCTAATTTCGAAATTACATACGAGGGAAATGATGCTTCGAATTGGGCTGCAAATGCTATCAATTCTTCAAGACTGGATGTTTTCGAAAGTCAAACTATACACATGGTTGTAGATATCCCAGATGACACATGGGCCACTACAACTGCTGAATTGACATTGCTTGCATCCTCAAGCGGCTTCAACATAGATTACAATGTCAGCACTACTCTTGAAGTCTCAGCGGTTGCAGGATGGCGCATTGATCTAACCAACACGTCGCTTGAAGTTCCACCTTCCGGTGGAGAACTTGAACTTTTAATTGAGCAAAAAGGAAACTCGCCAGCAAAACCATATTTCGCTAAAGCTGGTCAAGGATGGAATGTAACGATTCCAAACAATGGGGAAATGATTTCTCCTGGCGAATCTGGGACAATTAACATCACAGTTACTCCCCCAAGCAATGCTGTTGCAGGAGAGGTTGGCGTAGTTAGTATTAGAATATCAAACGGCAACGGTGCAGGGGAGATAGTTGAACAAGTTCCAGTTAGGGTTGGCTCTGAACCTGGAATTATCATTGATTCTAAGAGCCAGTGGAAAGTTCGTGAGGGAGTTCAATCTTGGCCTACCGCATGGATTGAAAATACTGGTAATGATGTTGCAATAATGGACTTGTCTATCCCAAACCTTCCAAGCGACTGGACATTAAATGGTGAAGGTGTTATCGTTGTAGCACCTAATGAAATTAAAGGAGTACCGCTCCAATTAGAACCTTCCAGCTCTTGGAATGGAAATAACATACAATTGGATATTGAATTAGTTCACCCTGTTCTTGGTACACTAGTTCATTCAATCGAAATCAATCAAAGCGACACTGTCCTCACATCTAGCCCTGTACATACGGGAAGAACAGGAGAAAAGGTATCCATTACTACAGACTCTCTAGCGAATGGGATAGAAACCTCACTAATCCCATTGCCAAATATAAGATCGAATACAACTCACAATGGAATGACTCTGCACCTAGTAGGAATTCCCTCGCCACTACATACAGCAGAATGTCAAAATGTTCACGGGAACCTGGATGAACTTGGCATTGGAACAACAACAAAAATTTGGACAACTTGTGTGATAACCGCCAATCCAGAGCATGCACTGGTTGCTAATGCGTGGTTACGTGCGAGTAACGGAGATATCCTAGATAACGGCATTATTAGATTGAGCCCTGGACAAAATACTACACTCAATTTATCAGTCACCTCTTGGGATCCACAGCCAGGGTTGATTACAGTTGACGCCATGATCGTCGATTCCAATGGACTTTCTCTGCATTCAAAATCCTCCACCCATATTGTTAGGCAAAGCGGATGGAACCTCCAAGTTGATTTGATTGTTAATGAGGATTATATCGAAGTTGGAATTGGTCGAGAAGGATACCTAATGATGGAAGGTTCAGTCTGCCGATTAGACATTGCAACAACAGACGGCAATTGGGAGACTTCAATTGCGCTAGACATATTTTCTAATTATGGAACCCAGACAGCTCCCCGTGTCACTCTTGATAGACCGTCAGAGGTAGATGACGGTGCCGAAGTTTCTGCTACCGTCTCATGTCTGGCCCCATGGGATGTGGATGATAATCCAGAAGATGACACTATGACAACTTATGCCAGCAAAAGACCACTTGTAACATATGAATCAACTGATATTTACTGGAGCGGTGGAGTTGCAATACTAATGCTCATTATTGCATACTTTGGAGGAATACTAAATCTGAGAAAACCCGTACCTGAGAAGAAAGAAGTTCCACTTCAAGTTAAGGAACCAGTGCAGAAAAAGACTGAACCAGAGATTCAAGTTGTTTCCGAAGACATTGATTTAGATGATATTTCCTTTGACGAAGATATTGGAGAACCCGATATAACCGAAGATGAACCTGAACCACTTTCTGAGCCAATTGTTGAACCCGAGGAAGAAGTCATCGATATCGATGATTCAAGCGCCAGTGGAAGGCTTTCAGCTTTGAGGAAAGAAATGGATTCAGACTCTGATGGTCAAGTGAGTAAATCCAGAGAAGACTTGGCCAAGCGTATGGATTCGTTCTTGAAGGACCGTTGACTTCATCCATGACCTATGCTTCCCCCCAAACATGGAGGAAGCATTAGAGTCCACCACCCCGTTCCTGACCATTGACCCAATGGTGTCTGAGAGGCTCGAATCTGTTCACTCAGCACTACTTAATGGCGGTTGGGAGAGTCTAATTCTCAATGATGTGGAACTCAAAAAACGATTGGAATCTCAAGGTGTTGAAAGACCAGAGGATAGAAGTTCTATCAAATGGGATGATGCAAATATTTTCTTTCTCTCATGCATAGCCCTTTCACCTATTGGTCAACCACTGCCGCTAGAGGCTGGCATATCCAAGGAAAGATTTGGAAGATTTCCTTTCGGCAATGGTTCTCCCTTGACATACTTACGAGATTGGATCAGGGATTCTAAAAGAGACCCTGAAAGCCTAGAATCACTTTCTGAACTGTTGGAGAAATTAGACTCCAGACTAAGTGGAACCAGTATGGAAAGAGGAGTAGGTCGGCTCGATATGCGGGGATGGTTGACACTAGATGAGACGATAAATCTCAGAAAGGCACTTACATCGAAATGCTGGATGCCTGCAGCAAATGAGCCTCTTGATGGTGGATGTCAAGATGCTGCAAAGCATCTTCTTGCAATGCTTAGAGCCGCAGAAAAACGGCGATGTGGCATTTTACTCAGAGTTCACAATTAGATTAGAAGTCTGCCCCAGTTAGTCTCTCATACATTGAAGCATATAGTGCAGCAGTGTCATCGATGACTTGTTGTGGGAGTGCTGGAATTGGAGGATCCTGAGTACCTGCCTCTCTTGCTAGACGAAGCTCTTCTTGATGGCCTGTACCAACGTAGTGTTGCCTAACGAATTCCTTGGATAACTGGACAATATTGCCTTTTGCATATTCATCTGCGTCCCACCAGCGGTCCTCATCAAGAGTACCAAATGAATCCACGAGCACAGGCACTCTTCCAGGACCTAAAGCGAATTCCTTCTTTCCGTCAACATGAATCAAACCCCTCTTGAGAGCTTCACGCTCAATCAATGCATCAACCTTGATTACAACTTCAATCAGTGAATCTAATTCATCGCCAGTGATGTTTGCGATCTCAAGGGCCTCTTCGCGTTCGATAAGGCGGTCGTATGCCTCGAACTTTGTTGTTACTTCAATGTAAGGAGCAGGAAGTTTTGCTCCTTGTTCCAATTCAGTTCCTGCCTCAAATCCAAGTTCTTCAGCAGTTAACTCGCCTCTCTTATAGCGCCTCCAGCCTGAACCAGCAAGGTAATGTCGGCATACGATTTCTAAAGGAACGAAAACCCACTCCCCATCACGTGGAGTTGCTCCTGGCTCTCTGTAAATGTCGACACGGCGAACAAGACAGCGATCAGGAGCGTTTCTCTCAACAACATGGGTTCGGCAAATACCCTCTTTCTCAACTAATTCGAACCAATGAGTAGTGGTTCTGTTCAATGATTCTCCCTTGCGGGGAATTAATGATGGTATAATTTGGTCAAACACCGAAATTTGATTTGTATATCTGAACTCAAGAATATCTGGGTCATCAGTTGACCAGACTTCTTTCACTTTACCTGCATAGAGACATTCTCCCATGAGTATGTCGCCTGCGCATGACGCCTTTCAACATTATCACTGAGAACTCAAATCAATCCTAGTGAATCTTCGATGCGATTTAGTTCAGGTCCTGTTGTTTCTCGACCTGCGATTGCACCGTTATTCGAGGCTGCTAATCCTGCCCCAACATATGGTGAGCCAAATGCAACAGTACCTACCATGGGAGAAACACCGAGTACTTCTTCGATCAGCAAAACCTCATCAGGTAGAACATCTGGATGTAACAAAACTCCATGATCATTCGCAACTCCTAGTGAACCGACTACATCTTCGCCAGCAATTGATGATACAGCAACCTGCACACCGAATACTTCAGAGATAATTTCAACACCTTCTTCTGGTATTGCAGGAGATGCAATTGCTCCATTCTCGTTGCACAATAATAGATTACCAGCAGTGTTAACTCCACCCTCCATAACAACAACATCGCCAAATGAAGTAAGAACATCGATGTCTGATTCAGTAGCAATATCTGCAACTGCTAAACCCTTGGAGTTGCCAGTTACCAAAGCACCTACTAGGGTTGAACCCCCGATTGTCAGTGGGTGTCGCTCAAGACCAAGATACTCATCGATTCTGTTCAATGCCTCTTCATTGAGCTCGTGTGGATGAAAAACTACGTTCCCACATACCGCAAGATAGATTCCGACTTGATCGGAACCAAGAATATCACTTGTGGTAATTGGCATGTCTCTCACCTCGCTCTATGGACTTGGGTTCATGGTTCCTTCGGAACTTATTTTCAATAAATTGGAAAAGGCCGCATTCCGCTCTTTGCGGAACACGGCCTATTTGTCGCTAGGCGACAGCGGGGATTTTCCGAAGGAAGGAAGAGGGGCACAGTGACAGACATTCCCGTGGGCTCTCGCACCACAGTACCGGAACTGACGCAGGTGGGCTTGACTTCCGGGTTCGGGATGGGACCGGGTAAACACCACCGCTATGACCGTGCACCCAACTTCT
>PAQE01000040.1 GCA_002709705.1 Methanobacteriota archaeon | reverse complement strand
TCCACGAAGCCCCAGTGCTTCAAACATGGGTATCTCAAATACGGTTTGGGTTAAATACAGGGAGTTGGTCGGCAGAATCATGGCTCGATTCCCTGAAGCAGAGGCACGTTTGCTTCATGTGAAGATTTGCATGAAGTGCAACGCTCGTAATGCCATGCGCGCTACATCATGTCGCAAGTGCAACTACAAGGGACTGCGTCCTAAGAATGTCGAGCGCAAGGGTAGCTGATCATAGAACTCCCAACAATGGCATGATGTATGCCATAGGGCCTCCTACTAAGAATAGTGGAATTATTGCTGGCCATAGGAATACTAAGAGCGGATATTTCCTTGTGACCCATACTTCTTCAACTCCATTTTCCTTTAGAATTGTAATCTCTTCCATCAATTTCTCTTTGCTAGGTGTTTTTCGTGGGGCTCTGGTTCTGTGAACAATTTTCTTTTCTCCATTCGGCATTTCGGCAATCGAAGATAAAAGCCATACATGGCTACTAATCACGCTATCTACACTCATTTTCTCAGCGTGCCAAATCAATTTCAGAGTAGTATTTCCGTCCTTTAGATTCTTTAGAGTCATAATTATTGGCAATACTAAGAATGCTAAACCTCCCCATACAAGCAAGGCGATTGCAGGTGGCATTGCAATTACTGCATCTTCCATAACATTAGGGTATAATATCGGAATACTTGACCAAGATGGAACCAATATTGCAACCCACATCAAGCCTTTACAATCTGCACCGCCGTGAATTAGGCGCATCCTCCATGCCATATCCACTAAGAATATCGGGATGAATACTGCAAATGTAGACCACCAAAGCGTTGCTTTATCATCAGCTTCTCCTGACAGGACAGACAGAATTGAATCATCGTGGTGAAGCAAAATTCCTTGTACAACGCCGGCAATTCCCACAATGTACCACAAACTCACGGCCAAATCAAGGCGACTTCCTGAACGTATGTCATTCCATGACGGTCTACCAATAACTGCTACTGATGCGTATGCAACCATACCGGCTGCAGTAGCAAAGACATACCATTCTGCTTCTGAATTGAGTAGGTCAAGAACCCATAAGAAAATTGCAGGTTTAGCCCAAGTTATCCAGAATTCATTCGGAACTCTACGTTCTTTATGGTCCAACCAAGCAGCAATTCCTAGTGCCCAAAATAGTACGATGAGACGAGTCCAGGATATGACTTCCCCCGAATCCATGAAACTCGGGTGGCGGCAATCACCTTAAAGGAGGCACTCTTGAGAGAGGCGTGCGCGAGTCTTTGTGCAGGTGTGAGTTATGTCCGACATTGAAACTAAGTTGGGGCAAATTGCCACAGTGATTAACCAAATAGACGACCCAAAGGTTCCTCGAAATATTCGCAAAGGTGCAAAGGAAGCATGCGAGCAGTGGCTATTGAACAAGTCCAAAGAAATGGATATCCGAATAGCGATTACACAAGCTAAATTGGAAGAGCTGTATGAAGACCCTAACATTCCACCAGAATTCGGGACACTAATCTTGATGATTAATACCGAATTAGAGAAATTGCTTAGAGAGACTCTCTGATCATTCTTCTTCGCTTTCTTCTTCCAATATCTCGATTAGATTCTCTAGTTGTCGGCGTAGGTTTTTCGGTACTCTGCCTGGAGAAATCTTCTCTCTAAGTTCTGTGAAGTCGTCACGTCCATGTGTTGCAGTAAGTATGAACTCTATTTCATCAGCACGGGCTCTACCTCTCTTCAGAATAGTTTGGGCAGCAGATCTGCTAGAGATTCTGGCAACTTCCTCATCCGAAACACCAAGTGACTTTTGTAACTCTGATAGTTTGTAAAACTCTCCTGATGAAAGATTGCCATCCTTCAGAGCATCTTGCCATGCCTCTTCCAATGTAGGTGCTCTTTCTGAGAGCAAAATTGCGATTGGACGGGTTTCTTCGATGTTTTCTAATACAATCTTTACGATTGCGAATAGAGGCACCGCCAAAATCATTCCAACAATACCCCAAAGCCAGAATGAGAATGCCGTAATTAGGAGGAGGAATACTGGAGACAGGTCTAATGCTCTACCTGCCCATTTTGTTTCAATATAATTACCCCAAACTTGTTGGTTGACGAGCAGTAGCAAAGTCATGAGCAATAGCATCGATGGTTTTAGCAAAATAATTCCTAGAATTAGAGGAGGTATAGTTGCTATCAGTGATCCTATGTATGGTACATAATTCAGTATGAATGTCATAACTGCCCATACAAACCACAAATCGATATCAAACATTAACATGATTATTGCAGCAATGAAAGCACTGCCTAAACCACAACCAGTTTTTACGATAATGTAGGTGTTAATCCCCTCTTCGATTTGAGTTTGAATTATTTCAACCCGTCCTGTCGAACTTCCAGGCCAAGCTCTTTCAATTCTTCCAGGAAGTAAGTGAGCCTCGAAGATAATGAAAATCAGGAAGAAAAGTACAGTAATTCCCGTTGTAACAAATGCTCCAACCTCACTGACAACCGAGGCAATGAGGTCTGTGGCCGTGCCTCCCGAACCAATACCTACGCTCTCTAAATCACCACCTATTGTTCCAGAATCTCCTTTCACTGATTCTGTTATTGCTGGACCGATGATTGGGACATTCTTCAGATTCTTCCACTTTTGGTTGAGTTTGCCATTGTATTCCTCTTGTCTCTCTTCATCTTCGATGAGTCCTTGCGCTTGTGACCAAGCGAAGAATGCTGTTGAAATTAGAATCAGGATAAACAACAATAGCATCGTGAGATACGAGAGAAATACTGGAAAATTATTCTTCGAAAGATAATCTGCACCAGGTTTTAGCACGAAATAAATTCCCAATGCAATGAAGAATGGCTTGAGTACAGACTCAAGATGAATCATGCCTAGACAGAATACTGTTAGAAGGATGGCTGAATGCGAGAATGTAGCAATTCTTCTGTGGAACGACGAATTACTCGTGTTGTAGGAACTCTCTCCCATAAATTGAGACAACAATTTCCAATACTTGAGTTATTCACCTAGAATAATCCTCAAAATTAGTGGTTTTATGATGCTTGACTGTTTGGTGAAACATCAGGTGTTAACCTGTCAATAACAGCCGATAAGCGCTCAACAAGGCTTGTCTTCATGTCACCAACTAGCAATGCATGTTCCATTACCTCATCAAGGGTATCTACTGCGATGACCTCAATGTGTTCGAATTGCTGGTCAAGTAGAACATCTTGCGCATTAGCTCGTGGAATAACAACTGTCTTGATTCCAGATTTCGCAGCAGATTCAATCTTCGCTGTTACTCCGCCGATAGGTAGAACTTCGCCGCGTACTGAAAGACTTCCAGTCATTGCCAAGTCTTGGCGGATTGGGATGTTCTCCAAAGCCGAAATTATTGCAGTAGCAATAGTAATCGATGCTGAATCGCCATCAACTCCATGAGTGTCTACGAATTGAATGTGGATGTCATAATCAGAAACATCCTTTCCAGTTAGTTTCTTGATTACAGCACTTACATTCGTGACGCTTTCTTTGGCTAAATCGGATAGTCCGCCGGTCGCATAGACTTTACCTCCGCTAGCAAGGGAAGGAGTAACCAGTGCTTCTACAGGTAGCATTATTCCACTGTAATCAGACAATCCGGAATTTGCTCCAAGTACTGCTAGGCCGTTGACGCGCCCAATTCTGTTACCTGAATTGACTACTAGAGAGTATTCTTCGCGTCTCTCGATCATTCTGTCTGCGACTTGTTGCTCAAGCGGTTTTGCAATGTTTCTTGCAGCAAGTACATGTCTAGAGGTTGTGTATTGCGAACCCTCTTCGCATGCTAAATCGCCAGCGATTCTTACTAGGCCGCCTAATTCACGCAGTCTTAGTGACAATTTACCACGTCGACCTGCACGGCGCTGTGCTTCTCGAAGAATTACTGCCACACCAGTCCTATCGAAGTGAGGGATTTCTCTCGAAGTCCCCATGTCTCTTCGGACTTCTTGTGCAATAAATCGAATGAGCCTTCGGCGGTTTGCTGTAGTGTCTGGCATGTGGGAATTGACATACACTTCGTATCCATATCCACGAATACGACTTCTAAGCGCAGGATGCATGCCTTGAATTGCGTCTAGGTTTCCAGCAGCGATTAGAATGAAGTCACAAGGTACAGCTTCTGTTTTGGTTAATGCACCGCTTGAGCGCTCGGAGCGACCGGAAATTGGGAAGGCACGCTCTTGCATTGCTGTGAGTAATGCTTGTTGTTCTTCGAGCCTTAGTAGGTTGATTTCATCGATGTATAACACGCCACCATGAGCACGATGAATTGCACCAGGTTCAACTCTTTCATGCGCAGGGGTTTCCATTCCACCACTTTGGAAAGGGTCATGCCTTACATCACCGAGTAAACTTCCGGAAAGTGTACCAGTTGCATCTACAAATGGTGGTGGGTCTTGTCCTTGGTGTTTGACTAGAACCTTAGGAATGCGTGCTTCATCTGCTCCACCCATTCGTGAACGAAGGAACATGTATCCAAACATCAGTAGTAGCATTCCGAATAGTAGTGTCAGAATGTCTCCGCTCTGCAAAGCAACTACTGCTAATAAGAATGCAATGGCAACGAATCCGATCATCAACATTTTCTGACTCTTTTCACGTTGGATTTTGACAGCCTCTTTCTGGCTTTTAACAATCCTATCACCGCGACCGGCTGGAACTGTACGAACCCTTGGCTCATTCTCATCATCATCATTAGGATAGCAGAGAATATCTTCGAGTTTATCTTGCGGTAGAAGCTCGGTCATTGATCTTGCGAGCATGGATTTACCAGTACCTGGATCTCCAATCATCATCATGTGTCTGCGCTGCTCGGCAGCTTTGCGAATTACGATTGAACCCGCCTCTTGTCCGATCACTTGGTCGACTAGTCTTTCAGGGATCGGCACGTCTTCAGTGGATTTGAAATCGAGACTACGAACCCACTCATCCATAGGGGTTGAGTTTAACTCGATTGTTTCCGAGGGCTCAGGGCTCCAAATTGTAACCATTGCTTCATCTTCATCAGGGGCATTTTCGCCCTCCTGAATCTCGGAAATATCGGCCACTTCCTCTTCGGTCACAGTTAATCCTCCTACATAGTCCATTTTAGCCGTTTGGCAAGCACCATAGGCTCTAAATTGGACTTATTTGAATAAATCATTGCTGATATTGGTGGCCGTAATATGCCCACTGCTCCATAGTCCAACCAGGTGGTAGACCTCCTGGTGGTAGTGGAGGTGCTCCTGGTGGAACTTGAGCAACTACCTGTGCGGGTGCAGCCACTGGTTGCTGGAAGATTTCTTGTGCTCCTCCATACATCGAGTTTGCAACTGCATCATTTGCTGGTAGCTCGTTAGCCCAATCTACCATTCTTTCTGGGCCGCCACCTCGATTTCCACCACGCATGAACATTAGTCCTGCTAACAGGGCAGCGATGATTACTCCAATAACAATCAGTACAACAGTTAGGTCAAGACCGCTCTCACTAACTGCTCCGTCGCTGTTGCCAGAGTTTTGTTCTACACATGTTGTGTATTCACATGCTTCTGCTAGCTCTGCTTCCAGTTCATCCAGATCAGAAACAGCGTCGTCATATGCGGTAGATCCTTCTTCCAAGCCATCGATTTCAGTCTTCTTGGCCGCAATGGAATCTGTTAGTTCAGATACCAATTCCTTGACTTCTTCTTCAGTCATGGTTTCTGGACCTGGTGCGGCTTCAACAGCAGTCCACTTTAGAACTGGGTCCTTGTATTCGAACTTGTCACCGTTAGCTGCAACTGCAGTAATCTTGACCAGTTTGACATACCATTGAGAACCCATGCCTTGGTCAAGTTGGCCGTTAGATGGGTCGAATGTCCAACCAACGCTCTTCATTGTAATATCGTGCTCATGTACTTCGTTAATCATGCAGACTTCGGTGTTACAAACTTGCCAAGTACTCGACAGAGAGGTAATTGTTACATCGTTCTTGTTTAGGAATAGAGTTGATTCTGGAACTTCTCCAATGTATACATTCTCCACATTAACACGCACATCCGCATCAGGACCTTCTCCCACAAGCAGAGGCATACTGTCGTAAACATCCACAACTAGAGTGTAGATATTCGAGTCATACCTGTCCTCTGTTTGGATTGTGACGGTTTGCAAACCTGCAGTGTCCCAAATTAGTGTCAGAGTGTTATCTAGGAAGTTAACACGTGCAGCTCCAGGAGTTGGGTTGCTGGCTGTAACTGTTACTTCGTTCACGTTACCGTCAACATCTGTTAGAATCTCGTTCAGGAAGATGACTTTCTGAGTTCCAACCTTCAATCGAAGGTTTTCGAATTCGGATAGATCTAGGCGTGGTGCATCGTTGATTGGTGTAATTGCGATTGTAATCAATTGGTCAGAGTACTGCTCACCGTCACTAGCACGAACTGTGATTGTAGTCTCTCCATTGATGTCATCGTCACTCGTAGCGAAATTTAGAGCCTTATTTTCATCTAAGGAAATATCTAGGAGTTCAGGATTGGTGTTATCCACAATTGCTAGAATCAAGTCATCAGTGGAAACGATATTTCCATTGTCATCCGTGTCAGACAAGTATGGGGTCAGGTACAGAGATGCCGAAGATCCTTCATCGACATATTGCTTCTCAACACCGGCCCATCGTGGTTGGCCATTCTCAATGACGTTGAACAGTAGGGTCCCTATTGCGGTGTCTGTACCGTCGTCAACAGAAATCTCGATTCCTGAAGCAGTAGGTACGCCATTTACGAATCTGATGTTCTCAAAGTAGACTTCTATTTCTTCTGTAGCAGGGTGCCAAGCAACAAAGTTAGGACTGTTACTTGTTATCACCAACTGGTTAAGTTGAGTTTCAGCATCTTCGATATTGTTGGTTATTGATACCTTGGTGGATGTTTGCACCTTCACTGTTGGTACAGGTTCAGCAGTAATTACAGGTAGTGCATTCTTCAATTCAAATCCATTTTGAGTAACCTGCCAATCGCTAGTCTGCATTCTGGAGTCGATGGAACGGATACGAATGTCGTAATCTCCTGCTCCCATGCTCATACTAGGCTTAACGAGATACTGACGGTGTTCGTTAGAAGTACCCGCTTGGAATACTTCATCTCCGCCAACTATCATGTCTCCTCCAATCCACTGGTTCATGCCAGCAGGGGAAACTTCGACATCGAAAGTGAAGAATGAAGTGTCAATGTCTACTGCATCGTTGAAAGTTGTCTTGGCTTCGATAAGGAAGTTGTCTCCTCTCTCGATTTGGTTGTTACCAATGACTTGCGCCTTTCGAGCTACTGGTACTAGGTCATGTGGAATGATTTGCGAACCATCATTGTTAGCGCTTGATTTGTCAGCGACTAAATTAGATAATTCAACTCCGAATGTAGTTTGGTATGCAGATGAAGGTAGGCTAGATGTGTCAATCTGTCCAGAGAAAGATTGTGTAGCACCATTACTTGCAAAGTTGCTTAGAGATTGAGTTGATCCAACATAGTTTTTCACATTGTTAACCTTGTAGTAGAATCTCAAGTCCCCGCCATCGCTGTAAGCATCAACGCCGTTGTTGATTACTGTAGCCTGTACATTCAGAACATCTCCATTGATGTAACCGCCGTGAGGGGCACTTGGGTTGTCAGCACTGAATGATTGGATTCCAACATCGATTGTTGGGGCCATATTTGAGTCAGCAGCTGAAACCACATTGCGGTGAGATGTGTGATCGCCATCCAACAGAGCAGCGATTGTTAGGAAGTTCTCAGCAGCAGTAACTCCGCCGCCTGCTCGAACAGTGTTGATTGGAACAGACCAAGACTTTGTCACAGGGTTACCTGGGGTCAGAGTTACAGACTCGAAACCATTGTTTCCACTGTTAAGCAACCACTTCTGCCATACGTGGTGAGGGTTTGGAGATCCTCCAGAATAAGTCTCGGGGGATGTTTCCTCTGCTACAGCAGCGTAGATGTAAACCGTCTTAGAACCGCTACCAGTGTAGGCTGCTGTGATATCAATATCCATGTTGTTTCCATTTTGTGATTGCAGTACGACCAAGGAGTAGTCGTTTGCATTCTTCATGTTTCCACCGTTCTGATAGAAACTGTCGTAGTTTTGACCGCCTACAGTGTAGTATGTCCCTGATGGAGCATCGCCAAAGACCGTAACAGGGATGCCGCCGGTGTATCCAGGTGCGTTTTGCATGTGGGATCGTCGGTTAATTGGGCCGTCACTCGGGTTACCTGTTTGTGAGGATTCCCAGAATGAGATGTAAGTGAAGTCTTCAGATTGACTTCCTCCGCCGCCATTTGTTCCATACAGGTTGTGCAGATTTGTGGATGTGGTCTTACATGGTCCACACCAATATGCTCCCATGTATTCTGCGAAAACAGGGTGCCCCGGGCTTGTCGCCTGGTATTGAGTAGGCTCTTCTTTCAATTCAGAATCAACTTTTTCATTCTCAGCAATTAGTCCTCCAAAGGAAGCAAAAATGCTCAGAAGCATTAACCCAACAATTGTGTAAGCGGTCGTACGTACGGTCGTCATGGGCATCGTTTGAAAAACATGGTATTTGAACATGCTCTCTATCTGTCACACCCCCTACGGGGGTATTTGGGATAAAATCATGCGAATCGTTCTTGGTACATTCCTTCTCGCGAACACCATGGCAGACTATTCAGTCCTGATGGAAAAAGAGGGACGTATCCATGTTGTCGAAGTGATTGACGAAATGGTCAAACACAAGGGGCTGGGGGTCATCAACACTGCTACATTACTTGCAGATTCCAACATTGGCGATGAGGTCTTAGTGGGGCAAAAATATCTCACAATAATGCCGGCTAGGTTGCCAGAGCTAATTTCAGGAATGGCTAGAAGGGCTCAGACAATTTCTGCAAAGGATGCAGGTTTGTTCATCACAAAATTAGGGATCGGTGCCGGCGACACTGTCCTTGAGGCTGGTTTAGGCTCAGGCGGCCTTTCACTACACCTTGCAAGAGTTCTGGGTGAAACTGGGCATTTGATAACTGCAGAGCCTAGAGATGAACATGCAAGTGTAGGTTTGACGAATTTACAAAGGGCTAGTGAATGCTTTTCTGGGTTTCCAAAACATACGCATTTAGTAGGTATGGTAGAGGATGTAGTCCCCAACGAAGAGATCAACGCCATCGTCTTGGACATGCCTGAGCACTCTCCTGCTATTGCAGCATGTGCGCCCAAACTCGTGTTCGGTGGTAGGCTTGCATGTTATGCTCCAACTACATCTCAACTCGAGGCTTGTTGGAAAGCTTGCGAAGAAGCAGATTTAGCAGTCGAGTGGGCTGGGGAGTTGATGGAAAGGCAATGGGGACTTACCTCAAAGGGAGGGATGAGGCCAGTAAATGGTCCATTCGGACATACTGCGTTCCTTTTAGTCGCACAAAAAAGATGATTATTCTACAACTCGGATTCTAGTTTCACATTTAGGGCAAGTGAATCTAAACGGTGGCTCGCTACCTTCTGGTACACCAAGCCTTGCTTCACAAGAGCAACATGTGACCTTGTTGTATTCATCGATTCTGACTTCATTTGGACCTAGAGGTATTTCTTCTTCCTCTTCTTCTTCCAACACCTCCGCTGGCTTCCTAAACAAACGGATATACATCAGTAGGATTAACGCAAAAGCCCAACCAGTTGCGAGGGCTATTATGGAATTCTCGTTATTGAGTTCAAGCAACCCCAAATCCATACCTTGAGGTGGCAAATCTGGCCCCGCTACATCAACTCGAAGTTCAGGCGATTCATCAATCACAGTCTGACCCAAAACTTGGCTTATTGACTGAACAGTGAGAGATGCTTCAAACCCGTCAAGGTTGATTGGAGTTAGCATCATTTTGAAATCTTGACATCCTTTACTTGCTAGACTGAATGTCGAATTGATTCCAGTTTCTCCTGCTCTAAAGAATACGACGTCCATTTGGGGTTCATTCTTTCCAACCAAATCCAAACTACCTTCTACGAATGTGTTTGCTTCATTGCAGATCTGTAAGGAAATTGTATGCTGTTCGGAACTTTCATCGAATTTCAACTCATCCTTGTCGAATGTAAATGAGATTACTTCATCATTCCAAGTAGGTTCTACAGTGTATGCTTCACTAAATGTAACCATCATGTCGGAACGTGCTGCAGAAGTTAATCTGAATGTAAGAACCTTAGTTCCCGAATTTTCTCCCTCAGCAACTGTGCAAGACCAAGGGATTGGGCTTGATGACATGCTTGGAGAAAGAACGACTTCTGCATCATCCAAGTTGCAATCCATCTCTACAGTATTGATTCGCATGGTGTCATTTGCAGTTCCAAGATTAGTAACAATGACATTTCCGTAAATCATTTCCCCGGGTTTAGCCTCATCATTATCGCTCATTACCGTGATCAGTCCATCTGCGATTTGAGGAATCACAGCGATTGAGATAGAATCTGTTACAGTTGAATCATCAGTGCTCGTAACTGTGATGGCCAGATCAACTCCTGAAATTGGAGCGCCACTGGCAATTTCTCTTGCTGAAATTGTAATGCTCCCTGATTGGCCAGAATCCAAATTCAAAGAAAGCGTATCGACACTTATTGTGAACCAATCATTCAATGCACTGTTGTTGATGTCTGCCACGAATGTTTCGGTTGAAGTTCCTAGGTTAGTTACCATCAAAGTTAGACTTGAATCACCCAGGGGTGATGCAATAATCCGGTCTTGGCTGGAGTCAATCATCACTTCATGTCTGTCTGCAACTTGAAGGTCAATTGTCAATTGAGTTGATGTCCAACTTCCGTCAAATGTAATTGTGAAAGAATCGCTCATTGGTTGAAGGCCAGCAGATGCAACAAGCTCTAGTTCAACTTCAGTGGCATTACCTGCTTCCAATGAAATATCTTCTAGCCCTTTGACTACAGTAATCCCATTTGGCAGGCCATTCATAGTTGCACTTAACTCTAGGTCCTTTGTTCCATCATTGGAAATGTTGAGCATGATTGAAGAGTTCTCTCCAGGGATAATCACTATTCTATTTTCAGCAGGACCAGTCATTGATAGTTCAGCATATTCCTTTACTTCGAAAACACCGCTGTCGTTTACGGTTCCACTACCACTGTTGGTAGATGACATTGTGAAGTCAAGAGTGATATTGCCTACCAAAAACGAATCGATCAAAACTTCCATTACTACATACTGTGACTCTCCCCTATCAAGAGTCACAGGTGAAGGATTGGTGAATGTCACTCCTTCTGCATCTATACCGATTAGAGAAATCGTGTCTTGTTCGGAACCTTCGTTGTTGATCACAACATTGAATGTTTCAGGTGTGTCAACATCGAGTTTTATCGAAGTAGGAAGAACCATTGAAAGCCCCCAAGATTCGCCGATAGATACTGTGAATGCATAATTTTCAGTTACAGAAGTATCATGGTCTAAGGTGCCGTGGAGGGAAATCAAACATTCATCATTGACATGGGTGTTTACTCCAGCAGTGATTAGAATTTCAATTTCATATGAGTCATCTTCCATGATTTGTGTTTCTAACACATCTAAGTGAGCGGAACAATCTCCGGAATCAACCATAGTTTGCCATGTCCAATTTCCATCAGCAGATGATAAACTGATAATTTCAACAGTCGATGTTACATTACCGCCCGGTAGCAGGGTTTGGTTGATCGAATGCGTGAATGATAAATCATGAACGGCTGTTACTTCGATAACCATAGTCGAGTTGACAGAGAAGTTTCCAAATACGCTGGCAGCATACAAATTGTAACCATAAAATCCTGGATTTGCATCAGTCGGAATCGATATGTGTAATGTAGCGTATCTAGATTCACTAGGAGTCATCAAATCCACAGTGTCGTCAAGGAATCGAATGTCCCATGCTGGGTTGGATTTGCTCGCAATTCCACTAGTTGAATTTCCAGTATTGTTGCCCCCAGTATTATTTCCTCCAGTGCTGTTACCACCAGTGTTGTTACCGCTGGTGTTGTTGCCCCCTGTGCTATTTCCTTCGGTGTTGTTTCCGGTGCTATTGTTGCTACCAGTGTTACTGCCACCTGATGTCCAATTGGACCAGAATGCAACTAGGTCAGGTGTTTGACCCACTGAAAGGAGAATCGTATCGTTGACATTACCATTGTTCGAGACCAATATCGAGAGATTAGTTTCGTCTCCTGGTGCCATTTCTACTAAGCCATTATCTCCAGCACTTGATGCATCAATGGCTGGCAGGTACTGTGGCAATACTGAAAGCTGGACTCCGATTGAACTGGAAATGTTCGCATCAGGTTCAGTGACAGTAATGGTAAGAGTGCCAGAGTTGCTTGGCAGTGCAGAAGTGGATAGCCTGATCGCTATATCGGTTGTTGCGCTAAGCGTTGGAATGACTCCGCTAACGTTCGTGTCAGCAGGTATAACTTCCCACACCGAGTCAAAACCAGAAACAGAAATAGAGTATGTTTCAATCGTTGAGCCATTATTATTGATGGTCAAAGTGATATTAGTCGCTTCACCTGGCGACAAAATCACATGATTTACATCGGTTGAAAGTGTGATGCTAGGGTGAGCACTAGCCATTGGAACCAATGGTGCGATAGCCATTATCATGACCAAAATGAGTGCATCTACTCTGCGCGACATGGTTATTGCGACTCAATACTGGCTTTTCATCCAATCGGCCCTATGGGCCGACAGGAATTAGTTCTGAAGAGAATCGATTTTTGCCTGAATTAGATTTTCCCACGGGAACTCGCCATCGATACCGGGGGTTCTGCCAAAGTGGCCACCTGCAGCGGTGCTAGAGTATATTGGTCGCAAGAGATTAAGTTCATTCGCAATAGATTTTGGAGTGAAATCGAAAACTTCGTTCACCTTGGCAGTTAGTTGAGAATCGGAAATTGAGGAAGTACCGAATGATTCTGCTCGAACACTTACAGGTTTTGCGACACCTATGACATAGGATAACTGGATTTCACATTTAGTTGCTAAACCCGAGGCCACAACATGCTTAGCAGCCCATCTTGCAGCATATGCTGCGGATCTGTCAACCTTTGATGGGTCCTTGCCAGAGAATGCTCCTCCCCCGTGTCGACCCATTCCTCCATACGTGTCGACGATAATCTTCCTACCAGTCAAACCTGCGTCGGCGTAAGGACCTCCTGGGTCTGCGAATCTTCCAGTGCCATTCACTACCAAATGATATGGCTCCTGAATCAGAGTACTCGGTATTGCATGTTCGACTACATGCTTCCTGATTTCCTCGCGCACGAATGCTAATTCTTTCTCCTCTGAACCGCCGAATTGCTCTTTCAGATTCTTATCGTGTTGGATCGCAATTACGATTGTATGAATGCGCTTAGGAACTCCGTTATCATACTCGATTGTAACTTGGCTCTTTGCATCAGGTCTAGCCCATGGTAATGTGCCATCCATTCGAGCATTGGTCATCCTCCGTGTCAATCTTTGCGAAAGAGCAGCAGCAAGAGGGAAAAATCGACCTCGGAGTTCATCAAATTCTTCGGTTTCCATGCACGCATAACCGAACATTATTCCTTGGTCTCCAGCTCCCTGTTCAGATGTATTGACTCCTTGGCTAATGTTGGCAGCTTGTGCTGTGATTTTTTGGATTACTTCACACCTCTCTTCAGTTGTTGTGTCAAATCCTATGTCGTGAGAATCATAACCGATTTCTGCAGCAGTTCTGCGTGCGATATCCTCGTAGTTAGGATGCTTTCCAGAGAGTGTTACCTCACCTGCAAGAAGGATTAATCCTCTTTCCTTGCCCCCTTTAACACTGGTTTCAACTGCGACTCTTGCATTTTTATCGACTGCTAAACAAGCGTCAACGATTGCATCACTAATGGCATCGCACAACTTATCTGGATGGCCAGAGGCTACGCTCTCGGATGTGAACAATTCCTCTGCCATAGTTAAACGGCCATTATTATCCTCTATCAAATCTGTGTTTTAGACAGCGATGACTTCATGTCCGAAAGTGTCACGCCCTCATACATGGCGCAAGACATAGTTTGGCATCCAACCGCTTTTCGAACACACACTCTTGGACAGATTCAGAGCGATGGTGCAAGCCTTGTAGGTAGTGAAGTAACAGTATGTGGCTACATGGAAGCAAACCGTGGCAAAGGCAAGATTTGCTTCATGGATGTTAGAGATGGAACTGGCAAAGTTCAGGTATTCTTGAAACAAGGCGGTATTAGCGATGAAGAATTAGCTGTCGCACAGGGTCTTTCTCGCGAATCTACAGTTCAAATTGTTGGTGAAGTAGCACAAAAGCGCCCACCTAAGGTTGCCGAAGGAGAACCAGTTCCGCCGCCTTCTTACGAAGTGGTTGCATCCAAATTTGTAGTTCTTGCACAGGCAGAAACTCCTCTCCCTCTAGGAGTGACAGACACTGTTTCTATCGGTCTTGATACTCGTCTTGACAACCGATTTTTGGATTTGAGAAGGGCACACGTTAACGCAATGTTCACTCTAAGAGCAAAAGTTCTACAGTATGGCAGAGAGCACCTAATTACTGAAGGATTTAAGGAAATCAACTCCCCAAAAATCATCGCTTCTGCATCAGAGGGTGGAACCAATTTATTTCCAATGATGTATTTCGATACTCCAGCCTTCCTTTCGCAAAGTCCACAATTGTACAAGCAGTTGACAGTGCTTGGTGGAATGGAAAGGGTATTCGAAATAGGTCCGGCTTTCCGTGCTGAGAAGCACGATACTTACAGACACCTAAACGAGTTCATATCTTTTGATATTGAAGGAGCATGGATGAATGATGATGATGTCATGTGTGTTCAAGAAAGAATGATTCATCACATCTGGAAGACGGTTGCAGAAAACGACCAAGATCAAATCGATATTATCAACGAATATCGAGCGAGCCAAGGTGAAGAGCCAATCTCCGTGGAAGTTCCTAGTTTGCCATTCCCAAGGATTGAGTATTGCGACGCCATCAAGATGATTCAAGATGCGGGCGTTGAAATTACTTGGGGAGATGATATCGAATCATCTCACTGTGACATTATTGCAGCGAAGTATCCTGGATTCCACTTCTTGCCTCGTTGGCCAATGTCGATGAAACCGTTTTACATTCATCACGTACCAGGAGAAATTGGTTCCACCGGTGAGCAGTTGTCTAGAGGTTTCGATCTGAATTATGGTCGCGATGAAATGACAAGTGGTGGCCAGAGAGAACACAATGTTGACGTCCTAGAACAGAATTTGAGAAATATGGACCTTAACCCCGAAGATTTCACATTCTACACAGATGGTTTCCGTTATGGGGCACCACCTCACGCCGGATGGGGGCTGGGAGTGGCGCGATTGCTGATGGTTTTGACCGGTTCTAGAAATGTACGTGAAACAGTTCTCTTCCCAAGAGACCGCAGCAGAGTTACACCTTGAGTTGGTAAATTTGGCAGTAGACCGCATGCAGTGGGGTGCTGAAGATTGGCAGTTCGCTGATTTGTACATGCCGGATGAACCATCCCCGTACCAAAAGGACGAGGGAATACCATGTGTGATGCTGATACACGGAGGTTTCTGGAGAAAGAAATTCACCCTTGATTTGATGGCTCCAATCGCTGAAGATTTAGCTGAGCAAGGAATTGCTGCATGGAATATTGAGTTTAGAGGATGGGAGCCTGGTGATGAAGGAGTATGGATGGATACTTTTTCCGATGTAATGAGAGCATGGGGCCAACTCGCGCTTTTACCAGGTATTGACATTGTACGCTCGATGATTCTGGGCCACTCTGCAGGAGGTCATTTGGCATTGATGATGTCCGCTGTTGCTGAGAGAAGACCTTGGCTAACCATAGCACAGGCACCTATTGCGGATATCGTTGCGGCGGATCACGCCAAATTGTCTGATGGCGGAGATGCAGTGCGTCGATGGATGGGTTGCGCTCCTGAAGGGAATGAAGAGATTTGGCGCCGAGTGAATCCAGTAGATAATCCTCCTAGAACCTCGGTCGTACTAATACATGGCAAGGCTGATCAGGATGTTCCATGGATTCAATCTGAATCATACGCTAGGGCGATGAAGGCTAAAGGAGTTGAAATTCAGAAATTATGGTTGCCAGGCGACCATTATTCAATTATTGATGTTGCTAGTGATGATTGGTTAACTCAAGTTGAGACAATAAGAGATTGGTTGTAAGGTTCAAGACCTTGCACTACTTGGCGTTGACATGGACTGGCTAGGAGACGACTTTCCGTTTAGTTCGAACGCACTATCTGGAAAGCATGCAATTGTGTGTGGTGCCTCCAAAGGGATCGGTGCAGCCACCGCAAAGATGCTTGCAAAAGCCGGAGCAAAGGTTACCGCAGTTAGTAGGAACCCACACGATTTGGTTGCCACTCTTGAAGGCGATGGACACACTGGAATTAGCCTTGATTTAGAGAATCAGGAAGCAATTGGTAAATTCATTTCTTCAATTGAAGAATGCCATATTCTAATTAACAATGCTGCAGGTCCACCTGGCGGTCCGTTACTAGACAATAGCATCGAAGATTTTGAAGCTCCATTCAAGAGGCATTTACACGCATCACACACTCTGGTTCAAGGTGTTGTTCCACTCATGGAGAAAGCGGGAATGGGTAGAATTGTCAACATTATTTCAACATCTGTTAGAGAACCGATTCCTAACATCGGCCTGTCGAACACTTTGAGAGGCGCTATGGCTTCGTGGGCAAAGTCACTTTCACGGGAACTTCCTTCATGCATTACAATCAACAATGTTCTTCCTGGTTTTACAGATACTGACCGACTCGGTTCTCTAGCGTCTTCGATAAATTCCAAGACTGGCAAGAGCATCGAGGATATACACGCAGGCTGGATGTCTCAAGTACCGATTGAAAGGCTCATCGACCCACTTGAAACCGGAGCCGCAATCACTTACCTTTGTATGCCGATTTCTGGCGGAATTAGAGGAGTTTCTCTAGCCGTTGACGGTGGTCGAATGCGCTCAATATGAGGTGATTTTCTTGACAGAAATGAATCAAGCACAAGCAGAGGAACTTATGGACATGTTTGCTGACGGTAAACTGATTGATTCCATAAACACGAGTTTGGCCTTGCATTTGGTGGACTTGGCTCGAGAATTAGGTAGAGATGCATTAGTTGGCAGGCTATTGGATCATGCTGCAAAGGTTTCCGATAATCCTGAAGATCAAGGTTGGTGTCAATTTGAGTTGTTGAAGCATGAAGGTGCTAGCAAAGATGAGTTGATTGGTTTGGGTGTGCAATCCGAGAAAGAAGAACTTCCTGGACTTGCAGCGGGAATATTTCATCATGTTTCACTGATGTCTTTAGGTAGTGATGAAGCCGGATTGTTTGCTAATCGTTCAATGAGGTTGAGAGAAGAGGCTGATGATTTAGAAGGCATGATTTACGGACATGCTCTCTTGGCACACATTGCCAAATCTGAGGGCGATTTTGAGAAAAGTCAACTCCACCTCCAAAAAAGGTTGGACATTATTCCTGAAACAGAGAAGTTCGAAAGGATGGAAGCATTAGCAGATTTGGCCCATTCGCATTCGTCTTTGGGTGAATTAGAACAGGCACAAGCAATGCTGATTGACTCATTGGATTTAGCCAATGAGTTACAAGAGTTATCAGGTATTTTGGTTGCAAGATGGGGGCTTGCTGACCTTGCAGAAATTTCAAACCAGCCGGACGAAGCCATGGTCCAATTGTCTGATATTATGACTGTGTTCATGGAGGCAGGCGCAGTAGTTCCTGAACCTGTACGCGAACGAATATCAAAACTAACCTCTCAACAGTGATGTTGATACATTGAGCCCCTCTCCCTTAGGGAGAGGGATTGTATGGAGTTCGACATATTCTTCTCAATATCGCAGACTCCAGACCATAATGGATTCACTCCTAGCGAATCCGAAATGTTCGCAAATTATTACGAACAATTGGAAGCAGCAGACCGTTTAGGATTTGGTGTAGCTTGGATTGCACAAGCCCATCTATCTACCCAGACCCAGCAAAATAACTCAAGACCAGTAGTCCCTCATTGGAAGGGCGAAGTCGGTCTATGTACAGATTTTCCACAGTTGGCTCTAGAATCGTTTAGGAGAACAGAAAGAATCGATGTGGGTTCCGCTGTTGTTAGCATTCTAGCCAGCGGCGGCCCTATTGCTCAGGCAGAAAGAATCGCTAACACAGTTCAATTCCTTTCCCATATGGATTCCAATCGCAAGTTACACGTTGGATTTAGTGCAGGAAGGTTCGAGTTCATGGCTCGTCCTTACGGGATTTCTCCAAGAAATGCAGTTGAAGAAGCCGCTTGGCCAGCATTAAGAGCTCAAATATTCATGGAGGCAAGTGAAATTTTCCTCCGACTATTACGCGGAGATACCATCTGTTCTGACGATATTCGCTCAACAGTGATTACACGAGAGAATTTCCGTTCTGATGAAGATTGGAATGCTGTCCAAAGTGTTGTAGGTGGGCACCCTAATGAAATAGAAATTGACAGGCGATATAAGTTTGAAGAAATATCGATTGTGCCAAAATCATGGCCTCGAAATCAATTAGAATTAGTAGCCGGAACTCACGATGCAAGAACACAAGAGTTTGTCAATAACTTCTTGCCAGTGAAGGTTTTCAATCTTTCAATAACTTCTCCTGAAGTAATTGATTCAACACATGAAAGGATGACCAAATTCTTCCACAAGGACGGGGGAGATTGGCAAAGAAGGGACATGCCTCGAACAACATTTGTATTTCTCAATGCAGAAGAAGGTCTTTCTCCGGAAGAACAATCCTTAGCTGCACATGAAGAAGCGCGCCTTGCTTTAGGTGAGTATTGGAAAGCACTAGAAGGAACTCTTGACCCTTCAAAGGTAGAGAAGGCAGCTGACAACGCACTGATTGGCAATCCCGAACAAGTTGCAAAGCAAGTCATGGAAAGGTTTCATCCTGAAGATCGTCTGATGTGCTGGTTTGACTTCTTTAATCATGATAGTTCTAGAGTCATACGAAATATGGAGGCTTGGTGGAGTGAAGTCGTTCCACTTTTGGGGTGAGATATTGGATTTGAGGCATGACAAGAACTCTGCAGTTGCTCCGGGTAAGCCGGGTTCAGCAATTTACCCAGATTCCCCACTCGGTGAAGATATCGAAGGCATTCCGACCGGTAGAGATGTCGAGTGGGAACCTTTGGTTGACTATCGAAGGAATGGAGTTTCTGAAACCACGATTCATGGTGCTGTAGCGTGGTGCCACGGAGATGAGGTCATTCACTCATTCGGAGGAAATGTACTCTGCTATGGCAGATCAATGATGAAACCATTCATGCTCAAGGCATTTACCAAAGAGTTGGAATTCTGCTCTTGGGAGCAAAAAGCCATTTCTGTAGCTAGCCATAATGGAGATACCGAACACGTCGCAGCGGCTCAATCATTACTATCAGAAGCGGAATGGCCGTTGATGCTTACTCCAGTGGATGTCCCTCTCATTCAATTCGGTCGCCAAGTCAGAAGACCAAGACGCTGGTATCATACATGCAGCGGAGAGCATGCTGCAATACTTGCAGGATGCAGAGCTAAGGGATGGAATCGTGCAGGATATACACTTCCTACTCACAAGGTGTTTGAAGCATACATGGAGCAACTCAGAAGATTCCTAGGACAGGATTGGAATCCACTAAGAATCGCTAAGGATGGGTGTGGATTACCAACCGTTTCCAACACAGTTGCTGAATTAGCGAAAATTTATGCTGGCTTGGTTCAGGATAAAGATTCAGATTGGATTTGGGAAGCAATGTGTATGTATCCTGATTTGGTAGGGGGATTCAATAGATTAGATTCTACAATATTGAAAATTGGCAAAGGTAAAGTCATAGCAAAAGAAGGTGCTGATGGACTGTTAGGTATGGCTATTGAACACCCAGATTATCCGCGTGGATTGGGTATTGTGGTAAAAGTAGCTCATGGTTGGAACTCGCAAGCAACTTGGTATGTTGCTAGGGCAATACTTGGGTGTCTTGGAATTGAATTGAGAAATCCATATCCTTTGAACCGTCAAAAGGCGTTTATTGTTCCAGGCATAGTGCCTGATTCATTGCATGATATCCTGAAGACAATTCCGACTTGGGATGAGTGGGATCCTGATAGCGATCGATGGCACTATGAGGTGGATGTATGATCCAAGTCGAGAATTACATCGGCGGCAAATTCGTAACTCTGGGTGAGGATTTCGAAGATGTTTCGCCTCTAGATTTCTCTATTATCGCCAAGGTCCCTAGGACTAGAAATGTCGATGACGCAGTTGAGGCTGCAAAATCTGCACAGCCAGAGTGGAGTGCACTAAGTATTGAGCAAAGATGTGATTGGCTAGACAAAATAGCTGATGAACTTGAGAGCCAAATCGATGAAGTTGCTCGCCTAGAATCGCTGGATACTGGTAAACCTCACCATGTTGCTATGAATGTGGATGCAAATAGGTCGGTTAACAATTTCAGATTCTTTGCTGATTTTGGGCGCAAAATGGAATCTCAGACTTTCCAGATGCCTGATGCAACCAATTATGTTGTAAGGAAACCAATCGGGGTTGTAGGGTTGATTTCCCCTTGGAATTTACCATTGTATCTCTTGTCTTGGAAAATTGCTCCGGCTTTATTGATGGGGAATACCATCGTTGCCAAGCCTAGTGAAATCACACCTTTGACAGCCCATTTTTTAGCGAAAATTTGCTCACAAATCGGTTTGCCTGCAGGAGTTTTGAATATTGTTCATGGTTATGGGCCAGAAGTTGGTCAGGCGATTGTTGAACATCCAGAAATAAGAGCCATTTCTTTTACAGGTGGAACTTCGACTGGTAAGATTGTAGCAGCAACTGCAGCACCTATGTTCAAAAAATTGAGTCTTGAACTAGGAGGCAAAAATGCATCATTGGTACTAGATGATGCAGATTTGGACATTGCTGTTCCAGGCGTTTTACGGGCATCTTTCCTTAACTCTGGTCAAATTTGTTTATGCGGTTCACGCGTATTGGTTCACTCATCAATTTACGATGAATTCATGGAGAGATATTTACAAGAATTGAAGGGTTTTGAAATTGGTCCAGTGATTAGCGACGAACATCGCTCAAAGGTTCTCTCATACATCGATTTAGCCAAGGAAGAAGGAGGCACCATCTTGAGTGGCGGAAATGTGCCAGATAAGAAGGGTGCTTGGATAGAGCCTACTGTCATATCTGGTTTGTCACACGAATCCAGGACTGCCACTGAAGAGATATTTGGTCCAGTTGTAACGGTGCACAAATTTGACACAGATGAAGAAGCGATCAAGATGGCTAACTGCACACAGTATGGGCTAGCAGGCAGTGTTTGGTCGAAGACTAAAGGGCGTGAAGTAGCCGAACAAATCGACTCGGGAATGGTTTGGGTCAATACATGGTTGCATAGAGATTTACGAGTTCCTTTTGGAGGAGTTAAAGACAGCGGAGTAGGGCGAGAAGGTGGTATGTGGTCTCTCGGATTTTTCTCTGAAGCGGTCAATATTTGCGTGATGGAAGATTGAAGACAGAGATACCTGTCGGATTGTTGGAGGCAAACTCATGTCAGTGCATGCAAACGCTCGCAAAGTGACCACTCATACTCTTCAAGAGATGAAGAGAGCAGGTGAAAAAATCACTATGCTAACTGCCTATGACTTCAGTCTAGCAAAGTTAGTAGATAGGGGCGGAATCGATGTAATTTTGGTCGGAGATTCCGCATCTAACGTCATGGCAGGAAGAGACACAACTGTCCCAATGAGTCTTGAGCATATGATTTACCATGCTCAGTGTGTCGAGCGAGCAGTCGATAGGGCACTAATTGTCGTAGATATGCCGTTTGGAACCTACCAAGGAAACTCTGCAATTGCACTGGAAAGTGCAATCCGTATTATGAAAGAATCAGGTGGTCATGCAGTTAAATTAGAAGGCGGCGCTGAAATTGTTGAAAGTATTCAGAGGATATTGACAGCAGGCATCCCAGTAATGGGCCATTTAGGATTAACTCCTCAATCGATTTACAAATTCGGTACTTACACAGTTCGTGCTAAGGAAGATGAAGAAGCTGCCAAGCTGATAGCAGATGCAAAATTATTGGAAGAAGCAGGATGTTTCGCAATAGTTTTGGAAAAGATTCCTGCTCATCTAGCCAAGCAAGTTAGTGATGCTCTATCAATCCCTACAATAGGCATTGGTGCTGGGCAAGATTGCGATGGACAGGTTTTGGTCCTGCACGATATGTTGGGAATCACAACAGATTTCAGTCCAAGGTTCCTAAGGAGATATCTTGACTTAGAAAGTCAAATCACAGGTGCAGTCGAACAATACTGTGAAGATGTCAGAGGCGGAGATTTCCCTAATGAAGAGGAATCTTACTAGACCAGGTTTGCAACTAACATAGCACCCGGTAGGATACAGGATGCAATACCGAATCCATGCCAGATGCCATATCTAAATGGCGGATGGTTCTTCTTTGACCAAGATGCACACTGCCAAATCCAAATTAAAAATGGAATTGCGATGTTGAAATAATTCGGGCCAATTAACCATGCTATTGACATTGGGATACACACCACAGCTACACCGAATGCGTGTTCTTTCATATCGCCAGCATTAGTGACATTTGCTAGTAATGGGGCAGAAAAGACTGCTGCAATTAGAGCGATACTCATAATCGGAAATTTGTTTTCATCCAAGAAGATTACACTGGCCAAAACAAGGCCTATTGCAAATAGTGAAGGCCAAGCGACGTGGCGCAACTTCATGTCGGGTTTCTCTCCCATATTGTGGCCCAAGCGTAGCCGATGAATAGAAGATGCGGAACCTTGTGGTCGCGCTATGGCGAAGGGAGGAATTGTAGCAGGTTGCCTTGCACCCCATCCACCGCATTTGGTTTATGCAGAGAATCCAGAGCAAAATGAACCGGTCTCAGAAGGTGGCTGGGAACAACTCAGATGGGGTTATGAAAGGCTACGGGAGTCATTAAAGGATGTTGATTACGATGTAATCGTAATTCTTTCACCCCATTGGCAAACATATGTCGGTACACATTTCATAGGAGTGGAAAAGTGTTCATCAAAGAGTGTAGATCCAGTATTTCCAAACTTATTCCGTTTCAATTATGATCTATCAATAGATGTTGAATTAGCCAAGGCAATTCACGACCAAGCAGAATCAGAGGGAATGTCAGTCAAGATGATGACTAATCCTGATTTTAGGGTAGATTATGGAACAATTGTTTCCTGCCACATGGTGCGGCCTGAATGGGATAAGCCGATAGTATCCATTTCATCTAACCGCAGCTTGTCATACTATTCTGTAGAGGTAATGCAGGAAATGATGATTGAACTTGGCAAATCGACTGCTAAAGCTATTGAAGAAAGCGGTAAGAAGTGTCTATTGATCGCTAGTAACTCTCTTTCACATCGTCATTTCGTTACAGAAACAAATCCTCCTGAAGACATGAGTAAAGAACACATTACAAGCCATGCAATGCATTTGTGGGATATGCGAATGATTGAGATGATGCGTGAAGGTAAGTCTCAGCAAATCATCAATGAGATGCCCGAGTTCTGTGAGCAAGCGATTGCCGAAACCGATGGAGGCGCACTAACATGGTTATTGTCAGCAATGGGGACTCCAAGTGAGCCTGCAATATTACACGGCTATGGTACAATTATTGGTACTGGAAATGCAATCATTGAATGGCCATGTAGGAATTGGGGTGCTTGAATGAGTGGTGAAATTATCAAATCACTGATTGTGCCTGCACATCCTCATCCAGTTTTGTGCCCTGAAAAGAATGAGGGCTGGCAGCGAGTGCGAGATGCTTATGACGAGGCACGCAGGCAGATTGAAGCCAGTGACGCTGATTTGATAATTGTCTATTCTACTCTATGGCCTAGCGTCATAGGACATCAAATACAAGCAGACCCGAATCCAGAATGGGTGATGGTTGATGCGGATTTTCATGATTTGGGAAGTATTCACTATTCACTGAGAATCGATACTGAATTTGCAAAGGCTTGGAATCAAGCTAACATCAAGAGAGGTCTTGAATCCCGAACAGTTTCATATCACGGATTCCCGGTTGATGTAGGTTCTGTCGTTGCCTTGGAATTATTGAATCCAGATAACAGAATACCTGCGGTAATTTGTTCGACAAATGTCTATTCAAACAGAGCTGAAACAACGGTCCTGGCTAAAGCTTGCATGGACGTGGTAAAAGCCCAAGGAAAGAAAGCAGTCGCAGTATCTGTTATGTCGCTGTCTAACAGAATGTTCACCGAACCAATTGAGCCGCATGAAGATAGGATTCATTCACTAAAAGATGATGAATGGAATCGTAAGATTCTGGAATTCCTTTCCGAGGGACGTCTCGAAGATGTTGGGCAATTGAGCCGCACTATTCATGACCAGATTCGAGTCAAGAAAGTCGTTGCATTCAAACCAATGTGGTGGCTTTCTGCTATGAATGATAATCGCAATGACCTAACCGGTGAGGTTCTGGCCTATGAGCCAATACATGGAGCAGGTGCGGCAGTCGTTATTCTAAATCCTGAATCAAATGGAACTGGTGACAAGGAATATGACGAGGATGATGTCGATTATTATGGTGGGGACAGGGATGTTCTAGAATCTAATAAGGACTCAGAAACTAACCTGCAAATCAATTCTGGACCAGAATTGTACGATCCGGTCGAAGGTGCAAATGCAGTTAATACCAACAAAGCACCCAAACCAGTTGGTGCTTATCCACATGCGAGAAGAGAAGGCGACCTGATTTATTTGTCAGGGGTTGGGCCTCGACAACCTGGTGATAATTCAATTCCGGGTGGGCCGATTAAAGATTCAAACGGCAATCCTTTGAATTATGATATCAAAGCTCAAACCAGAGCAGTGGTAGACAATATCGCTAGGATTTTAGAAGAGGCAGGCTCTTCACTAGACAAAGTAATCGATGTAACATCATTCTTGGTGGATATGGATCGTGACTTTTCAGGTTACAATGAAGTTTGGGCTGAAACACTCGGTAAAGTAGGGCCTACTCGTACTACACTCGCGATTAGAGCGTTACCAACACCAATTGCAGTAGAAATGAAAGTTATCGCTAAAGCATAATTTCCTATTTTCGGGGATATGCTTCGGCAATACGTGATAAACAATAACTACTATTGTCCCTTGGTAGGGGATAACGGTCAATTATCTGTCGTAAAGCGGAAATTTTGGAGGAATTTCAATGGATATCAAATCGACTACAGGTAAGTTGCTGAAAGGTGATATTTCTGGAGTCGTGTCAGATGTCAAGTATCAAATTGAACGTTCACTGAGTTTGATTGGAGTTATTATCGTAACAGTTGCTGCAAGCATTGGTTCAGGTCTCTTCGTACTCCCCTCGTTTGCTGCTGCGGTTATGGGGCCGGGTATTTGGTTAGCATTCTTGCTTGCAGGAATTGTGTTCCTACCAGGTACTCTCTCGAAATCTGAGTTAGCCTCTGCTATGCCAGATAATGGAGGAGCTTATGTCTATGTAGAGCGCTCTTTTGGTCCGTTGATTGGTACGATTAGTGGATTAGGTTTGTGGGCTTCGTTCTTATTGAAATCTGCATTTGCATTAATCGGTTTTTCTGCGTACATGTACGCTGTCACAAACTATCTAGAGATCTCAGTTAATGCAACGCTGCAAATTATGGTAGCCTTGGTTTTGATTACAGTGCTCAATATTTTTGGAATTAAGAAAGTGAAAGCATTCCAGACTCCAATCTTAGCACTTACAACTGCTTTAATCGTAATAATCTGTATCATTCAGTTATTCGATGCAAGCATCGATTTTTCACGTCCAATAGATGGTGCGTTTGATACTTCTAGAAACGACCCAGTTTTGGTTGCTGAGGCTGCAGCACTAGTATTCGTTGCTTATGCGGGAATTTACAAGGCAGGAGCAATCGGTGGGGAAGTCAAAGACCCGGAGAAAAATCTACCAAAAGGCATGCTAATTTCTCTACTTCTAATTACTATACTATACGTCTTTGTTGCTTTCATCATGATGGCAGCGGTCGATGGAGAATGGTGGCTTAACTCAGACGGTTCTCCTAGAGAAGATCCTATATTCGCATTCGTTGATGCAGTCGCATCAACCAATATCGGATTGGCGTTGGCGCTACTGGCAGTACTGACAATGATTTCAGGTGCATTATCAGGTCTTCTTGCAGCATCTCGATTCTTGTTTGGGATGGCAAAAGATAGTTTGTTACCGGATTTGATGTGCGATACAAACAAGAAATTTGAAACCCCTCACTGGGCGATTATTCTTACTGCAGTGACTATGGCAATCAGTATTCTGACCCTTCCTGTAAAGGATGTAGCTAAGTTAGCATCCGGGTTCCAGATAATGGTCATAGTTGCCCTAAACATTAGCGTAATTATTCTGCGTAGTGATAATCCAAAGCATGACTGGTACAAACCATCATTCAAATCGCCACTATTCCCATGGGTCCAGATCTTGGGTACAGTTGCTGGTGCTTACTTAGTATTCATTATGGGTGAGAAAGCGATTATTGGAGCATTAGGTGCAATCATAATCGGTGTGTCTACATACTACATTTACGGCAAGAAAAATTACCATTTCAAACAATCTCAGATTGCTGAGACAAGTGAAGAATGATTAGGACATCCTAGTCCATTCACCCGATTCACTAACCAACCATGATGTCAATTGTCCATCTGAATCAATGTACCAGCCAGTCTTACCCTGTTCTGTACCTGGTGCCGCCTGCATAACTCCGGTCCTCGTTGCTTCTGCTGCCAATCTAGCTCGCAAATCTTCCTTAGATTCGGTAACAGTCTCTGGTTTTGTTTCTGCTGTCTCCTGTTCAATTTTTACTTCAGGAGTGGTTTCGACTTCTTCTACGAAAGTATCTTCTGAGGTGGTCTCATCTTCTTCATATTCGTCATAATCATCATCCCAGTATTCGTAATCATCTTGTTCGCCTTTCAATCTACGAATCAATACCACCATTATGGCAATGAAGAGAAAAATGATGATCGAAACCATTGTCAAGGCTGTATTTGAATCACCTAAACCTCCTCCAAACAGAACAGCATCGACGTCAAAGAAGCGTTGTGCCACTAAGTCATCCCAATATGCATTGCAAGATTGTGATTGACCAGCTTGATCCACTGAAACCTCATAAGTATCTCCTGCCAAATGCTTGACAGAACCAGTGGTACACTTGATAGTGACATCTTCAGGAGGGACCTCAATTCTGTTTCCTGCTTGGTCAATTGCATGGATTCTTATGATCATACTGCTGCCTTCTTCAGGATTTTGCGTAGGGATTTCAGCAAGTAATCTGACTGCTTGCCCTGGAGAAACTATGACAGTGATATCGTGAGTTGCTGAACCAGTGGACAACCTTAGATTCCATTCTCCAACTAAACCTCCAGTTACTACCCAGTATCCATCTCCTTTCGAGGAAGGTAAGACGACTCCTTCAGGATCCTCAAACTCGAATTCGATATCTGATGCTAAGGCAACATTGCCATGAACATCCAAGGTGGATATCGTTAGTTCGACACTCTCCGCACTCGCAACTTCTATTCCCGCATCAAAATCAGTAGAAATGTGTCGTGCGGTTCCTGCGACAACTTCGACATCCGTGATGGCAAATACTCCCTGTGCCATTGCTCTGATTTCATGCATTCCTATACTAGAAGGGGCCCAACGGTTTTCAGCAAGACGAATCTCCATTGTCAAGTCAATACCATCAACAACCCATGTCACTAACACTTCGTCAATTACATTACCATATTCGTCTTCAAAGATAGGTTGTAATTCCAACACTCCATCTGAAGGAACCCTAGTGCCACTTTCAGGTAGCACAATTCTTGCAAGTTCACCAGAGTTCACTTGAACTAAAGAATCTATTTCGTGGACTAATTGTGTCTCATTGTCGAACCAAGTTGCAGATATTGTGAAATTACCAATTGGGCCTGGTCTCAATTGCATCCAATCTCCTTGGTCAACAGCGGATAATTCACTATCTATGGTCCAAGCTCCATCAACAGCACGTTGATTTCCTGCTGCATCAAATGCTGAAATCGATGCGACAATGAGCTCACCCGATCTCAGAACATCTTCAGACAATAAAACATCAATTCCGATTATTTCTCCTTGGATGACATTAACTTGCATAGTAGCGGAAAACCCTTGGTCGCTAACTCCAATAGTCCAATCTCCGATTTTAGATGGAATCCAAACGACTGAATCTCCATCCATTGAAAGAGAACCAGTTGGAACAGTCCAGTTAGCAAGAGGAAGAATAACCTCACCTGAATTGCCAAGAACATCGGTTCTGATGGCTGATAGAATTACTGGGGAGCCGGTTCGCGCTTGAGCAACATCCATCTCAATATCCAACCCAGTTGCTTGAGCTGGTAGAACTCGGATTACGCCATTTCCAAAAGCACCAGATGTACTATTGACGCTAATATTCCATACACCCGGTGCACCTCCAAAATAAACTCCAGTCGGTGATATGGAGCCATTTTCAGAACTCCATGTTAATTCACCGGCCTTGGATAGCCCGACCTCATTCCCCCAACTATCTTTGGCTACAGGAATGATGTGGATGGTGTTACCACTCTGTACAGTTAGTCCAAATGGAATCTCAAGTGAACTAGGGCTTCCAGGTAGTACATTGAAGACTACTTGAATTTCTAACTCTAGGTAAATGATTCTCATTACTGCATTGCCGATTTCATCGGGTTTCCAAGTCATGTTCGTGTAATCGATTTCTCCATTTTGACACCGCCATGTCAAATCACCAGAAACAGGATTTCCTGCACGGTCTACTAATGTCGCATTAAGATGAATTGAATCATCAATACTGACTTCAGTCAAATTAAATCCGGATTGAATCCCGACTGGCCAACCTGCAGTTACTTGAACAGAAGTTGTGGAATTCACGTTTCCACTTGTAGCAGTAATGATTGTTTGACCAACAACACCTGGTGTAAAGAGACCATCTGAATCTATGGTTCCCGAACTTGCTGACCAAGTAATTGGCTCGTTTATCGGGCTACCAGAACTATCTTTCACGACCGCAGTGAATCTAATTGCTTGATCAGCACTGACTGTCTGTTGATGAGTATCAATGTCTATGCTTGCTGGAGTAGATGCCAATACAGGGGATGAAACTTGAACGAGCAACAGAGTGACCAGTAAGGAAAGAATAGTCTTTCTCACAAGAATCCCCTTTACCCCATTAGCCTCTAGCATTGTTTAGGTTTCGCTTAGTCCGCCCATTCATTCCATTCAGTAGTTCCAGGGTCGCGATACCACCATGTTCCGCTTTCGTCCTCTCCCCACTCAACATTATCTTCGTCAACGCGATAATCACTCATCCAATCTTCTTGTCCACCTTGAACAACTGGAGGTCCACTAGGGCCAGCAGCCATGGCAGGCTTCTCCACTTCTTCGTCTTCATATTCATAGTCGTCATCGTCATCATCATCATCGTAATCCGAACCGCCTGAACGCAGAACCATTACTATGACTACCAGCAATACGATTACTACTAGAATTGCGAGAATACCTCCTGCGTAATACAAGGTGCCTCCTGCTTCAAAGAATCCCATGAAAGTGCCTTCAACAATTATTGTATCTGATACTTCTTTGTTGTGAACAGCAATCATTACAGTCTGCTCTTCTGCATCTAGAGTGGTGATTGTCCACTTTCCGTTCTCGGTTTCTTCAGCGGTCATTCTACCAGTCAACTTGACTTGAGTTTCTGGCGGCACCGGGATTTCATTTTCCCACGCATCGAATGTTCTAACTTCGATATTGAATGTCTCTAACTGCAGTACAGAATCTTCGAGAATGGTCAATTCTATTCTGCTAACAGTTTGATGAGGTACCACTGTTACTGTCCAAGTATCTTCAGCACCACTAGGTGAGCGGAACTTGAACGTGTGCTCTCCTGCAGTTGTTGCACTCCAGTTGTAAACGCCTCCAGACCCCTCAATTGTTGAAGCAGGGACTGCCTTATTGTCCTGTGTCCATAGTACACTCTCTAGGAAGGTGTTTCCATCAGCATCAGTTCCTGTGATTGTTAGTGTGTAAACATCACCAGCTTTCGCAGAATTAGCAATAACGTCGATGTCGACGGTGACTGCATCTCCATGTTCAACTGAAATTGTAACCGTTTCAGAGATGTTGTATCCGCTACTGGATATAGCCCAAGCGGTGATTGCCCAGTTTCCGACAGTAGATGCTTCCCAAACTCCTGCATTTCCAGTGATCATCGAAGTAATGTCCGTCTTTTCTCCAGTATCAGTGTTCTCCAATGTGTAGGATACGATGGATGGGTCAATGATGTTTCCATCACCATCAGTCAACTGAGGTAAGAATGGTATATCGCCATCTGCATCAATATTCTGAGTCAAATCTACCGGCTGAATCAAGGATACACTAACTAAGTCACCATGGTCTACAGAAATATTCAATGTAACTTCAATCGTAGTATTGGCATCTGTATATGTTGCACGAAGCGTGTATAATGAATCAGATGCAAATACTGGAACGAACATAGTTGTCGAACCGAAAG
>PAQE01000039.1 GCA_002709705.1 Methanobacteriota archaeon | reverse complement strand
GTGTTCCCCTTCTCGAGTCAAATAAAAGTACGAGCATTGTGGTTACATAAATTTATGAAACAAGTTTTGTGAAGAATACAAATTGATCAAAGCATT
This sequence comes from Methanobacteriota archaeon, assembly GCA_002709705.1. GTDB lineage: Archaea > Thermoplasmatota > Poseidoniia > Poseidoniales > Poseidoniaceae > MGIIa-K1. The sequence continues at coordinate 17,989 of PAQE01000039.1, read as the reverse complement.
TTATGCATTAATTCAGACGCTTCTTTTGCTGCACTGGGGCACAATGAAATCTTCCAGAGAGATATCGCCTCTGCCATCGCTGATAGTGGATTATGTGTTTTGTATTTGGCCCTGTAATACCAGATCATTGCAGCAATTCGCCGTGCAGAAGTAAGATTTTCTTGAGATTCTAAACTAGGTAATTCGATTTTATTCAATATCGATTCCGCTCTAGAAGAGTCACAATTTTCGAGCAGCGACAATTGCAACATCTTCGCTCGAAGACCGGTCTTAGAAAATGCATTTTCAATTAACTTATCAAAAGAAGGAGAGTTTGGTGTTGTCTCTGCAATATCAGCGCGTAATTTCATCGCTTTCAACTGAGGGTCTTCACTATGGGACAGCGATTCTAAATTTTCCCGGATCGATTTAGCCTCAGACCAATTTCCTTGTGATACAAACCAAGCATGACGGATATGAGCAATTGCAACCAATACTACTTTTTTCATTTCTGAATCGACTGAAGAAATGTCAATTTTTTCTAATAGCTGAGTTACTTCTGCACTCACTTTATCCCCTGGCAATCTGTCATCTAATCGTCGAGATGCTTCAGACAAAAGCAAACGTAAGTCAGCGTCATCCGGGACTTCAACTTCGATACTTCCTTCCAATAGTGAAAGCGAATAATCCAAGTCAGGGGCATCAATTTTTGATAGGTGTTCAGATGCAATATCACCTTCTCCTCTCTCAATAGCAACCATTGCCGCCATTCGGTGTAAGGAAGGAGTTGGATGCCTGAAAATCGCGTCTCCAATTAGTGCGGCTAGTCCAGCACTTGAGCGTACCATAAGAGATTCCGCGTTCCGAATTAACAGTGATTCTATGTCTCCCTCACTGTTCAAAACATGATGCATTTCTACCAATCTGGCGAGGTCTCCCTCTAATTGCGACCAGTAATTAGCAGCATTTGTATGATCCTGTTTTGACAACATAGTTGATCGAACATTACGAACTAAATGGTGCAATTCAACTCCAGATTCAAACCACCTGAGTAAAGCGAAATCATCCAATTCCAAGAGATATTGTTCATGCTGTAAAAACTCGCAGGGAACTGGCACCGGTAGCAGAGATAATTCGTCAAGAGCTTTGATTTCATCCCCTAAATTCGAAAGAACAACTTCTTTCACCCACTGTTGCAAATCCGCACCTGCTTCGGGTAAATCGGATTTTTCATCATGCATTTGCAAAGCCAAGGGATGACCACCTAAGCGTTGTACTACAAGTTCACGATTCTCCAAATGTGGAGGTAATAACTTAACAGCATCATCAACTTCTAATGGAGGAACATCGATTATCTCAAATCCTTCACTAATCGGCAGCGGCGCTCTACTCGCCATGATCACATGTTCTGCTTTGCTAACAAAAATTTCCAGGCGACCCAAGTGACGTAAACTAATTTCTTGTAATTCATCGATAATCAAGACCTCATTTTTAGTTGAATTTAATACAGCTGTTTCACTACTGAATTTCAAGTCCCAATCACTAAAAATTTCCACTATATCTTTGAAAGATTCCATGGTTGCAAACCTGACTGTTTTTCCATCTCGAATTAATCCATCCGCTATGCCTCGAAGCAGTGAAGTCTTACCTATCCCAGGAAGACCTGTCAAAATTAACTTCTTTTTCTCCTTCAAATCTTGAATCAATGAATCCCTACCGTGTAAGATTGTTTGTCTTGGAGGAGTTCCTAGTAATTCTCCTATCTTCTTTATTGCAGGTGCTTTGATTCCATCACATTCTGCTCGTCCTGCTTCAGTAATGTGGTAGACTTTGCGTCTTCGACTACCTCCGCCTATAACATGGGCTTTTCTCTCTACAATCAGTTTCTTCTTTACCAATTCTAACAGTGGAGCGTGGAGTGCTGAACGCACCACGCTCAAGTATTCTGATAGCCCCGGCAAACAAAGCTCACGAGGCACATCCCATGCGGACTCTAGACTTGACGGAAAGGTGGCTAATCGCGCAAGAATTCTTGCCTCGGGACCAGTCACCATGTGTGTTTGGTATCGCTCATCAATGATGTTTGTTGCCCTTCCATGATTGCGATGTATTCTTGATGGAATGTCCCTACAAGCGTATCATGCCGGTCAGTCTGGACAAGGTGGATTTGCCGGCTAAGCCCGGAGTCTATCTATTCCGAAACTCACAACAGCGCGTTCTGTATGTAGGTAAAGCAACAATTCTGTCGCAAAGAATCCGTTCCTATTTTTCATCAAATCCAGACCGTGCAATGATTCCTGAGTTGGTAAAAAATTCAGACGACATAGAGTGTATAATTACCAATTCTCCGCAAGAAGCACTGATTCTTGAAAGACAGTTGATTAGGCAGCACAGACCAAGATACAATTCAATGCTAAAGGACGACAAATCATATCCTTTCCTTGCATTGACGAAAGAAGAATTTCCGAGGATAATGTATACCAGACACCCTCCAAAAAATTCGTGGCGATGGGGGCCATTCCCCAATGCAGGTGCAGCAAAGCAAGTTGTCCAACTACTTCGCAGATATTTAGGAGTTCGAGACAAAGATTGTCATGGCAAAGATGGCTGTTTAGCCAGCCACATTGGCCTTTGTAGGGGGCCATGCGTTGACCCTGATGGATATCCCCAGGTAGTGAAAAATGTTCGACGAATATTGAATGGTGATGCTAGCAAATTAATCGAAGAATTGGCCAGTGAGATGGACAAACATTCCAAATCTCAAGAATACGAGGCTGCCGCATCTATTCGGGATACTATCAAAGCCGTTAGAACAGTTACTAGCCAGCAAGTAATTCTATCAAAGGTGTATAGAGAATGCGATGCTATTGGGATAGGAATCAAGGGAGACCTAGCCGCAATAGTTGTTATTCATGCAGATGACGGAGTAATCAAGGGACAAGAGTCCTGGCCTTTGATTCATCGAGGAGATGAAGGCGATTCTATCGCTAGATTCGTTGTTGAGCATTATGCAAATAGAAGACCTCCCAAGATTTTACTGACACCAATTCCGCTTTCTGACACAATTCAAAATTGGCTTAATGATAGAAGAGGGAGTAATATCGATATCAGAGTTCCAATGCGAGGGGATTTTGTAACTTTGACTAATTTAGCAAGACAAAATGCGAGCATGCAGGTAGAAAGAATGTCTAACAAAGCATCTGGTTCACTAGAACAGAGGGCTGCAGATGAAGCCGCAGCGTTACTTTCAATGGATTCTCTAAACCACATAGTTTGCTTTGACATGGCCCAACTTCTAGGAGATTCAAGAGTTGGAGCTAGTATTTGTTTACGCAATGGAAGACCTGCTAAGAAAGAGTATCGTACTTACACCGTTAAGGGTGATGCTATGGACGATTTAAGGATGATGAAAGAGGTCGTTGAAAGATGGATTAAAAGGGTCGATGATTGGCCTGATTTATTACTCATTGATGGGGGAGAGACCCATTTAGCAATCATAGCAAATTTGTTAGAAAAGCATGGTGTTAGAGATAGAATGGAGTTGGCAAGTCTCGCAAAAAGAGAAGAGACAATTCACAGAGAAGGTCATGACGACATAATTCTTGACCGCAGAGGCAGGGTTCTAGTCCACGCAAGAGATGAAGCCCATCGTTTCGTGAACAAGTTCCATCGAAAGAATAGGGCAAAAAAGAGATTGTCAGATCCACTGGAAGGAGTCAGTGGGTTGGGGGCAAAGAAGTTGCAATCACTCATCCGTCATTTCGGAGGAAGACAAGGAATCAAGCATGCATCAGTTGAGGATTTGAAAACTGTCCCCGGCATTGGCCCTTCACTAGCACAACGAATTTTTGATTCACTAAATTAATTCCAAGGCTCATCATCATACATCGCTAGATCTTTGTCATCGCCGTACAAATCGAAAGCGCCACTACTTTGTGCTGTAGGGTCATAACCAGCGCTCAATGCAGCGAAATCTGAGTCCGAGAGACCCCCTTTACCCGAGCCGGCTGAAACTATCTTTGTTTCAGCATTTGCAAGTTCGCGTTTACGCTTCTTCTTCTTTCTTCTCGCTCGGATTCTCCAAACAATAAGTGACAGGAGGATAGTAGGGTAAATCCAAATTTGAGACAGGACGTACCACCATGAAACCTTCACACTGAAGGTAATCTCCTCGCCAGCAGTTAGTGATTCTAATGAAAGAGTAATTCTTTGTCTTCCATCAACTTCGTCAACCTTTTCCCAACCATTGGCGGTTTGGAAATTTTCCAAAGTAATTCCGTCCGGCATCATGAAGGTGACTTCGCCTCGTAGTTCTGAATCAGTTTCCTCATTCAATTCTATTTCAGTGGGCTCAAAAGAGAATTCGAATGGTTCCCCATTATTATCAATATCAAAGCCAGAACCACTCATCTGCAAGGATTGCAACCCGATATTTGTTAGAAGATTCTGCAAGGAGTTTACTGCATTGATTAATGGCGACTGGAGAGCAGTTACAACCCCTAAAGTTGGCTTCCCGTCAATGATTCCATTCCAACCGTTGGTCACGCCAGACTCAAAAGTAAATTCAGGAATTTTGACTGAAAACCTAATCGGAGTCTCGTCCCCAATTGAGGTCCCTATCCCACCCAAGTTCTCTAAGGAAGTAATTATCTGAATACCTGACATATCGACATCGATATCTTCTTCTTCTTGGCTTATTTCATCTGCTGATTTGTGTAATTCGTAAGTTAATTCCACTCCAATTCGCTCAACTAATGCTTCGAATCCTTCGGTTGTTAATTCTAAATTATAATCTTCATCTCCACCTAAATTCACATCATCAGTCATGGGTTCAGCAAGCCTACCAGCAATATCGAAACCGAGCCTGATTAAATCTGAAGGGATTACCTCTAGGTTTACTGTGGTATTGTCAGATTTTAAATCATCGAGAACCTCATCTGGAATTTTTATTCTGTAAACATCTACGGTCGCCGAGAAAGACGCTGTCAGATCTACGCTAGGACCCCATTCATTGAAATTTAAGTCGCTGACATCGAGTTCAACATCTAGGTCAATGCAAGACCAATCCGCTTCATCTGCAGAGCATATCTCATTGCCGTCCGAGTCTAGAATTGCATGCCTTGGGTCGTAAGAATTCGGGTCTCCAATTGAGATTGATAAGTCATCAACGCCATTAGACCTCTCAACAAGTACAATTGATCCGTCTCCAGTAGCTGTCTGAAGCCATTGTGGTAAAATCAATTCAAGTGTCAATTCTGCTGGAGGCAAATCGTTAGGAATCATGTCTTGGAGCAAATCTTGTCCAAATTCTGTTTCAATTGTCAGACCAGAATCTAATAATCTCTGCAAATCGCTTTCTTGAATTACGTCAAGCAATCCTGTTGAATCGGTTACTTCTTGCTTAATCAAATCCAACATATGTAATTCAAATGTATTCGAAGTCGCTCGCAAATAAATTGGATGACTGCCATCCATTGCGTTAGGACCTTCTACACAATAGAAAACTTGAGTCCCGGGAGGTAAGGTTTCTGGGCATGACACATGTGTGAAATTCAGGCCACCTGCAGGTTCAGGGATACCAACCGAAATAGACTGAGAAACCCAAGAGGGATTACCTATTACCACATCACCTACCCCAGGAACAGCACTTTCAATCGCATCTCCAACCAAATCCATTGGGAAGTTGTCTGTGAAATTTTCTAGATTAACTAAATCGTTTTGGTATGCTAATCTTATTCCATCGGACGTAACCCATGGAATCTGGGCATTTTCTGTAACATCTACCAATGATATACCCCAATCACTCATCGTTGCCTCGTCAATATGATTAATTCCGGCGACTATGTCAACCCAAGCAGAATCCTCATCAGATAGGTCAAGAGTCACATGAAGTGTAATTCCAGTATCTTCGGGAGTTATTTCCACACTACTTGTCTGGGTTGAATTTCTGTGCCCGATTTCAACACTTGCCGTTTGAGTTAATCTTTCGCCCCCAATTGGAGCATCCAAATTGTCAATCTCCCATTGCGCTGCCATGTAGGACGGATTACCTTGTTTGATTACCCTTGTACCTTCAGAATCTACCGATTTCACTGTCGCAAAATCGGGGGGGTTAATCACGAATGTGGAATTGTGTCCAGGCTCACTAAATAAGTCAAAATTGGATGTGATGTCAGAACCCATAACAAGCATACCTCGATAGACTCTCTCAAGAGTTAGTGGATCTACTCCTCCAAAATTGAATGTAGAAGTTGAGAGTGTTACATTTGCAGTAACTGAGAAGCAGATTGGGGGGTCGAACACATTGTTTGACAATCCTGCTTCAGATGCAGAATCCATGCCGGGGTCATCAGTACAAGTGGTGGTCATTCCAGAATTGGATATCGAATTTACGTAATCTGTAGATAGCGAATTCACTGAACCAAAACCGCTATCGAGAAGATCTTCTATTGTGTCATTTACTTCCAAGATCAATTTTTCTTTTACAGTTGGAGTTCCCGGTCCAGCAGTGGTTTGATCGAAATAATTCCTAATCAAATCCGCAGGTGCGCCATCCTGCGGACTCATCCCCTCAGCAGCCATTGCAGCGTTCAAAATCGCTCCATCAAGACCTAATGTCGAACGATTGAATTCACGCAGGGCCCACGACATTTGCATATTGATAGTCGATGTATCGACCAAATCGAATTCATAAATTCCTACAATCCAATCCTGTTGATTGTCCGTTCCATCATCGGCTTTATCCCATGTGTCACACGTTCCACCATTCAATGTACAAGCTTGCATCCCTGATGCGCTTGCTAATGGCGCAAATACAGATATCGCAAAAATGCTGACCAATGAGAGAGCGAGACCTCTATTCATGCTAACATATAGTCTGTAGACTGGGACATTTAACATGGTTTGCCTCCTACACCTGAATATGCCAACCTCCTATGCATACGTATGTAGCAGAGGTGAAGCATCAAAAGAATATGACAGATTGAGGGATGAAGGTCTACTAAAAAAGGACCTGAAGCCAATGCCATACGGTGAACTAATCGCTATACCTGTAACCTTCGGAGATTTAGAATTGGATTTTCAAATTGTAGAGAGATTTAACCCTCATGATTCTCTGAAGACAGTTCTATCAGACCCGCCAAAAAAATGGGAAAAACTCGGAGATTTGGTCATCTTCCAACAAGGAACAGACACAACCGATTGGCCATTGGACAAAGTTGCTGAAGCGCTGAATTGTAACCGCTTGGCTATTCAAAATGAAATTGACCCTGGGATTGAGAGAAAATCCCAACTCGACTTAATTCATGGTGCTGATGGCTGGGTAGTTCATCGAGAAAATTTCATAGATTACGAATTTGATGCTACTCAAGTCATGTTCTCATCTGGTAATGTAACCGAAAGAAGGCGGATGGGAGACCTACGAACAGATGGTGAAACCATTGTTGACGCATTCTGTGGAATCGGCTACTATACATTGCAATTCTTAGTTCGCGGCAAAGCTGAGCATGTTCATGCATGTGAGATAAATCCCGAAAGCATAGTTGCTCTGAAAAAAGGACTTGAAAGGAACTCTGTTAGTGATAGATGTACGATATATCCTGGAGATAATCGGCAAACATTGAAACAATTACGAGGGATTGCGGATAGGGTAGTCCTCGGTTTGATTCCTTCTTCAATGAACGTTTGGGGACTTGCAATCCGTTGCCTGAAAGATTCCGGAGGGATACTTCACATTCACATGAATGTGCATGAAAATGAAATCGAGGAGTGGGCTAATAAAACAGCAGAATGGTTTGAAACAGCATCTGGTAAATCAACAAAAATAATCCACATTGAAACTGTGAAACAATATTGTCCACACATTATGCATGTTGTTCTGGATTTAGAAATCAACTAAGATTCATCATCCAGCAAAATCGCATCTGGTTCATCGATGCGATTTCCTGCATAGAAGACATATCCAACAATTCCCAGTCCAACCAAAACGACTGATACGGTTACTTTGCCCGCTGTTGTTGATAGGAACGATTGTGATTCAGACTTGGTGGGCTCATCAACGTATGGAATCACGCCAATCATTTCTACACTTGATATGTGGACTTCCCAAATTGGCCGCCCTGCTGAGGATGCTGGGTTAACAACTATCTCCTCGCCGCTTGGGTCATCTGTGGTTGGAACTGTTGCAATCGCTCTTACATGGCTCATTCCATTCCGCACAATTCCGAATGTAACATATCCCTCATCGTCCCGATTTTCTGGATCTAATCCGTGAGCTTCAGTTTCAGCGATGTACCATTGAGAGTCTGCACTATCTGGGTCTTGGCTGCGAGCCATACCGATTGCTCCATCGACATGTGACAGGTTTTCGTGATGCTCCATATCCACTGTTTCACCAGTTCCTCCACTACCACATTGAAGGTTTGTAGCAGGATAGATTCCTACTGTTTTGCAGGTTGGGTCGCCTGCTTGTGTTACGAAATCGTCAATTACTCTGTGGAAAAATATCCCGTTGTATATCTCGTTCTCTACATTTTTAATCATGTTTGTAGTAGTATTTGGGGCCCACTCTTCAAACAACTCAATGATAATTTCACCTTGTACTTCTGACGCTAAGTGGCTTGGTTTGTATGACACTTTGATATTCAATACAGCATCGCCAGGACGTGGATTATCCATAGGTGAGCCTTCTAATTCAGGGCCATCATCCCATCCAGACATATCGACTTCTACCTCTCTCCAAGGCTCATCACCGGTCTCGTAATTTGCACCAACAACAGGTGCGAATAGTAGCAAACACAGGAGTACTGCTACGGCTCGCATGATTGACCGAGTAACTCAATCTATGAAATCATTCTTCTCTGGACATCCTTGCATGTCTGAAAGATTGAACGCAAATGTAGGTATAGATTGAACCTGTAATCAATAGCATCAACTGGGAACCTGAAGCGTAGTTTATCCCGTCACCCATAACCATGAAAAAGCGAGTTCCGCCCAATGCACAAAGCAAACCAAAAGTTGCTGCTATATGCATCCACAATTTCCTCTTCTCTGGAATCTTTGTCGACATGACGCCCGAAATTAAGAGAGGTATTCCAAGCAGTGATGGGAAATAAGAAGTGATTGAATTAGAATCTGAAATTTGTGAAATAACAACGCCCCAAAGGATTAGGAAACCTCCGTAGCCTGTAGTGATTGTTGGAATAGATTGCCCTGCAACTGTAAATTGTTCGCCCATGTTTGTCGCTTGAGCATTCACTCTTTGAGGATTTGTATCTTAGACTAGATTAGACAAGACTGATGAGGAAGCCATTACTCGTAGTGGTGATGCAGGACGAAGTGTTCGAGGCTGAAATTGTCCCGGACTCGGGAGATAATACTCTCAACATCACCTTGGGGACTACTTTTGCCGTTGCTGTAATCTTTCTATTACTTGGCACGAATGTAGGCAAAGTACTGGATGATGATCTCTCTGTAGAAACTACAATCCCTAACTGGTGGGAAGTTCCACTACACGAGCGACATGAAATGGAAGTTAACAAAACTGAAAGATCAGAGTTACCAATTAAAGGAACACTAGAAGTTCGAACCTACACTGAACATTTCATAGAAGTAGAACTACCTCCCTCTGAAGATGATGTTGGATTCCCAGAGCCAGATGTGATGCATGTAGCATTATGGCTACCAGATGTTGCTGACGGAGTTAAGGTTCCAGTGATCATGACCATACATCCATACTACGACTTCGGAGGAGAAGGTATGCCAGGTGTTGGTGAGGATTCAAATCCGAACACAATCCCCGACCGCGGTGTTGGCGAATGGGTTTACAACAATTTCATCTCGCACGGGTACGCACTAGCTCAAGCCTCCACTTTTGGAACTGGCCAATCTACTCATTGTCAAGACGTCAAAGGCTTGGGTGAGCAAATCGGCATCCAAGCTGTTGTCGATTGGTTAGGAAAGCAAAATTGGTCTAACGGCAATGTCGGACTAATGGGTAAATCCTACGCTGGTACAACAAATTGGGAAGCAGCCCAAAACCCCTCTGAGCACCTGAAGACAATCGTACCAATTTCTGGCTCAATAGGGGTTCAGGAAATGTTCTATCGCAATGGTTCAAGCGAGTTTAGAGCACTTGGTTATGATGCAGCATATTGGGCAGCGACTAGCGACTTAACAACTGACGAATTGAGAGTTTGTCAAGATGACCTTCAAGGCCCACTCAACCCCTTTACAACCCACTTATGGGCACACTATGGTGGGGCGGAATGGAATGATTACTGGGACGAAAGACGACACCTTCCTGATGTGCTTGCTAATTACAAAGGAAGTGTGTATCTCGTGTGGGGAATGCAAGACTGGAATGTAGATCCTTACCATGCCTTCCCTACTTACCAACTGATGAGAGATGCTGGAATTCCTGCTAGAGGAATAATGGGGCAATGGGCACATAATTATCCTGACCAGCCTACTACTCACCAGAATGCAGTATCCTCTGGATACGGTGCTGAAGCATACCCAGAAATGACGAGAATGGATTGGGCTGTTGATCTATTCTGGTGGTTTGAATACTGGCTCAAAGGCAACGGAGAAATGCCAGAATTACACGTACAAATGCAGAGAAATGACGGGCGATGGCACGTAGAAGACACTTGGCCACCTGAAGACATGTATTGGGAAGAGATAACTCTAGACCAAGCCACTTCAACGGGAAGTGCTGTCAGTGCGACGTCAAGCGTTACGGTAACAATTCCAGCTTCAGATAATGATAGGTTCATTTCAGGACTTCCCACATTGCACCTTTCAGCTTCGACTGGATTCTGCGATGGTGGACAGATTTTCGCTACAATGTATGATGCAACTGCTAACCTTAGAATTGGCCATGCCACAATGGATGTAAGATACAGGGATGGAGGCTATGATGCTCAGACTGTTGTTCCATTTACTACCTACAACATGCAGATGGAGTTCAACCCAATGGACGTAATTGTCCCTGCTGGACATGAAATTGCTATTGAATTAACAGAGACGGGCATGGATTACTTGCCTAGTGCTTGTGCAGCAATTGGAATGCAAGTGAATATCGACTCGTCTTCAACACTGAGTTTGCCATTGATTGATCGTGATGAAGAAACCGCACCAGAGTGGTTCGAAGTTCCTAATTGGTGGGATGGTGAAGAATGAAGGTGCTAGCCTTCGAGGATTCTGTTGACATCGAGGCGCTATTGATTAGTGGTGGAGTCGACCTAGAGAGAATTGAGTTCAAGCAATATTGGGACTCGCGAAACTATCTTGAGAGGATTTCAGAATATTCTCCTGACATCCTAATGTTAGACCATTACATGCCGCCAACAAGAGGATTGGATGTGTTGAAAGGGTTACTTGCATCCAATGTACAAAGGCCCAGAACTATTGTCGCGATGAGTTCTGCAAGTATGGCTAACAATGCCATGCTAGGCGCTGGTGCTGACATTGGAATTGTCAAATTCAATGTTCCTGAATTAGAAATCTGGAATCAATCGTGAGGTTGCCAATCGTCTTGACCTGGCTCTCTGTACCACCAATAGCCGTCATCGTCTTTCCACCATTCGACGCCATCGTCATCGGTGTAGTAATTCTCATCCTCTTCTTCCTCAACGGCGTTTGGATCTTCAAGACCGCTTTCTTCTGCCATCTTTTTCTTCAACTGAGTGATGCCTTCTTCGGCATCTGCGAAAACTCGATTCTGGGTTCTAATTTCGTGCTGATGGTCGCCTGCGGCGATTGCATCATCAGAATCTGCATAGAAATCTGCTGACATTTTCTGTCTAAATTCTTCGAACTCATCCCTTCCGAATGAACCTGTGAATTCATTGCCTTGTGATTTCATCAATTCATCCAAGTTCTTTCTCTTGCCAAGTTTAAGTTCAGGAGAATCTGGCATGTCTCCATCGTCATAGAATGAATCGCTATCATCTGTTAACCTAGAAAATGAACGGCCTTCAGGGTCGACATCTTCGATTGCTTCGATGACTAAATCGTGCTCTTCTTCATCGATGTTACCTTCTTCGTACTGCTGACCTACAGTCTTTACTAGCTTCCTCAAGGTCTTAGCAAGTGCTCTATCGCTTCCCGCTTCATCGACTACCTTGTCAACTTGCTTTAGCAATCGCTCGTACGGACTTCCTGTAATGGCTCCGAAGATTCGTCCAAAGCCGCGCTTCTTCTTCGCCATGGTGCTAATGTGTGTGTTTTGGTTTTTCAAAGATTTCCCCGAAAAACCAATTTTTGCGACTTATTCATCACTTAGTGTCTCATCGGACATGCATGGTGAGCGACTGGCTGGCAGATGCTGTCGCCATTTACAATGATGAATCCCACAACCGAAGAGATGAGTATGTAGCTCAGGTTCACTTTCCTGCTCGAATTTTGGAAGAGATTCTTGAGTGGGCGTTCAAATCGTTACCAGATGAAATATTGGTTGGACTCGATGTTTCTAGCAATAGGAATTTACCAGAAGTTGAGGTTGAATTCCAAGGCACAAGCCAGAAGAAAAATCTGTTTGCAGGCCAAGGCTATCGAATCCATGAGGCAAAGATGGTCAACAGAGGAGATTCATTCTCCGTGCACCACCTACCTGAGGAATGGACTGACGAAGTATTCGGCAGCGATAGGGGGCCAAGGGCTGGTCGCTTTACCCACTGGCTTCACACCCATCCAAACTGTCCAGCAATTCCTAGCGGTGCTGATGCAGATGCATCTCAATCAACTGATGGCGTGGACCTAATTCTAGGAATACAATTCTCACCTGAAGGCCCTTTGCCCTGGTTCGAAGATATCGAAGGGGAAAGAAGAATCATCGGCGAGAAAAAATCGTGGTTTTCACGGAAGGATAAACGGCAAGTCTTGGGTATTGCTCCAACTGGACATAGAATCCATTCTTTGGAACTAATTGCATTTCATAAAGCGGGCTTAGGAGTTAATGTTGTCTTCGTCAATGATGACGGTATCGCTTATTGACAAGTGGTTTTGAAATCGTAAGAGTTCAGGAATTCTTCGAGATCATCCATCCTATCTGCATTCACTCCAAAATCAGAACCTCCAATACGTGATTCACTCTGAACTTCAATCCAACCACAATTGTTCTCATAGGTTACATCATCTGGAAATTGCAAAAACAGAGTTCTGTCAACAATGTGACCTTCACTGAATGATGCAGTAAATATTCGCGTGTCGACCCAATCTTCCATAGCTTGGTGCAATTCTTCATCACTTACATCCAGCATGATTTGACGGCGTTCACAATTGTTTGAATTTTCAGGGCAATCTTCAGGCATTTCCTCGGGGGCCAAAGGAATTGATAGCAGATTCATCAATAGCAACCCTGTGATGTATACTGCAGGGGCCCAAATCCAGGCTCTTCTTGTCAAGACATCACCGACGCTGCCAGGAACCTTCGCTCCACTCGTAAACGATAGGTTGACCTGTAGGAATTTCTAACTTCAGTACTTCCTCTTTGGATAAATCCTCGATACTCATTACAACTGAGCGAAGACTATTACCGTGAGCTGCCACAAACACATTTTTCCCTTCTTTTAGTGATGGCATTATCTGTGATTGCAAATAAGGTATTGTTCGCGCAGCAGTGAGTTCCAGAGACTCTCCACTGGGAGGAGGGACATCATAAGAGCGCCTCCAGATGTGCACCTGTTCATCACCGTACTTGTCTCTGGTTTCCTGCTTATCTAACCCTTGTAAATCGCCATACATTCGCTCATTAAGCTGCCATGAAACATAAACTGGAATTGTATTTTCTCCAGAATCATTTGATTGAGCCCAATCAACCATACGTGATTCATTCTCGCTCATTGAATCTCCATTAGCTGAATATTGGAATATTGGTGTCTTACCAGAATCATGTTGCGCTAAAGCCAACATTGCTGTCATTTGAGATCTAATCAAAGTGGAAACATGAACCTCATCAATCGTTAGGGCAGAGATTTCTTTTCCTCCAGCAATTGCTTCCTCGATTCCTTTGTTTGTTAGTGGAACATCGACCCAGCCGGTGAACAGATTTGCAGCATTCCACATGGATTGACCGTGCCGCATGAGAATCAGGAGTGCCATGTCTCTCGTGTCGAGGGCGGGGCCTATCGTCCTTCAACCTTCTCAAGAAAGAATGGTTGGAATTAGCCACAATGCTACCAATGGAAGCATTCCAAGAACGAAATCTCGAATAAACATCTGCAATACTGTATTGCTATTTGCGACAGAGAATTTATTGAATTCTTCTTGCATTTTATCATCTATTTTGTCTGAGACTACTCCTGCCCCCCTTCTTGTCAACTCTATTGCAGCACCAGTTGCTACGGCTCCTACTAAACCTGCAGGAGTGAATTTCCTAGCCTTGAATGCTAGAAGACCCCACGTTTTCAACGAATTCTTAGTGACTGCAGTAGTTACTGAATCTTCCTCAGTATCGGGTTCTTTGTCCCGGCGAGCGAATTTTCGCAACCATCCCCTGAGTTTGAAACCGGTATCAGCTATTTTCTTGAGCCGAGCTATGTTCTGCTTCTCAATTGTTTTCAGCATTCTGCGAACTCTCAATATGCGATAAATATCAACTAACAACCACAAAACTGCTAAACAAACCAGCAGGAACATACCAAACCAATTTGTCTCATCCCAAGAACTCCAACCGAGTGGATCCGTCCAGAATCTGAATAATAATACTACAACTATTGGTAATGAAAAGGATAGTATTTCATTCAAAGCGAGTAATGTGTAACCTTTTACTGGCAATTCTTTCAATCGTTTGAGGACCCATCCTCCGTGAGGTGCTAGTTGCCTAGTCACCGATAAGAACGGTTTAGCGAGTAATATTACTCGCAATATCCCCGGAATTAGCAGGAATAAGATGTATAGTTCCCACACATTTCCCGGAGGAATTTCAACGAACCCTAGCGGTTGGACCACGACCCCTGCTTGTGGTGCTCCTTTTTGAATTGAGGGCCGCAGGTTTCATGCCTTGGCCGTACTTCGGCTCTTCATGGTCTTCTCGCACGGACTATCCGACTGGCTATCTTTCAATGTGGATAGAGAATGGATTGACGCGAATGTGAAGTGGAGAGAATTCGGCACCGGTGTGCGATTAGGTAAGCTAGCCAGAGAAGATGCTCTATCGCTAGTCCTCTATGATGTAGTAAGTGATGTGGACATTGATGCATTCATGCCACACAGCCATCCTGGTGGTGAATGTTACCTCGTTTTGGAAGGTGAAGTTTGGGACGAAGACGGAACATATCCCGAGGGTTCTATCGTGTGGATGAACAGAGAAACTACTCATACCCCAAGGACCAGAGGACAGACTCTAATCCTAGTTCTGTGGCCTGAAGGCGTCAAAGCGGCTTGAGGTGAGAAAATGTGGACTAATATCTCAGCATACAAGTTTCTAGATATGCCTGAGTTTGAGGAATTGCGAGAACCCCTGAAAGATTTCTGTGACTCGCATGGGATCTATGGTACAATCTTGCTTTCGCCTGAAGGGATCAATATTTTCCTTTCAGCACCTCGTGACAAAATCGACATTTTTGTTGAGCACATCAAGTCTGATGAGAGATTCTCTGACATCTGGGTCAAGTATTCAGAATCTGAAGACTGTGCGTTTAGAAAAATGAATGTACGCCTGAAGAAGGAAATTATCTCGATGGGCGACATGAGTGTAAAACCTCACGAATTCACGGGAACACACATCGACCCTAAAGAATTCAAGAAGTGGCTTGACGAAGGAAAAGAAGTCACGATTCTCGATACAAGAAACGACTACGAGGTTAGAATGGGAACCTTCGAAGGGGCCATAGATTTCGATATCAGAACATTCCGTGCATTTCCACAGGCTGTTGCCGAATCTGATATTCCAAAGGACAAACCAGTTGTGATGTTCTGCACAGGTGGAATACGCTGTGAGAAAGCTAGCGTTGTAATGCTAAACGAAGGATACCAGGAAGTCTACCAAATCCACGGAGGGATTCTCAACTATTTCGAAGAAACAGGAGGGGCACACTGGAATGGCGAGTGCTTCGTTTTCGACCGTAGAGTCGGTGTTGATGGTGAACTCAATGAAACTACATCTGAAGTTTGCTGGGCCTGTAGAGAGCCGCTAACACCCGAACAAGCGGCAAGTCCTGAGTTCGTTCGTGGAGTCTCTTGCCCCTACTGTATTGGTTGAAAAAAACGGGTATTGATATACTCAACTGCGAAAATATGTCTATGAGCAGCAAACCTAAACTCGCTGTATCTTCTTGTCTCCTTGGGAAAAAAGTGCGCTATAATGGCGACGCTGCAGAGTTTAGGCCTCTCAACCGCATTTGGAGTGAACATCTGGAATTGATCGGAGTCTGCCCTGAAGTTGGCATTGGCATGGGGGTGCCGCGCCCAACGATCAGGTTGGTCAAAAACGAAGAAAGAATTTCGCTCATTGATCCGAAGAACGGCCATGATTACACGGACGCAATGCTAGAGTATGCAGAAATCCAGTCGGATTTCCTAGTAGCGTCTGGAATCAGCGGCTTCGTTTTCAAGAAGGATTCTCCAAGCTGCGGCCTTGAGAGAGTTAAGGTATATCGTGGTGATAACCCGCAGGCAGTGCGAGATGGTGCTGGCCTGTTTGCAAAGGTTTTCACCACGTTATACCCCCACATTCCAGTAATCGAAGAAGGAAGGCTAACAGATGCGCTACAAGCTGAGCACTTCCTTGCAAGAGTACATTTCTTCCATGAGTGGCAAACAATTGGTGAAGAAGGGTGGACCGCTTCAAAAATAATGAAATTCCACGCAGAGCACAAGTTGTTCCTACTTAGCAGAGCACCAGACTCCAAGAGAATGTTAGGAAGAATCATTGCGGAAGGATTCGACAATGACGAACATCCGGAAAATGTTGCACTGAAGTACATGACTGAAGCTCAAAAAAACCTCTCTACACTAACCAAGCGTGGTAGAATCGCACACGCAATGGAGAGAGTTGTTGGCAGGCTACCACAGATTTCCAAACCTGCTAAGAAGGAATTGTTAGAGGTAATTCACAGTTTCAGAAGAGGACTACTTCCCCGGTCTGCTGCTATGATTCTACTGAGCCACCATATCAACCAACACGATGCGAACAATCCAATTCACAAGAACTTCGTTTCTCCTATCCCTATGGAAATCGGACTAATGGCCAAAGTTTGAATCCACATGTCTGGGTTTGAGGAAAAGCATATTTTCCTCGTCATTAATCACCAAGCATGAATCTAGAAACTGCTGCACAAGTAGGTGAAGCTCTAGGCGGAATTGCCATCCTTCTGACAATGTTATTCGGTTTGCGACAGGTAGTGGAATGGAATCAAACTCGTCGTAATGAAATCACACAACGCATAGCAGAACACCTTGGCACAACGCTGGTTCAGAGAGCAATGGGAGTTATTGCAAATGATCTCGATGAAGAATTTACGCAAGAAGAAGTTCTAGCTCTATCCCGAGAACAAAAAAACTCAATCAATGCGATATTGGTTGGACTAAATAGCCATGCAATTATGACATTCCAGGGCCATTTGACCCTAGAAATACTGTCTGCATACTACCAGCCATACCTTACCATTTTAGAAAAAAGAATACGAAAACTCGCAAAATTGCTCAATTCATTATGGTTAGACTCAACTGAGAACCAAACTAATTCCTTAGTTGGGCCCTTTGATTGGGTAATCTGGTTGTTGGACCGAATAGAGGAGCAGCCTTCCGAAACTTCGCCCGTGTATGAATTGCATAAAGACTGGAAGGCATGACAATTCGAATCAAAGGGTAGCGTCTAAAATGACCCACGCAAAGCCCATTCAAACATGAATTGCATTTGTATGGGTAATCGGATAGACCCTTACGAATAGCGCAATTCAATTATTCGATATTCCTTAACATGAAGGAAATTGCAGTATTGCTACAAAATACTAGCAAGAGTAACTGTTTGAGATAATCACTAGTCATTGAATGCATTAATCACTGC
>PAQE01000038.1 GCA_002709705.1 Methanobacteriota archaeon | reverse complement strand
TCCGGTCTAGCACGAAAAATCATAGTAGCCAAAGTGAATAGGAAAATTAGTGTTAGAATGGATAGAAAAGCGTGAATAATTCCTACACCTGTCCACGCATATTCAAAGTCGATATTCCCCAAAGTCTCGACATACCATGCAAAGGAACCACTCTCTGCCATTAAGCGCATGTAAGAATACAAAGGGCAAAAACTTACCTCCGTACATTGATGATACTTGCTGGTTTCAATTGAGATTCATAAAACTGAAGTTTAAGGAGAAGATTATCAACCTATCAACAAATCCAACATCATGAACCTCCGTTTGCTATTGGTTTGCTCAATTTTAGCAATCGCTCCTCTTAGCGGATGTATCGGAGATGATTCTGATAGCAGTAATTCGGAATCGATGTGTGCTGGTGGCGTGGCGGATCAAGAGTTGATTGATATGTGGACCAAATACACAGATCCAGATTTGACACCTAGGGAGATGCATATCCGTTCTAACTTAGAAAAAACAGGTTACATTCAGGATGATGATTTTGCTTCCACTTATTGTTGGACTGCAGAAAACTCAGAGCTTATTGAGTACGTGAATTATCCACAATGGTCTGCAACGCACTATATGTACTCAAATTACCATGTAGATGGCGACTTATTATTCCTTGGAAATGTGTATAGCGAATGGATACATGAAAATGGGACAAGTGCAGGTATATCATATAACGATAAACCTACAGAATGCAATGTATATCATAGAAAAGGAGTTTTTTCTGATAATGAGACCATCAACTCAACTATCCTTTCAACCGAATACCCTGAGTTCTGTACTTGGGTATTCGCAGACCCAAGTGGAGCACACCCTGGTGATGCTTGGAATGCAACATATCTAGCTCAAGACCACTCAGATGGTGTTTCTACATCTGCAACAGACAATCTTATGACCATTGAAATCGATGAATTCCACGGAGAAATCGACTGGTATGTTTCAGAGGGTTACTTTGGCTTCTGGGTACAATTGACCGTGAATAATCAGACACACCAGTGCGATACTGGAGGGGAATCTGATTGTATGATTACCTTCTCTGGCGTTGACGAGTATTATGCCGTATGGGAAGAAGGTGAAATCGCAACGTTAACGGAAAACGGGGTTGACATCTGCTCTGTATCTTGTGAAGTCGAAATTACAAGATTTGGAGTGCGCGAAGAGGATACTCTGTTTGGTAACACAGAGATTACAATCGAATAATTTTCTCTAAGAAAATAACAATCCATTAAGAGTCGTTTCTCCTAGAGGCATTCATGGAAGTTAGTCGTGAAATGATTAGGACGTTCACATTTATTGCCGGTCCTTTGGTTTTAGTAAGTTATGGATTGGCCCTATCAAAAATGGACGATAAAGCAGCTCTGTGGGGCGGAATACCCAGTTCATGGATCACATACATCGTTCCGTTTATGTTCTTAGCAGCAATAGGATTCCTGATGTACTGGTGGGTTGCTTTATTCCAGATTGAAGTGTCAGTACTCGAATCACTAAGATGGCCATGGGGCGAATCTGATGGCAAGGGAGCACAAAGGCTTCTTCTCGCATATGCATTATTCCTTATTCCATCCATGTTCTGGATTGATAGTACTAGAATGCACATCAACAACGACTATGCTTGGACTCCATTCTTGGTAATTGGAATCCTTGCACTAGCATCGATTGGCAACATCCTGTTCGGATTGCTTGCATACGGTGCATGGCAAGATGGAGTTGATGGTTCAGGACTGATGCTACTCGGCTCGATTTTCTTGGGCATTCAGGTTATTGTCAACGACCTAATTGTTTGGTCCGCCAAATTCCCTTGGTAGAATTAGGTAACCAAGAATTCCTCGATGATTACCTGTGTTACTGCCAATGCGAAGAATAAAGCAACTGCGGCGGCAATGAATATCGCAATTCTATTTTTGCGATACCACTCGCGCTCACTCATATTTTCATCAAATTCTTTCAATGTCTCTTTGATATCTTCACGGGCTTCATCAACGAAATCTTCCACTGGCTGTGTTAAATCATCTAATGCTTCAACAATTACCGAACCCCTTGGGTCGGTCTCTTCCCAATTCGGTCTGAAGTAGCCATAGATTCTGATTAGACCAATTCTATACAAGAATATGAGCATTAACAGAACAACAAGAATCGGAGGAGCTGCAACTGAGACGAAAATTACTGGAATAAGTGGAAGAATGGATAGGAACCAAAACACCTCTACGAAAAGAGGACCATCATTCCACTTGGGATTATTGAACCAATCATTGCCTTTGTTGTTAGGAGTGGGACAAGTCCTTCTGTCATGACCTTCCTTTCTACAAATCCCACATTTCCTTGCGATGTAAATCACCTATCGTTAGAAAAATCAGGCTTGCGTTTTGATAGGAAAGCATCAATTCCCTCTGCAAAGGATGCGGTTGTTCCAGCAGCTTCAATCAAAGTCTGCTCATGCTTGAGATGGGTCTCAAAGTCATTCACATTTTGAGTTAACAATAGGTGCTTAGTCGCTTCTTTTGTATGGCTGCCCCACTGTGACCATGAATTTGCAATCTCGATTGCTCTCTCAATCAAATCTTCTTCGGAAACCACTTCGTCGATCGCTCCAAGTTTGCAGGCTTCATCTGCACTCCACACTTGGTTTTCAAGGAAGAAACGGCGGGCGACTTGTTCACCTACTAAGCGTGGAAGTAACCAGGTAGTTCCACCATCAGGAGATAGGCCGATTCCAGAATAGGAGGCTGCCATCTTACCATTTGGACTAGCTATTCTTGCATCACATGCAAGAGCAAGACCAAGCCCGCCACCTGCTGATGCGCCGTTTAGCGCTGCTACGAAAATAGTCTTCGAGGTGCGCATCTTGATCAGCATTGGATGAAGGATATCGGTTAGTTCACGGATTAGTTCAACGCTATCTCCGTCATCGATTGACTTCTGAAAGGCCTTGATATCTGCACCTGCGGAGAAAAACTTGCCTTCACCGGTAATGACAATCGCTTTGCAGCCGATATTGTCCATTACTGCGTCTCTTATTTTTGGAAGAAACTCTCTGCTGAAGGACTGAGTTGCAGAACCACCCGTTAGTTGGATGAGAGTTACTCCGTCTCTCTGGCTTACTTCCATGATATCACAACTTTACGTTGACATTCTTCACTTTCGTATAGAAGTTGAGAGCATCCTTAGATTGCTCGATACCAATTCCAGAGTGCTTCCATCCTGTGAATGCTGTTTGAGGGAACGTGATTGGGTATTCATTGATACTCACCATTCCAGATTCGACATCTCTTGCGAACTTGTGAGCACGAGATAGATCGTTTGTCCAAACTCCATTCAATAGACCGAATGGAGTGTCGTTAGCAAGAGCGAGTGCTTCTGAGTCCTCGCTAAATTTAGTAACAGCTAGAACCGGTCCGAATAACTCTTCTTGGAACAATAGGTTGTCAGAGGATACGCCTGTTACCACGGTTGCTTCCATGAATGCGCCATCTCTGTCTAGTGCATTTCCGCCGCATGCAATTTCTCCGCCTTGTTCCAATCCCTTGGATAACATGTCGAGGACTTCATCTCGGTGTGAGGTGTGAACCATACTTCCCATTCTGACTCCCTCTTCCATGCCCGGGCCAACTGGCCACTTGGAAATCTCAGCTACAATTGCTTCCACCAATTCATCGTGAACATCTTCATGGACAATTAGTCGAGAACCAGCCCAGCACATTTGTCCAGCATTCATGAAAATTCCAAAGCATACTGCCTTTGCACAATACTTCAAGTTAGCATCGGGGAACACTACGTTTGCTCCTTTGCCACCCAACTCTAGAGTTACTGGTGTTAGATTCTCGCTAGCCTTTGCCATGACTGCCTGCCCGGTAGGAACTCCACCAGTTAGCACGATACCATCAACTCCGGAGTGACCGGCCAGTGCATCTCCAATCAATCCACCAGAACCTGTGATTACTTGCAGTACATCTGTTGGAAGTCCAACCTCTGCTTCCTGCATTGCCTTCATCCAAGCGATTAGTGAAAGAGGAGTCCATGATGCTGGCTTAGCAATCACAGTACAACCTGCAGCGAGTGCAGGAGCAATTGAACGGAGCGCTAGTTGTAATGGGAAGTTCCATGGTACGATGTGAGCAGTTACGCCCAGAGGTTGTCTCAAGGTGTAGTTCAAGCGGTTTCCAGGAACAGGAATTGTACTACCTTCTATCTTATCAGATAATCCAGCGAAATATTCCAGAGTCCATGCGCCGTATCGTATCTCACTAAGTGCTTCGCGGAATGTCTTTCCATTGTTTGAGGATTCGATTGCTGCGAGACTCTTTGCATTAGCATAGGTTGCTGCAGCCATCTTTTGCAAGATCCTTCCTCTCTGTGCAGGATCCATCGCCGCCCACTCTTTGGAATTAAGAGCCGCTCTGGAAGCTGCAACACATCGCTCAACATCTCCAATTGTGGCCTTAGGAGTGGTCGCGATAACTTCACCCGTAGCAGGGTTCAGTACATCAGAAGTTGAACCATCCTCTGCATCAATCCATTCACCAGCAATCAACATTTGTTCGCTCGCCATAACCAATGCGAAGAGGAACCGCCTCAAAGCCTCTCCCGTTGAGGAATGTCTTGATTAGCAAGCAGGCACAGCATTAGGTGATGGCGAGAAGGATAGGTATCGCTGAGGCGACGACAACCAAAGTTACTGGACGCCCACCTATCCTAGTATTGATTGCAGGCGCAACCGGAGTTGGAAAATCGACTACTGCGGTGAAAATTGCAAACGAACATTCCTTTGCTAGACTTCTCTCTACTGATGCGATTAGAGAAATTATGAGAGTTCAGGGCTCGGCAGAGAATCTAGCTCTACACCGTTCTTCATTTTCCAGAGGAGATTCTGGTGATGCAGTGCTCGACTGGCAAGACACTTGCAAAGCGGTTGAAGCCGGCGTCTTAGCAACCATTGAAAGAGCGCGCAGAGAAGGCATAGATCTGATATTGGAAGGTGTACATCTCGAACCTAGTTCTCGATTACTTCGCTCTTGGAGAGAATCTGGAGGAATAGCGATTGGAATCGTGATGCATGTGGATGATGAATTACAACATACTAGTTTCCTGAAACAGAGGGAGAGTCACTCATTTAGAAATGCAGAAAGATATATTTCTGCGTTACCACGAATTAGAGCGATACAAGATTCTCTCAAAGAAAAGGCCAGAGTCGCAGATTGGAACACTCTAGACCCAACGGTGGTAAAAGATAGTCTAGACCGAGTCAATCATTGGCTAGATCTTGCTTGGAACGAATGGCGCAAGTCGCACTAAGCATCTAAATCGATGTCAAAGGTGATGATTCGCGTTAGCATAGAATTCCTATCTGCAGCTCCTAATTCACTGTAAACTGTGACCACTCCGTCTGATTCGCTAACTGTGATATTCAACAGTTTCAATTCAACACCCCTTATCTCTCCATGATGCAAGACATCATCGTGCAAAGAATCAATCGATTTCTGTACACTCTCTAATTCAGATAAACCGGAATCATACCAGATTTGAGCACGTGCTTCTGTCAAACTAGGAAGGTTATCTGCGATATCTGCAGAGGCTTGAATCGTGTCGTCTCCAGCCGTATCATATGGCATCGATATACCCGCCATCTTAACTCCAAAAATTGCCATTGAAAGCAAAGACATCATCAGAACGACACCAGTTGCTAACAGCATTTGTCCACGGTCGTCTTTTGTTGCTGAGCGCATCATGAACCACGCTCCCACAAATCAAGGCTTACTGTCCACAAATGGTCATCCACAGCCACTAAACCATGTGCGTTCACTGTGCTAGCCCCAGGGGTTGCAACCTCACCATGAGGTTGAGAAGTACCAGAGTCCTTTGCTAACCAGCAATTGGCCTCTACACCACTTGCCAGATAATTCTGTACAAACTCGCATGCCTCATCACTTTGACCCGCTGCAAGAAGTTCAGCAAGACGTGAATCGTAAGTGCTATCCGAAGCGGGTGTTGCTATTGCCAAATTAATTGCATCTTCGCCTGCGAATTGCATTTCTGCATCGATTGAGATACTAGCTTCATCAGGAACATGAATGGTGATTAGAAACGCTGCTGTCATGAAGAACAGCCAAAACAAAGTCAACATTTCCAGAATGTGAATTTGTGCTGTCTCATCATTTTGCACAACATCACCTCAGGGCGAGAATGTTCCCGCTGACGGGCTTAGTGCAGGTAATGTTGTGACACCAATCAAGTCAGGAGAGAATACAACCACATTGAAACATAGAATTGCAAGTAAAATCATCAAACCTGAATGTTTCATCCCACTAGTGAATCTTCCAGTTGCCATTAATCCGGCCATCGAACCATTACCAAGTGCTTGCATGGTTACTCCATAATAGAAAATCGTCAAGAAGAAGAGAGGCTCAATATTTCTGATAACCATGTTACCTAATTGCTGACCTCCTCCACCATCCTCAGAATCAGAGTTTGAACCCGCAATAGCTGGAATGAAAACCTTAGCAAGGACAACAATAACACCTAGGAAAACACCGTAAGAGGTCCAAATAACCGATATGTATGACGCGATTGACCGTTTTCTTTCTCCTTCAAGGAACTTCAATTCACGACTATCGTTAGCCGCTGTAACAAGAATATCTGAGATCTTACCTCCCGCTCTATTCGCTTCCGAAATCAGCGAGATAGCACGCAAAACAAGCGGAGTTCCAACTCGAGCTGCAAACATTTCAATGACATCACCAAACGCGACACCCCAAGATAATTGGTCGCTCATTTTCTTAACTTCATGATTCAGGGCACCGTATTCACTCGTCGCTAACGTTTGAACCGCCACCGTCATTGAAAGACCACCTTTCCAGTATTCTGCAAGGTCTCTTAGGAAATCTGGGAATTTCTCTTCCATCTGATTTGTCTTTTCTTTGACTCTATCCCAATAATAGGAAGCCGGCCAAAACATGATGAAGAATCCAATTCCGAAGAAATTCAGGAAAATTGTAGGCCGCAATGACAGGCCTCCTAGGTTTACTTCTGGACCAATCCATTGTGACTTATTGTTCATGTTCTCTGGTAAACCATCGTAGTAATCCATTTCAAGACGATATGTCGCTTCCTGAACTTCATTTTCTGAAATTATCACCAATTGATACAGATTTCCTTTCTCCATATTCTGAATGAAGAGTTCACACTTGTCGCCATTTGCGTGAGTATTACCTCTATACCTCGTTATTTCGACTCCGCTAGGATCGTAAATGATGAATGAGTAATCGGAAGGAATTGCCGTCTCGACATCACACGTACCAATCATAGTTTGTTGAGGCCGCACACTTGCAGTAATATTCTCATCCATCCCAGGCACATCAAACAACTGTCCAAGGCCAAGGAACTCCTTCCATGGTTCCTCTGGAGTCATTACCAAAACATCGGGCTCGTCCTTTAACAATCCGAACTGACAGGATTCATTGTCGTCGAATGTAGGCACATAATTTGGGTCATAGCCACAAGCCATGTTTACGAACAAAGGCTGTCCATTAGGAGCGGTAGTAAAGTGAGAGTTTGTAACCCAGAAAGTGAAGGATGCCAAACCAAGGAAGATACTTACGCCGAGAATAGCATAAAGTTTAGTCAGAGTTGTATCGTCTTTTGGAAGATCCAGTTTTACGATAATTTTCTCCTTCTTCTTTCGTGCCAATTTCTCACCTCCTTAATCACATCTTTTGCTCTTCACTTGATGACCATACAATGAATGCGAACATTGCGTGAATCATTGGTAGGACTAACAGAACTACGGCATACAGTGTACTCTCTTCCATTTGCGCACCTGCACCGCTAACCCAGAACATAATGACAAGCATTACTATTAGGAACAGTGGCATTGCCACTGCGACAACAACATATGATTCTGCCAACATTGCCAGAGATTCTAGGAATTCTTGCAATCGAGTTCTGTTTTCACGCATGTAGTGTTCAGCACGGTTCAGGAAATACAATTTCAGCGAACCTCCAGCAGTTAGAGTTCCAACCATTCCTTGGAAGAATTCTGTCATCCATGGTGAGGCGGCTCTATCTACAGCCATTTTCATGGCAGTGAGTAAATCGTATCCGAGCAGTGATACATCACGATAAATCATCGAAGAATCATACGCAATCTCGCCATAGATATCACCGTTCAATGCTAGTGATTTGAAAATCTTGTGAGGTGTTGCATTTGCTGCTGCCATTGCTGCTGTGTATGATGCAGCGTAAGGTAGGTACTTCTCTAGAGCAACACCACGAGCATGGGCTGATCTTGCTGCAGAACCTTTGAGATATTTGTATGTTCCAAATGGTACAACAAATCCTAGCATAACTGGAATCAAAATTTTAGCGAAGAACGGGAATTCCATGTATTGGAAGTATGGGCATCCTCTACTTTCCAGTGTCTCATCAACCAAATCTGCATTCCAATATTCCCACTCGTAACAAGCTAAAGCATAGTCGAGATCGGGTCGGGACTCATACCACGCAATTAGCCCAATGTCTGGCAGGAAAACTGCTGTCAACAATAATCCACAAATGATTGTGACCGCTACGGTTGTAACGAATAATTGAGCCATGTAGACTTCAGGCATGATTGGCATGTTGCCTTTGACTAAGTCCTCAGAGAGTTTGACATCATTACGTGCCTTTTTCTTGAATGCTTTACCGAGGATACGATGACAAATTTTCTGCCATGCAGTTAACTCCATTCATCTCACCTCCAATCCAATCTAATCGATCAACGTAGACCGTCAACACGTGCTAAGATTTCTTGAGGTCTGACATAATATTCAGTAATAATTTGGCTTACTTGGTCTGCCTTACGGATATCATTCAGAACCATCCATTCAAGAATACGCTTACGGGTTCGTAATTCTCTTCTCATCTCATCTTGACTGAAATTGATCTTAACCATAATTTTCTCAAGAACATACGACTTTCCAGAGAAGATGAAATCGTCATTTGCTACATTCCATCTAAACACTTCATTGGTAATGACTTCTAGAGAGTTCGGGTCGATACCTACGATTTCTACAATCTGCTTGGTTCTTCTTACACGTCGTCCATTGATACGAGTCTGAATCTGAATCGCACACGCTTCAAGAGCAGGCAGTAATACACGAGGGATATCGATCGGTTTGTTCTCCAATCTGTGAACAAGAGAAGGTACTGAGTCTGCGTGCACAGTTGAATAAGCACAGTGACCAGTTGCCATCGCCTGGAACAGAACATATGCTTCTGCACCACGAATTTCACCCACGATGATGTATTCAGGTCGCTCACGAAGAGCAGCCTTTAGCAACTCGAATTCTCCGATTTCACCCTCATTCGATTCACCACCGAATCCCTGTCTTGTTAGACCGGGGACCCAGTTTGGTTGAGGGATGTTTACTTCACGAGTTGATTCGATACTAACAATCTTCATCTGCCAAGGAATGAAAATACACATTGCATTCAGCGTAGTCGTCTTTCCAGATGCAGTACCGCCTACGAATAGCATTGGAACTTCATTCTGGAATGCTACCCACAAATAAGCCCCCATCAGTGAAGAGAGTGTACGGAAAGCGATAATATCACACGGCGAGAACGGGTCGTCCTTGAATCTTCGAATACAGAAAGCAGAACCTCGAGTTGATACTTCACGACCGAGTTTCATAACGATTCTTGAACCGTCCATCAGTGTAGCGTCTAGTAAGGGATCCGCAACAGAAATGTGCTTACCACATCGCTGTGCCAGCTTGATAACATATGATTCCAGTTCTTCATCTGTTTCCCAAACACAGGTTGTTTCTACCGATTCGAACTTTCTGTGGTAAGCGAAAATGGGAACGTTCGTTCCGTCAAGCGAAACGTCTTCCACATTCGCATCATTCATCAGGACATCCATCTTCCCGTACCCCACCAAATCTCGGCGGAGATAATAGAATAGCTTGGACTTTGATTTCTTGTTGATTTTCATCCCATATGCTTTGATGACCTTGTCCATTGCTGTTCGAAGATATGCAATTGGGTCAGCATCGATTTCTTCGATGTTAGCAGTTAAAGAACGAATGAAGATGTCAAGTAGCTCATCACGCCACTCTTGTTCCTTCTTATTCAAAGGAGGTTCAATGATTTGATAGATAATATTCAGAGTCCTTTTGTCACGCACAATTCTTGCAAAGGCATGTGGCGGCATGACAGGATACTTGTCAAGTTCGTCATACATTGCGCGCTGTTGGTTGCGACCTCTTCTTTGTCCACCACCACTTTTCCTAGCCATACCTAGACCCCTGACACTTAGGTCACGGTCTGACTCGGTTAAGACCTTTCTCCATTGTGAGAGGCCCTACGGGCCCTCTCACAGAGTATTCAGCCAAGCCGAAACTTCGGATTGTAATTGCTCAAGATTGGATTCATTCGCGAACGAGATTTCTGCTTCTTCAATAATAGTATCAAGACCCCACCCCGTTTCTCTCTCGTCCCTCTTTTCAAGGTCTGATAAATCCCCATCCTCAGAACGAGCGCGAGATTGGACTCTTTCGAACCTCAACTGTTTGGATGCAGTTATTGCAACCACCTTGAATGAATCACCCCAATGATTCTGAAAAACTTCTCTCTCTGCAGTTCCTCGCAAGCCCTCGATTAGAACGATCGGGTTACTGTCCAATAAGTCATCGACGGCCGCTGTCAGTCTATTAGCTAGAACATCGTCACCATGTTTAGCCCTCAAATCTGTAGCGACCTCCCCGAAAACATGTGGCGCTTCTGGGATGCCTCTAGCCTTGACTTCGGCCCTAACCATGTCGCCCATGGAGCGAACGGGAATGCCGTTTGCAGCGAGAATTGCAGCAAACTCGCCCTTACCCGCAGCAGGCAATCCGCTGACTGCGATTACGAGCCCCATGGATTAGTCGCGTACGGTTTCAATTGTTGAACTCTGCCCTTCCCCATTTACGGTCAAGCAGTTTCATCAACAATATTGCTGCAGCCACTAGGCCCGCACTAACTGCTAGGATTCCTTTGAAACCTGTTGCCATCCTCTCATTATCAAATTCAACAGCTTCAGCCTGCAAACCTTTGTCTTGGACTTGGTCAGCCCAATTCTCGTAGAATGATACGTCTCCTTGTGTGAATGATAGAAGGAATAATGACAGTAGCGGGATAACTGTTCCAATCCAAAACCATGTCATGATTTTGGCATCAAAAATCGCTTTATTGGGCGCAAGTCCCATCAAGAATGCAGTCAAGCAAACTATGTAGATACTATTCGCTATCATTACAATTAATCCAACAGGAAGAACTGCCCATTCATCTAGCCTCCAAGCCATTAAGCACAGGAAAATCACTGATATCCAGGTGGTTGCTAAGAAGTATACTGTAACCTTTGCTCGAATCAATTGTGGCACACTAAGTGGCAATCCATTCATGTGTTCGGGTGAATCAAGAGCAGTCAACCACGAGTAAAAATTGAAGCCAAAGAAGCCCAAAAATGGTGCATAAGATAACAGATTGATCGGAATTGGTGCTTCTGCGAAATCGACTAACCAAGCCATCATTAGTAATACAATCAAAGGTACAGAATACGAAACTATCATTTTCTTGAGGGACCCTGAACGAATTAGATCGACGGCTTCCTTAGCAACAAGCAATCTTAGTGGGCCGTTTCCTAAGAATTTCAAACGACTCCATGCGGGCAAGAATATCTCCTTCTTTGAGACGACTTTTACCTCGAAGTCATCCAATACTAATTGTGATGCAGCCCACGCCAAGAATATCGATGCCGCCAATGACGGGATAGCAAGGATTATTCCATCAGGTTGCTGTGTTGCTAATCCCCAAAGGAAGTATTGACGAGGCACTAAACCTAGGCCAATGATAGTACCAAGTACGATAACAAATAACGGTGTTAATCGACTGAACCAACCACCTAACAGCCACAGAGAAGAGGCGATAAACGAAAATGCCAAACCCTGGGCGAGCGTTACAGACATTGCAATCCAAGTTCTAGGAAGGCTACTGTATTCCAATGGCGTACTCACATTAGTGAAATTTTCTAGCAAGATACCAATCGCCATTCCCGAAATTACTGGCGTTAAAATTAGCATGACATAGTATGAGAGATCTTTGACATAATATGCGAAATGGGCGGTTGGATTGGTCAAAGGTTGTAGAGCTGGTGAAGCCAAAAGATAGTTCTTAGTACCCGTTCTAGCAAGAACTTTTTCACGCCCTAGGAATGCGAATGAACCCATTCCAAGACTGAAAAATAACAGAGGTAGGTGTAGAGCGAAACGCATTTCTTCCCAAGTAAATGCGTTTGCATCAGGATCAGAACCTTGAGCTGCCCCCTCACCAACTAAAAATTGCAAACCAATTGTAGCAACCATCGTGACTAAAGCAACGAGTAACGGGAATAGAAGAATTCGCCTTTTCTTGGCGAAGTCTAAATTTTCTCGAAACTCTTCAACAAACATCACTCGGAATGTAGCAGAGAACGCACTCCAACCGGCCAATGGTGTGTTTAAGTTCATACCTCCATTAGTTGAACCCAATGTTTCTGGTAGAGATTTTTCTGAAAACTCAGACCAATCTCGGCTGGAGATAGATGCGGACAGCTTCATTCCTCCTCGCTGATTCCTTCGTCGCTCATTCTTTCTGCTTCCTCGATGGAATGGCCGACGAGTCGGATGAACACATCTTCTAGGGTTTCACTTTCTGATTCTTTCAGACCTTTGACAGTGCCTGCTGCCAACACCTTACCGTGATTGATAATTGCCATCCTATTACACATTCTCTCAGCCATTTCAAGCACGTGCGAACAGAGGAATATCGTGCCTCCGTCATTGACCATATCTAGCAGCCATTGACGGCACTTGCGTTGATAAATCGGATCTAAATTAGCGAATGGTTCATCCAAAAATAGTAACTTAGGCTCGTGAATAAATGCTGAAGCAAGCATGACTTTCTGGCGTTGTCCCTTGGAGAGATCTTTACACATTGTGTCCCTTTTTTCATTAAGGCCAAACCAATCCATCCAGTGCTCTACCTTTGAGTCTAAGTCCTCCACACCTCTTAGTTTACCAACGAACTGTAAAAACTCACTTGGAGTAAGATAAGAAGGAGGAGATTCTGATTCTGGAACAATTCCAATATTTGCTTTCAATTTCTGAGGTTCTCTTGCTGCATTAATTCCAAGAACTTCAACAGCTCCAATACTAGGACGTAATTGGCCTGTTAGGAGTTTGATGAACGTCGATTTTCCGGCTCCATTTGGACCGAAAACTCCGAAAAATTCGCCCGAACTAACTTTGACATTTAATGGATGAAGAGCGATAAAATCCCCGTATCTTTTGCCTAGGTCTTTTGCGACAACTAAGGATTCCTCGCTTTCGGACACACTTTCCGGGCTGCACTCAACATTTTCAATGTGTGCTTACAAATTGATTTGCTATGACTATCTCGGAGGGCCATGAGCGAAGTATTGGTTATAGAGGAAATTCCTTGCGAAAACGGTGACGGAATGATTGCAAAGGTCACAATCAATCGTCCTGATAAGTTAAATGCATTGAATGAAGATATTCGAACTAAGATTAAGGAAATGTGCAAATGGGCTGACGAAAATGATTCGATTAGATGTGTGGTAATCACTGGTGCCAAACCAAATCCTCCGCCTGAAGGAAAGAGACCAAAGCCTCACTCTTTCGTAGCAGGTGCCGATATCACCGAATTCGTTGGAAAGGGTTCAGAAGAAATCAGAGAAATATTCAGAGATAATGCAATTGAAACGATTTGGAATTTGAAAAAGCCAACAATCGCAATGATAGACGGTTTTGCACTTGGGGGAGGATGTGAAGTGGCCTGTTCGTGCGATATCAGAATCGCTAGCGACCGTTCAATTTTCGGAACTCCCGAAATCAAATTGGGATTGATTCCTGGTTACGGTGGAACTCAAAGATTGGTCCATCTTGTGGGATACGGTAGAGCAATGGAAATGATGATGACAGGAAACAACGTAAGTGCAGAAGATGCTTACAGAATGGGTATTGTGAATCATCTATGCGCTCCTGAGGACTTAGAAAGCAAAACGATGGAAATCGCACAAACTATTGCTTCGAAATCTATGCACACTTTGCGGGTTGCAAAACAAGCTATTCGCGCATCTCTAGACAATGGAATCACTGATGGTGTTGAATTCGAAGCGATTGTATTCGCTAAACTATTCGACACTGAAGACCAAGAAATCGGTGTCCAAGCGTTCCTAAACCGAAGCGAACCCGAGTGGAAGCATCGCTAATCGTCATTAGCCATTTCATCCTTCAATGCAGCCAGTGCTCCTGAAGCGCCTGGCGGCGGTGGAAGCGGGAGGCCAAGATCTTCAGGCGAAGGTAGGCCAGTGGGTAATGGAAGAGTTGCGGTCGTAGTCCTATCTTCTTCAACAGCTACAAATCCGGTATCCAGCGGGACTCTCAATTTCAGAATAGTAGACTCATCAATTCTTACCAATGATGCCCCATAAACGTGACCTGCTTCAGCATTAGCCGGTTCTATCAAGATATTGTGACCATGATTTTCAGTCTGAATCAAGCCAACCAAATCTTCTCCAGAACTGTGTTCCTCCCACATTTTCGCAGTAGATGCTCTGATTTCTGCCATCTGATCTCGGCGCCTTTCCTCGATTCTGGCACGGATTCGAGAATGACGGTCCCTCTTATCTTGAATGTGCGCTGCGATGTTCGCATCTTCAATCGATTGTGGCGATACTTCCACAACGAATTCATCCGCTACATGTACTTCTTCTACCGTGACTGCGATCTCTTCTAAGTCGTCGTCAGGTTCGATTTCAATCTCATTAGATTCTTCTTCTTGACGACTGGCTGCGACCTTTGCCATTTTCCTTTCGCGCAATGATGCACCATCCATACTGTCTTCGACTACTATTTCTGGAATATCAACAGTGGACTCTTGTGAATCATCTACAGAAGCCTGCGATTTAACAACGGTTCTGGTTAATGATTTCTTGTTTGTAGGGGCTTCTCCAAGGTATACCCAAATGATTGCTAGTAGCAAGATTACGCCTACAAATGCCCATCGACTGTTGTCATCTAATTGAGCCTGCATCATGAAGAAAGTGACAATACCCGCGACTAGCAGAGTGAATACTACTAGCCTTGATCTCTTCATGCTGCTCACATCAACCCAAAACGCTCACACTCAAGAATATCACCCAAGCATATCAAGATTAGAAAGTAAACCTTCTAGTGCTCTGTGTCTATGAGAATATTTCTGTTTCTCTTCCAATGGGATGCCGCCGAATGGTGTACCGTGAGTGCTCTTAGCGCCCATTTCTCCAATTGGCAAAGAGTTACCATCCTCGTCTAAATCCGTAGGAATGAATATTGGGTCGAATCCGAAGCCGTCACCCATAACTGCTTGATGTGCGATTCTTCCAGGGCAGACACCTTCCGAAACTATCGTCTGGCCATCCTTGTAAAGAATGGCAACTGCTCTGAATTCTGCTTTCCTCAAATTGCCATCTTGAATTGGGTCATCGCTCTTGAGATGGTCCATTAGTTTTAGAATACCGTGAACGTCTAGAGTGTTCAAAACATAGGAGGAATAAACTCCAGGAAAGCCGTTCAATGAGTCTACGAACAAACCTGCATCTTCTACCAACAACATGTCACTAGAGTTAGGAAGATGCGGAATTGCTTGCTCAATTTTAGATAATGCTACAATTTCCAAATCATCAGCCTGAGGCTCAGTCGCTTCAAATTCAAACTGGTTGACCTCAATCCCGTAACTAGCGAAGTACTGCCTCGCTTCCTCAACTTTGCCCCGATTGGTGGTCATGAACCAGATGGTCATAATTAGGCCTCTAATGGCAAGGCTCTTGAGCATGTTTGATAGAGTTGACCCGATAAGAGCGTTTTGTGAATTCATACATTGCAGTGGCATTAGGAGGAGCAATTGGTGCAACACTACGCTTCGCTGTAAGTGAATGGGTCGGTAATCCACAGGGTACATTGGTAGTGAATGCGGCCGGTTCGCTCCTGCTAGGAGTTTGTATGGCTGCGCTTGCAAGTGAAATGATTTCTAAGGAATTTACTTTGTTCGTAGGAACCGGTATACTCGGAGCATTCACTACAATGTCCACATTTTCAGTTGAAACAATTGAAATGTGGAGCGACGACTCTACAAAAGCGATTGGCTATGTCCTCTTGACGATGTTATTGTGCCCACTTCTAGCTCTATCTGGCTGGAAGATTTTCGAAACTATTGCTTAATCGAAAGCATTCTTTCTAGAGCAATTTTCGCTCCTTCCTGTACCTCTGGTGCAACTACAACATGATTTGGAACCTCGCCATCTACCAACCTTTCCAACACATCCATCAGGTATGCTGGATGAATCATGTACATCGTAGAACAAGGACAAACTGTGGGTTCTAGGCATTGAATGTGAAGGTCCTCATGTTGTGCGTCTAATCTCGCAACCATGTTGATTTCAGTTCCAACCGCAATATGAGTTCCCGGTTCCTGTTGTGCGACGAAACGTCGAATAAATTCGGTACTACCATTGGCGTCAGCCGCTTGTACAACTTCCATTGGGCATTCCGGATGAACAACAACTACACCGTTTGGATGCTCTTTTCTGAATGCTTCAATATGGGGTACTGTGAATCTCTTATGGACTGAGCAGAACCCATGCCAAAGCACAATTTTGACACCATCCGGAATTGTGTTTTCCTCACCAGGGGTCCAAACAGACATCCTGTCTAACGGAATTCCCATGGATAGGCCTGTATTGCGACCTAGGTGTTGATCTGGGAAGAAAAGAACTGCTCCGTCTGGCCCTGCCCTATCATATGCCCACTCCAAAATTCCTGCTGCATTTGAAGATGTGCAGACTATCCCTCCGTGGCGGCCACAAAAATCCTTGAGCTCTGCTGCGCTATTCATGTAGGTTACTGGAATCAAACATGATTCTCCATCCTTAGCTGTGGCGGGGTCGCTCAATCCAGATTTGCTAAGAATTTCTTCCCAAGCAATCTCCACCTCGTGAAGGGCAGCCATGTCTGCCATCGAACAACCAGCACGCATGTTTGGTAGAATCACTCTCTGCTCATCCGAGGTTAGAATATCTGCGGATTCTGCCATGAAATGAACACCACAGAAAACGATGTTCTTTGCTTTGGATTGAGCTGCTAACTCAGAAAGGAGAAAGGAGTCTCCTAATAAATCGGCATGCATTACAATTTGGTCTCTTTGGTAATGATGGCCTAATATCAGCAAATCGTCGCCCAACTGTTGCTTTAATTCGGCTATTCTATCAGCAATAGCCGCTTCTTCCGGACCCATTGCATCATCGGTGAAGTCAATGGCGCACATTGGCAACGACACAGTCATGGTTGAGCCTCAACTAACGGTAGTAGCACCCCTTTTTCAACCATACACTTCCTCGCTTATACAATGCAAGCATGGTTAGGAGGTGAAAGATTACACCTCGGAGCGGAAGCCGAGGTGATTTCAGGAACCTGGCATGGAAGGTCTGCAATTTTGAAAAAGCGTAGACCAAGAGGCTGGAGGCATCCCGATTTGGATGCAAGTTTAACCAGAAAAAGAATGACAAATGAGATCAAACTTACTATCTGGTTGGCTAGTCGAGGCGCACCAGTACCGGCAATATGGGATGTCGATATTGAAGAAGCCAGCATAATCATGGAAAGAATCGAAGGAAGGCCGCTAATCGAGGTTCTCCATTCGAATGAGCACGATGAAGAGTTATTGGTTACCGTGGGAAAGGCAATTCGCGAGTTGCATCGCAATGCAGTAAATCACGGAGATTTATCTACCAATAATATTCTAATCAATAGCGAACGTGATGCTATACTGATCGATTTGGGATTGGCAACTCGTGAATATGAATTGGAAGGGTTTGGAATTGATTTGCATGTATTGCATGAAATTCTTAGAGCAAGCCACCCTGACGTAAAAGGTGCCATGGATCTGGTTCTCAAGGGATATGTCGCTTTAGATGAGGAATTGGGTGATCCTGAAGCTGCACCTGGAGGAATGCCCCCAAGTGCTGTTGATGTAGTCAAGAGGTTAGAGCAAATCATGAAGCGTGTTCGATACCATGGTGGCTAGATTCATTTGCTTCTTTCTGCCTTTGCATGATGTATATGAACGCTAATGAGATCACTAAAATTACTCCGAATTTCAAAATATTCGAGGAATATGGCTGCAATGTTGGTTCTTTGGGTTGAACTTCGACGCTAACATCTCCATTGTCATTCATCTGCTGGTAGACATAATAATCTTCCAGTACAACTGGTGCCCATTGGTCTAAGTTATCCGCTGTCAGCGGTTTTGTCAGATTGGTCGAAAAATCATGAATGTAAATCTCTCTGTCTGTGTATTTTTCAGAAGCATTTCCCGGATCAATTTCTGTATATGCTGAGAACATCAAAACTCCATAATTGACATGCGGGTCATAGGCTGCGAACTTGTGATCAGAAATTATCTGACTATCTCCGGTAATTGTATCGAGAAGAACTAATCTTGATGTTGCGTTAACATCTATTGTGGCAGCTAACTTGTTGTCAAAGAATGATATGTCGGTAATAGTAGCATTTTCTAAATCCACATTCAAACCTTGGTCGAGAAGTATCTCATCTTCCCCAGGGTCTGCAGTTGCATTCACATTGATAGAAATCAAACCTTCACCATCTACGATTCCCAATTGAACAGAATCTGGGTCACTAGCAAACACTAGAGCGATTTGCCCATTAGAGGATTCTAGTAGAATGATTGAATCCCCTTGACTAGGCGTCGGACCTATCTTTTCTAGTCCATCGAATGTCCAGTAAGTTACCTGCCCGTCCTCGAGTAAAGCAAAGCAATCGTCTGAAACAATTGTAAGATCTGTCGGCGATTGAACCTCCATTGTGGATATTGTTTCAAATGGTTTTGTCAAATCGACAACCATAGCTAAAGTTTGATTGGCCATGACCAACATGTCACCACGGACATCATATGTTGAATTTTCATCCATCAACGGTTGAATAACCTCTATCTCCGACTTTAAATCAGACAAATCATGCACTACCAATTGAACTGTTTCTCCTTTGTCATCTAGTGTAATCAACCAGCCATCCGCAGCCTCTACACCCACAGGAGCGTCCACTCCTCCCGCAGGTATTGATTGGTGAGTTAGGTCCCATGTAATGATGCCAGCAATAACAATCATGACGACTGTCAACACAACCCCAGTTTCTTTGCTGGTGGGTTTTGCAAATCTCTCAAATTGTGTTTTAGTGGATGTTTTAATCACATTGTAAGCCCGTTTCGGATTCGTCAGCAGTGTAACTAATCGAGCGTTTATTGTTCTTTCATCAAATATTCTCCAAAACGGACCTGCAAGTTTATCGGCAATATTTACTGCAACAGCAGCAACTATCATTCCTCCAATGATATCCATGAACCAATGGATACCCAGATAGAGAATACAGAACGCAGTCATCAAAACGAAAACGAAAATTATTCTGCGATAATTTGTCCATCGACCG
Source organism: Methanobacteriota archaeon (assembly GCA_002709705.1). Lineage (GTDB taxonomy): Archaea > Thermoplasmatota > Poseidoniia > Poseidoniales > Poseidoniaceae > MGIIa-K1. Next base: position 10,313 of record PAQE01000038.1, on the reverse strand, counting down.
TCTGTATCGAACCTTAGTAAACACAACCAAACAGCGAACGGGAAAGCAATATGCAAACTCGGCATACCATTTGTCAAGGGATCTATACGATGGAACCAGTCATTAATCTCTGGAGTATGGTTGTAAGCCAAAGTTTCCATTCCTGGAATATAATTTCCAGTGACGTGTACATTGAAAAACAAGTAAAACGGTATCGCTAAAATGTAAACCCAAAATATCGCTAAACTGATTCTATCAGCCATATATCTGTCATCAAAGTATGCGAAATAGAATATTGATACATAACATATTACCATAAATCCGACAACATAGAAATGTGTCATAAATGCGGTGAGCCAATCCGCCCTGAATGTCTCCTGAACCCACAAAACCATATCCGCTTCGATAGCGTAAATCCATGGAGTCATGTTGAGCATTCCATCGGTATTAGCCATCAAGATTCGATCTACTTCATCTAAGAAATCCTTGGCATTGTAAATCAAAAGCACGATAGTGATATGCAACCAATACCTGCGAATGAAGTCGATGAAACCCTCCGATGTTACATTGGCCCACGGGGGTTTAATCAATGGCATCAGCAGCACACCAATAGCCAATGCAGAAATCAACCAAGTAAGATATACGCCATCCATTGGATTGACCTCCTAGTTCTGCCGTGTCATAAAGGCATACAAGTGAGTTACTACGACAAATACGTTCTAAGAGAGTGTTTCACCATGCCCCGTGAACGTACGCTTTGCCGTTATCTGGGTCTTGTTTTTCCCCTAGGCGCCAAATCCTTTCGAACCTGTGAATACCCGAGGAACAACCCCTCGTCCACACGAATGATAGTGCATAATTGCCAACCGGCCTCACAGTTGGTTTTTCTTTTGGAAAGCTCTCCACAGCGCGTCTCAAAGCCTTGGAAGAATTATCATCGTTTCTTTGCGGTGCACAATTAGCACAAGGGCAAGCAAATCTCAAATCGTCATAGGTAATTAGGTGCTCTGTACCATCTGACCAAGTTAGATGCATATCGACATCTCGACGTTCAAGACGCTTCAATTCAGGAATATCCATCAATCACACCTCAAATAATTTCCAATCCACCAAATGTTGAACCAGATTCAACTTTGGATTGTATTTGAGCGACAACTTCAGCGAACGCCAGAGCAGCTGGGCCATCTGGTTCGGACACAATTCTGTGAACACCATCGTCTCCACCTCTTACGAATCCTGGATCGAAAGGAAGTTTTCCGAGGAAGGGGACACTGAATTCTTCAGCGGTTTTCTCGCCCCCGCCAGATTTGAAGATGTCCAATGTGCCGGACCAATGACCTTCCTCATCCGCCGTGACTCGCACTGTTTTTCCTCCAGGTGCAGCTAATTCTATTTCCGTCCCAGATGGAGCTTTCCCTCTGACGGTGTAACCACTCATATTCTCGATTACTCCGATAACATCAACCTTGAGCGAATTAGCAAAGGTGATCGATTTACGAGAATCAAGAAGCGCAACGTCTTGCGGAGTTGTAACAATGACCATCCCATCGATGTCAGGAAGATTTTGAGTCACAGTCAATGGCTCATCAGAAGTACCTGGAGGGAAGTCGATAATCAGATAATCCAGTTCACCCCAATCGACATCGCCAATGAATTGTTGAATTGCACCGAGCTTGATTGGTCCACGCCAAACAACAGGAGTGTCTTCGTCTTCCAATAGGAATGCCATCGAGATTACCTTTACTCCAAGATGGCCTTGTGCAGGATGAATCCTTCCACTTTCTACATTCAGTCTACGGCCGCTCAAACCCATCATCTTAGGAACATTTGGACCAGTTATATCGATGTCGAGTAATCCAACCTTCAGGCCTTGTTGTGCAAGTGAAAGTGCCAATCCTGTTGCAACGGTAGACTTGCCTACTCCGCCTTTTCCAGATAGAACCATAATTTTGTGCTTAATCGCTCTGCCCATCTCAGAAATCGCCATCTTGCGCTTCATTTGAGTGTATGCTGCTTCCATCTTCTTCTGCTCTTCAGGAGAAGGTCCAGCGGGTGCATCGCCGGGTTGGTTTACCCTTACGGGAGAATCAGCCATACCTTACTGCGCGTGCCCGTAATACTTCAACCCTTTTTCAGTGGCATACTGCAATAAAATTGCTCCAATCACCCATAGCAGAATCGTCCAATTGAGAGTCATTTCTGCGTATGCCCATCCTAAACCAGCACTCAGGGCCACAACTGGATACCTAGCATGACGAGCATCTCCATTGAGAAAATGTAAAACTAAACCAGCGAACATGGTCTGAATTGTAATGATGCTTGCAATGATTCTGAATAGTAAATCAAAATCGTTTGCAGCAGCCACGATGTGGGCAATAAATAGCGTCACAAAGGTGACTGTATAGACCAAGATTGGCTTCCACATCTATTGAGGCTATGTGCCATTGGTTCATATGCCTCTTCTATGCAGACCTCATCATGCGCCTACTATTCGTGTGTGTTGGGAACTCTTGCCGATCTCAAATGGCTGAAGGCATTGCTAGAAGCCTAGGCCATGATGCTGCTAGCGCTGGGACTCATCCAGCTTCACAGGTCAGTACTAATGCATTGAAAGTGCTAGAATCAAAGGGAATAAGCACTGAAGGGTTGTATCCAAAACTTGTTGACGATGTTGATTGGCAATCCTATGAAATGGTGATCTCAATGGGTTGTGGAGTAAGTTGTCCTACGATCAGAATCGATGCAGACTGGGAACTCGAAGACCCTGTTGGACAATCTCTCGAAGTATTCGAGGCATGCGCTGAAACTATCGAAGCAAACATCAAAAGTTTGGAGTAATTATTCTCCAAGGCTTAGAAGTTCTGCGCCTTGAGGGACTTGGTCTCCTTCTTTGAAATGGATGGCTTCTACTTTGCCGTCACTTGATGCGACAATCTTGTGTTCCATTTTCATGGCTTCCATGACCATCAAAACATCTCCGGATTCTACACTTTGACCTACGCTAACATGCACTTCAAGGATCTTACCAGGCATTGGCGCACTAAGGCCTCCCTCATCATCTGAGGATGAGGCACCCGGTTCGATTACTTCGAATTGCATCGTGTGGCCATTGACATGAACCCACCATACATCCCCAACTTTGGTCGCTACTGCCTTGTGCTTTCTACCATCGATTTCCAGCCACAATTCATCTCCTGTGTGAATTGTCATTCCTTCGTGTGTGAAGGCTGAACCGCTGCGTTTAGCATCTATTTCGATGCGACCTTCAGAGGTTTTGAATTCCATCAAGGGAACCTCCTGTTGATTGTTGAGAACGGAGACGGTAACTCTGAACTCGCTCCTGAAGAAGTAAGAACTCTGCCGTGGTTTGTCGATTCACATGCAGCTGCGATTAGCAATCCTGCATTGCTCATTTGATCACTAATATTGGGATTCCAACCGTCAGGCCACAACCTGTCAATCATGTCGGTTGTTGTCCATCCATCTACCACATCTGGATTAGTACACAATTCTCGTAAGAATCTGACATTGGTAGTACAACCGAGAACAACAAACTCATCCAGTGCACGCCCCATCCGCTGCAATGCTTCTTCTCTTGAAGGAGCCCATACAATCAATTTAGCAAGCATCGGATCATAATCAGGAGTTACTGCATCGCCCTGACGCACACCTGTGTCGAGGCGAACACCAGGCCCAGTTGGGGCAATGAATTTCTTCAATTCTCCAATCGCTGGAAGGAAATTGTTCGAGGGGTCTTCAGCATACAATCTAACTTCGATGGCATGGCCTCGCATGTTCAGAGGTCCGCAACTCATCGGTTGTCCTCCTGCAATTCTGAGTTGTTCACGTACCAAATCAACTCCAGTAACCATTTCAGTCACCGGATGCTCTACTTGTATTCTGGTATTCATTTCCAAGAAGAAAAACTCACCCTTTGGAGTGACTAAGAACTCGACTGTACCTGCTCCTTCATAGGCTACTGCACGGGCTGCATCGCACGCAGCTTCACCCATCGCTTCGCGTAATTCTGCATCTAATGCAACACTGGGAGATTCTTCGAATACCTTCTGGTGTCTTCTTTGAACGCTACATTCCCTTTCGCCTAGGTGTATGGTTTTGCCATATTTGTCTGCCAATACCTGGATCTCGATGTGACGGCTGCCAGTTAGCAATCTTTCGACATAGATTCTATCGTCGCCGAATGCGTTGAGAGCCTCTCTCATAGCAGCCCTTGCTTCGCTTTCTAGGTCTTCTTGCCTGTGAACAGCACGCATACCTTTGCCACCACCTCCAGCGGTTGCTTTCAGAAGCAATGGATAGCCAACTGAAGGTGCAATCTGCAGTACTTCATCGAGACCGCCAGTTACTTCTTCTCCGGGGATTACTGGCACCCCCGCCTCTTTCATTGTAATGCGGGCAGTCATTTTGTCTCCCATTTTTGTTATCGCATCAGGAGAGGGACCAATCCAAATCAAACCAGAATCAATCACTGCCTGTGCAAAATCCGCACGCTCAGACAAGAATCCGAAACCAGGATGGATTGAATCACAACCTGTATCAATCGCGATTTGAAGAATCTGTTCTTGATTGAGATATGTTTCGGCAAGACCCTCTCCCTCAAGTTGAATGGATATATCCGCTAGTTCAGTGAATAGCGTGCCTGCATCATTCGATGCATAGATTGCGACTCCTTCTATGCCTGCTTCACGACATGCACGTAGGATACGGCATGCTATCTCACCGCGGTTTGCGACGAGAGTACGCTTGAGCATCGAATCACTCCTCTGATTTCCAATTAGCGTTTCGCTTTTCTAGGAATGAAGTCAAACCTTCTTGGCCTTCTTGGCTACCACGCATTCTACTAGTAAAATCAAGCGTCCATAATCGGAGCGATTCATCATCGTCACTCCACCTATCGAATCCAAGTGTCAATTCCTTTGCTGCAGTAACAGCACAAGGTCCTGTTGAAAGAACTTCAGATATTACCGCAGATTCGTCTAGCGAATCGTCTATGCTATCAATCATCCCAATGCGGAGTGCTTCTGTAGTGTCCATTCTACCCGCTAACATAGCATGACGGCGGAAATTAGCACTTCCCATCCTTCTGTAAACATAGGGACCTATTACAGCAGGTAAAATACCCAATTTTCCTTCTGACAATGCGATCTTGACCTTGGAATCGCAAATTACGTGATCAAGGCATGCAATCAATCCTGCTCCACCACCAAGAGCAACTCCCTGAATCTTACCGATTGTAAAGCATGGGTGAGACCAAAGGCCATTGAATAAGGAATCAAGTCTTTCAGAATCTCTTCGATTCTCTTCGGGAGTATTTGCTCCAGCATCTCGCATCATATTGATGTCTGCTCCAGCACAGAAGTGCTTGCCTTCTCCAGACAAGACTAGAACTCTGAAGTATGGATCACCATCTTCCGAAGTGAGTTTCCCAGTGACGCCAACAGAATTCTCTGCTGTCCAAGAAAACACTTCAATCAGCTCAGAAATCATCTGAACATTCAGTGCGTTGTACTTGTCGGAACGGGTCAAAGTAACCCTAGCAATACAGCCATCGGTTTCCAATTGAATAAGTGAAGTTGTAGGTTGGTTTTTCATGTCTAATTCTCCAATTGCAAAAATTGATTTTTCAATTACATCCTAAAGACGCCAAATCGGTCGTTCGGCAACTTTGCATTTTGACTCGCTGCTATGCACAATCCTAGGACATCACGAGTGTCTCTAGGATCTATGATTCCATCATCCCAAAGTCGGGCTGTCGAATAGTAAGGACTTCCTTCAGTCTCATACTTCTCAAGGATTGGAGCTCTGAAGGATTCCAATTCTTCGCCCTCCATCGGCTCCTGACCTTCTCTTGCTCTCTGATCTTGCTTGACAGTTGTTAGAACATCTGCAGCCTGTGGGCCACCCATAACCGAAATTCGACTGTTTGGCCACATAAACAAGAATCTTGGGTCATAAGCGCGTCCACACATTCCATAATTTCCTGCACCGTGAGAACCCCCCACGATTACTGTGAACTTTGGAACATTTACACAAGATACTGCTGTAACCAACTTGGCCCCATCTTTGGCTATGCCTCCGGCCTCATACGCTTTTCCTACCATGAAACCGGTAATATTCTGCAAGAAGATTAGCGGGATTCCTCTTTGACCGCACAATTCTACGAAGTGTGCGCCTTTCAATGACGATTCAGAGAACAGAATCCCGTTGTTAGCAACAATTCCAACCTTGTAACCATGGATATGGGCAAAACCGCAAATCAAGGTCTGCCCGTATCTTGACTTGAACTCGTGAAAACGACTTCCATCAACGATTCTTGCAATGATTTCCTTGACATCGACAGGAGTGCGATTATCTGAGGGAATGAGTCCAAGGAGCTCATCCGGATCATAAAACGGCTCTTCACCAGCGATTCGCTCAAATGGAGCAAGTTCTCTAGAACCAAGATTTTCAACAACATTGCGCACCATCCTCAGTGCTTCAGACTCATCTTCTGCAAAATGATCGGCAACTCCACTTTGCGATGTATGTACGTCGGCTCCACCGAGTTCTTCAGCTGTAACTTCCTCGCCAGTAGCGGCTTTGACAAGAGGAGGGCCCGCTAGGAAAATAGTGCCATTTCCTTTGACAATAATTGATTCATCACTCATTGCCGGGACATATGCCCCTCCGGCAGTACAACTTCCTAGAACTGCAGCAACTTGCGGAATGCCATCACCAGACATCTTCGCTTGGTTTCTGAAAATTCGGCCGAAGTGACCTATGTCAGGGAATACTTCGTCTTGCATTGGAAGGAAGGCTCCACCAGAATCTACGAGGTAGATGCAAGGTAGATTGTTTTCGTGAGCAACCGTTTGCGCCCTAATGTGCTTCTTTACAGTCATAGGATAGTACGAACCGCCCTTGACTGTAGCATCATTTGCTACGAAAAGGCATTCTCTTCCGTGAACTAATCCAACTCCGGTTACAATACCTGCACTGCTAGCTTTGCCATCGTATAACTCGAAGGCGGCAAGTGGTGACAATTCCATGAATGCCGTTCCAGGGTCGATAATTTTCTCAATCCTTTCACGAGCCAATAATTTGCCGCGACTTCGATGTCTTTCGACATATTTTCCCCCACCACCTTGATTGACAACATCTAGGCGTTGACGCAATGTTTCAATCAGTTCTAGATTGTGAGTACGGCGATTTTGATAGTCTGGGTCGGCACGATTGACACGAGTTGGTAGCCTATCCATGTCTTCCCCTCTATTCGCCGAGGGTAGATTGCGACTTGAATCAACCGCTTACACACCGAGGATTAATCTTCCAATATCTCGAAGCCCTGGAGCCATACCTACAATCATTACAGCGAGGACAATTAGAACTCGCAAATGTTGCTGCCTAGACTCGATTCTTAGTTGAGAGAACATCCAAATTATCAGAGTTGCAAGCGCTGCTTTAACCAAAAAGAATAGCCATGCTCCTTCGCCCAATATTCCGAAGCCATTCCCAAACTGAATAACTGCATCTGATAGTGGATGCTTTTCAGAATATCCAAACCAATCAATGCCAACCATAGTAGCTAAACCGTCACACAATTGACCAAATAGCATTCCAGCAACCATTGGGGTTGCGAGTATAGCTTTAGGGGAAAGTATCTCGACAGGGTGACTTGAGCGATCTTCACTCTCCCATTCATCTAATTTCATTCCATCTGGGATCAATCCAACATCGTTACCAGTTAGTCGCAACTGTGCCAAATCTTCAGTGCCTTGGCGCCAGACTGCCCATGTGATGATGAGTGGAATTACAACTACCACTAAGACTGGCCATAGTACGTCATTATCACGTGGCAATAATCCGCTATCCTGAACCCATGGCGTGGACGCTAATTGCGCCCAATGCCCTAGACCCATAGTTATCAGCCCCGTTGCAAATGCCAACATAGCACGCGGTATTGCTTCCCAATCCCATGTATTGTGAATTACTACTGCAATCATCACAGCTCCTGCTATCGAACCACCGAGAATCCAGAAATGACCAGTATCGTGAACATGTACGCTTGGTAGAACTAACAAGCCTGTGAAGGCGATGTACGCTACTAGCAACATGGCTAGCATCGACAACTGATTCTTCTTACCAATATGGCCAATGAAAGCCGATATGATTAACCACGCAGCCAAATGAATGTGGATTAATGGAGATATGAATAAAACATCAATACCCTCTTTGAAATAGTCTGCATCCTCCATTACTCTGAGTACAGGGGCTAAAGCGACCCATGAAATTAGGGCCCAGACCATACGGTCATCTACCGGCAATTGCCACTTCCTGAACAAAGCCTGGAAAACAATTACTGCGGCTATCATTGTTAGGATATACACAATGGTATTCACTTCAGAATATCCCGCATCTCCAGTCGTTCCAGCATCCTTTGCGATTGGGTCCCAGATGTATACTTTGACAAAATCATCCCAGAATAATTCTGGAGCAAAGAATAGACCTCCAACAAGAACTAAAGAAATTAAACCAAACAAGGAGAGCAAAATCCTCTCTCCACTAGAGAATTCTGTGTCTTCCATGGTTGTCTCACGCCGTTACAGGTGATGAGTATTACGCGAAATCACTCTTCTTCGCTGTCCACATCGCAATCCTTTACTTCACAAGATGGATCTTCGCAACTTGGGTTCCCACAAGAGGCTTCAGCGTCGTCCTCAGTAGCGACACGAGGTTCGTGGACTTCCACGAATGAAACCTTACCTGCTTCAACTGCATCTCTTAGAACAGTTACTAAGCGGAATTTCTGCATTGCAGCGTTAGGATCGAATAGCATTGTTTGAGGAACGACGATAGAAATGTCATCTCCGTCAAATGATACTTCAAATCCTTCTTGGCCAGTATTTGCCTCAAGGAGTGCCGCAACCTTTTCTTCCTTACCTTCGATTACTTTGACAATCTTGTAATCATACTTCAGTGTGCGGCCAGCCATTGGGTGATTGTAATCGATACGTGCTCGGCCTGCTGCCAAGTAAGAAAGAATTCCCTGACGGCCTTCAACGGTAACTGGGCCACCGATGTAAAGGGACTTAGGGTCACGTACATGTCGAATTAGCTTGTCTATGGAGATGGTCTCGATTTGATCGGGGTCCTTTTCTCCGTAAGCATCGGCAGGTGCAATCTCTAGAGATATGTCCTTGTCTGCTTCTGCTTCTAATAGACTGTCTTCGAAACCAGAAATCAAGTTTCCAGCGCCAACCACGCAGACAAGAGGGGTGTATGTTCTACCCTCTTGGTGCATTTCATGTTCCTTGGCGACTTCTTCTCTAGTAGTTTCAATTAAATCGCCGGAGTCTGCGTTATACAGGTCATAATCGACGTGGACAATGGTTCCTTCTTCCATGGTTTCTCACCTATCGCCCCCTACGGGGGCATTTCGGCGACCAACCATCCCTATTTCAATCAGTTGGGTCGCTTCGGGGCAACCAAATAGCAAGACTTGACAACAACATTAGCGTCCACCCACCCCATACCAAGTGTATCCCTGGCAAATCATAGACCATGATTCTAACCAAGTCACTACCTTCCATCAATGAACGAGCTTGGGTTCCGTCCATTATCAAAACTAGGTCGCCGTGCCACATACTAATACGGTCTACTTCTGAACGGGAGCGAGTGTCGAATCTGAGTACTCCTGGCTCAACAATTTCAATCAGTTCTCCATCTTCATAGACATTGATTACTGCACCAAGATATCCATCTCCAACTTCAAGGCCATCGGTTTGGGTTACTACCTCAGTAAATTCGAATTCGTAACCTTCCCATTCAACTCTTTCGTCTTTGATTAAAGTAACAGTGTGAGAGAAAGTACCTCGATCAATAATCGTTGTACTCATTACATGCCCGATTACTAACAAAACTAATCCCAGGTGAATCAGATGAGCAAAAAGTGATACCTCGCGTTTGCCAAAATTTTCCTTAGCGAGAGAAATTGTTGCAGGTAATGCAAGTAGTGCGGGAATCAATACTACGATTCCAATTTGGCCTCGACTCAATGAGGCCCCTAGAATGTCTTTAGAATCGTAGCCTAGTGAATCTCCAAACAACCAAGCTACAACTAAAATTAGCGGAGTTGAAGCCATCAAATAGAACACTCTCTGTGGATGATCCCTGATACTCCAAGCGACGAATGCGAGCATAATCGCAGCCAAGAATGGCGCCCCATACAATTCGTGTGCAGCAAACTGAATTGAATCGATACTTGAAATCAAAATTACTAATGTCAATATTAGATATAATCCTACTACGACAACTGGCGCCCACAGAATTAGCCT
>PAQE01000037.1 GCA_002709705.1 Methanobacteriota archaeon | reverse complement strand
CGAGTGACATCACTCTTATGATGGTCGTGCAGGTGGGCGGCTTGTCAGCCGAGATCGCATAGCCCGGTATTGCGGTGGATTCGAAATCCACTGTCCCTTGGACACGGGAGTTCAAATCTCCCTCTCGGCGCCAAACATGTCATCTGAATCCCTTGAACCAGGTTTGCTCTTTGGTCAGATGGTAAGCATTGCAGTCCTTGCATTTGTAAACGCGCAAATCCCTTCCATGTTCACGTTGCTGTTTTTTGGCGGCTATTTTAGCCGCCATTTTGGTTGCGAATTTTGCCTTGTGTCCACTGCATTTCATTACCCTCCGCTTGTATTTTTGTTTGCCTTTAGATTGCTTTGAACGCTGGTTCACTGATTTTTTGCGCCTCTTGGGGTCAAGTGCAGAACCACAATCTGAACATTTCATTTGATGCGCTTTGGCCAATTTATCACAGACAGGGCATTTCTTGCCTGCATCTTCGGCCATACCTGCTCTAAGCCGCTGGATACTATGAATAAAACGGAAATCAATCGTCTGCCCTGGAGATTACGTGGATTGTGCTGCCTTTCTCTAGGTTAGCTTTAACATCGACAGCCCAAGCATCTAGTGAAACATTGAGAATTGCAACCTCATCTCCTTGCTTGAGAGTATTGTAGATACTAGGCCACGCATTATCCCAGCCTTCGACTGTGATTCTGCTTGTTTCATCCAAGATGACCAAACCTTTGCGTGCCCATGGTTTCCCAGTCTTACCAATACCTGACTTGAATGTTGTATAAGCGACTCTGCCAACAACATTCCATCTCGCTCTGAAATCGAACAAACCGATGTCTCCTTCTTGGCTTTCATTCGCTTTCTCGACCCTTGCGTATGGATCAACTTTCAGTTGCAATTCACCTTTCCAATTAGTTGAGGGAATCACTCCGACAAGACGCAGTGTGTCTCCTTTCTGTATATTTTCATCATAAGTAAGCACTCCTTCACTTTCTTCTGCAATTATGCGAACGAAAGCAAATCCACCATCCTGCTGTATGGTTATATTTGGGGGCTTATCTGGAACATTAGTAACACTAAATGCTTCACAGAATATGTTTACTCTAGGTACCAATTCATTGAATGGAGTCAAATCGTATTCCTTCAGATCTCCAGGAGGGTGGTGAACACCTCCGCTTGGTAAATCATCATCTCCTGTTCCATTAGGGCACAATCCCTCCCAATCACAAGTAACGCACCTGGACTCTGTTGGGTCTTGCTGCTTGATACCGCCTTCACCATAGCCGCGCAAAGGTCGAGGAATCGGTGGACAATCATCTAGGGTAACATCAGTGCCTTTGATTTCTTGCCACAAATCATGTAACTTTCTTTCTAATTCTGTAATCTCTTGTGCTGAAGGTACTTCTACACTCTTTCTGATGCCCACTCCAAGGTACCAGACTTCGAGATTATCTGGGATTTTACCTTCGTGTGTAATCGACCAAAGCATTGCGTATATGCGCAACTGCTCGACATAATTGCCACTTCTATCGCCCCCTCCCCTACTGGCTTTCAAATCCATGATTCTGATTTTACCACCATGACGATACACTAGGTCGTATTCCCCTTGGAACCAGTGTTCTGGGTGAACCACATTAAGTGAAAATGGCGGCTCATCCGGGTCAACAAACCAAGGCCTAGCTATTTCCCATGCTTCAACTAAGGTACATTGTCCAGTTCTAGCCAACGGGTGTGGCCCTGACTTTTTCCGGCCATCTGGTGCTGGAATTTCATTCCTGGCTCCTTTGCGCCAATCAGATAACTCAATTTCAGTAATCGTATCTCTACATTGTTTGACTTCATCCATGTGCATTCGTAATGCAGTTACACACATATCTCGATAAACATCCATAGAATAATCATGCCAATTACCAGCCTTACGTGCATTATTAGACCATTCTTCATGCATCTCATCACGAATTTTTGGCCAATGAATATCTATTCTTGATTCACACCAGTGCATGAAATCTTCTGGCAACTCATCATCGAATAGTGGAAGTAAGTTATCCGCACCATTTGCCATTACATCTAATGGCGCTGAAGGGAATACTAAACCTGGTGATTCCATCAAGACTCTGCATACACATTCTTCAACAGCCCTGCCCAGAAATAGGGGAGGAGTCTGCGGAAACTTCAGCCTCATCTTGTTTTGATAATACCATAGCCTAGGACAATCGTCCCAAGTGTTCGCTTGTGAAGCTGAAAGCCTGTTAAAACGACCGATATCATCGGTCACAGGGTCAGCACTTCGCACTGGCATGACTCGATAAGCCCAAGTTGGTGCCTATTCAAGGCTTCGATTTGATTTCGATTCTGGTTGTTCTAGAATCTATACGCAATTGCACCAAACCTTCTCTCCAACCCAATTCTGCTGAAGTTAGTTTGACAATTGTTCCCGGTGTGATTGATAACATTGTTCCATTGATAGCAGAACCAAATGCTACCACTTCGGCAACTCTTCCGCCATCCCAAAGATGGAATGATAGCATTGACCATGGACGGCCGTCAGATCTTTGACCATCTCGCTTAGAACATGAGAGTACCACTCCCATTACATTGGCTTTTGTTCGCAGCATACCCATTCGAGTCAATTCTTCTTCAGACTTTGCTTCTATAGAGGAAAAATCATCCAGATACAATCGAGGCTGGCCCCTCCAGACTCCGGGAAGGGCCCCCGTGATAACAACGTCATCTTGAGGTGAATCATGCATTGCAGGATATGATCCTGGCTGGCTTTCTTCGAGTGTAACCATCTTGTCCCCAGCTTGTATCATTGCTCCTAGAACCATCTCTCCATAGTGATTGGGCAAAGGACCCCATGCGCCTTGCAGCCTGCCCTTCACATTAACTCTGGAAGGTATTGCAGATAATGGCTCACATGGCATGGAAATTTCTGGCGGATCGAAATCTAATTCACTAACAGAACACCAATGGCACCCTCCTGCAACACCATCGCATGGTGATTTTAGAGGAAAGGAATTGTCATTACTCCAATTCTTCATTTTGTCATGTATTTCCCTGTATTCATTAGACGTAAGAGGATTTACTTCGACTATTTTACGAAGCCCATTTGTAAGATACCATCCTTCAAGTCCATCACATTTTGAGTCATGGGTTTCATTCCATAACCATGCATAGAAATTTAACTGGTCGGGAAGAGAAGATGCGAACTTACCTTCCCCATCTCCCATTTTGATATCTATAATGCGTACTCTACCATCCCAACGGTGAACTAGATCGCATTCTCCAGCCGCCCATTTGTCATTGTGGTACATCCTCTGAGGCTCTGGATTTCTTGGATCTTTTACCCACGGACGAGCGATTTCCCATGCATCCTGCCAAGTGATTTCTTCGCCAAAATGATGAGGCTCGTCTTTCCAAGAAACCATGCTATTCGCCTTTTCAGGTTGAGTAAAGTGGGGTGGAGAGTCCCAACATGGTGCAGGAATTTCAAATTCGTATTGGCCCCCTCCGGATTCAAAGCATGCTTTTACTTCCTCGAATTGCAATCTCAAACCATTCTTCAACATTTGAGATACTTTTTCTGTACTAAAATGCTCATCGAACTCCCCGTTATTCCACATCGCATCTTCAAATGTGGACTTTCCCTGCTGCAGCGCTTTACTTGCGTGCTCTTCAACAAGACTGTGAGCCCATTCTTCCAAATCTTCGATTGAATTTACTTGCGGTGCTCTATGCATCAAGATTGAACAAAACGCATCCTCTACTTCGATACCCATCACTTGATGTGGAGACAGAGGACCTCGCAAGCCAATTCTGTAATTCAAAAACCACTGCTTTTCACAACGTCTGAATGTGGTTAATGATGAAGCAGATAATCTTCCTCGAGCCCTGCCTATCGATTGGGCCTCTGGAGGTATTTGTGCCGGCATTATCACACCTCATGAATCAAATGAGTAATAGTCGCCTTTCCCACGTTGTTCTCTGTCTTTGCGACTCGAATTCTTGTTTATTCTAGGACGTTTTGAATCATGGTCTCTTCGGAATGTAACATCGACTCCTTGAAGGAAACGATTCATTCCTGCTCGTAACTTGAAAGGACCTTCTGCCATTCCATTTTTACCACCTTCACCTTCAAAAACCAGTAGAGAATCTGAAACGATATCTATGAAATAAACATCATGGTCAATCACAAACGCTGCTTTTTCATTAGACTCCATCGTTTTTCTAATCGCTTTAGCAGCCTGCATTCTCGCATTCGCATCCAAATGTGCGCTTGGCTCATCTAGGAGATAGAGGTCTGCCTCTCTTCCTAAACAAATTGCAATAGCAACAGCCTGAGCTTCACCACCAGAAAGGTTGCATACTTCTTTTGTCAATAATTCATCAACGCCCAAGGCTCTAATCACATTCACACTATATTCTCCACTTCTCCACTTGGTTCCTACTTCGGAATCAAGCCAAGTCTGGACATCACAATCCATCTCGGTATCTATATGCTGAGGCTTGTAAGAAATAGATGCATCATCAGTCACCCATCCTGCATCGTATTCGTGCTCACCGGCTAATATTTTGATCATGGTTGATTTACCAGTTCCATTTGGACCAACGACTCCTACAACCTCGGATTGGTGGACTTTTCCATCGCCTGTTTTCAGATTGAAATCCCCTAATTTTTTCTCTAGGTCACCCCAGGTTACTACAGGATTACCAAGTTCATTAGAGCGATCAGTATGAGTTTTAAATTTGATAGGTTTATCACGAATCCTGACATTTTGTTCGACTAAGAATCCATCAAGATATGCATTAATTGCTTGCCTTGTAGAACGTGCAGGAGTAAAAATTCCGAATGCTCCTTTCTTTCCATATACAATATGTACCAAATCGGCAAGAACATCGAGTACTGCCAAATCGTGTTCGATAACAATAACCCTAGAATGTTCAGATAATTCTTGAATGATTTTCACAATTCGCATGCGTTCATGAATATCAAGATATGAGGATGGCTCATCGAAGAAATACACATCTGCATCCTTCAGTAGTGTTGCACAAATCGCAACACGTTGAAGTTCGCCCCCGGATAATTGGTCAAGGTTTCTTTCAAGTAAATGTCCGATTCCAAGTTTTGTAATCATCTCTTGGTAGACTCCTCTTTCATCAACAGAGGAAAGTAGTTCTCCAACCCGGCCCTTTACCGCTTTTGGAATATGATCGACATACTGTGGTTTCAGAGCCACAGTTACTTCTGATTCGCTAACATCTACCAGGAAATCTCTCAACTCTCCACGAGGTAAACTCTCGATAACATCTTCCCACCATAATTCATCAGCTTCAAAATCTCCGAGATTTGGAATTATCGAACCATTCAGAATATTGAATGCTGTTGATTTACCCATTCCATTCGGGCCTAAGATTCCAACCACTGATTCTCTTGATGGAGTTGGTAGCCTGAATAATCTGAATCCGTTCAATGAATATCTATGAATCAAGTCAGTTTCCAATTCTGCAGGTAAATTCACCACCACTACAGCGCCGCCGGGACAGTGTTTAGCTCTGATAAAACAAGGGGGGCAGGCAGTCTCCAAAATTTTGAATTTATCACCATTCATCTGGATGCACTCAGCACCACATGAACCTGACCACTTCTTCAGGTAATCATATGCCTCGCTTTTTGGCTTGCATTTTTCTTCGATAAGAACTGCAATACGCATATCATTCCCTCCGTGCAGCCGTCAAACCCAATAATTCATCAATCAGCCGGTAGTTATGGCAAAATAGTGCCATTTAGCAATGAACATCTATCTTGCCAATGGCAAGAAGTCTCAAACAAGTCCCTTGACGTGTTCGTGTCCACGAATCAACTTGGTTGTGCATGGGGTAGGGAACTTCATGCTAGCCTTGCGTAGAGCATCTTTAGCGACTAGGTAGTGTTCTGGAGTGAACTGCAAGGAAATAATCCTCTGACCACGCTTTACTCTTGCTGCGGTTCCGACATTCTTTCCGAATGCACAACGCATTCCTTGAGATACACGGTCTGCACCCGCACCAGTAGCCTGTTTGTTCTCACGTAGGACATGGTGAGGGTATGTATGAATTCTCAATGCGTAGTTTTGAGCACCTGCGACCTTTCTAATTGTGGAGTTAGAAATAACACGAGCTGCTTCTAGTGCAGTGTGTCTGATTTGACAAGATTCATCTGCGACAAGGTTCAGTTCCATAAGGAACTCTCCTGTCTCCGCAGCACGACGGTTTCCAACATGGAATTGCATGATTCTGTTGTTCGGAACACCGCCGATATACTTGCGTCGGGTATATGCAGGACCTTTGAGTCTGCGGTACATCTTTGCGGGCTTACGTGCCATGCTTGATACCTCCGGGCGAGTTTGCGACCCACCGTCCCTATATGACCATGCCGATGTAATTCAAGCAAGTCCCCGAAGGGGAAAGGTCATGGATGGAGAACTCTTAGGGGAGTCGATGTCAGGCTGGAGAAGGCTCCTTGAAGAGGAATCTGAACACCAGTGGCTATCGTTTGCTGCCTTCAGCATAATTGTAATCATTGGCGCTGTGTTAATCGATTGGTCCAGTGACTTGTCAGGAGTACATGATGGCAGTAGCCTTGATGTAGAAGGCATTGTTATGGATTCTGCGGGCCATTCGATCCTTTACCAGGCAGATGACGGAATCAGAATTACCCACAAAGAAATAGAAAATAACGCTCAGTATGCCACTTGCCTTGAAGAATATCGTGGCATGACACTTGCTTGTTTAGGTACTGAAGGGATGTTGGGGTTCATTGGCGACGGTAGTGATGATTGTGACGACACATGGTGCCAATTTAATATCGGTGAAAACATTACTGCAACTCAAGTATCCGGCAAAAACCTGGCCATTCTTATGGTAGTTCAAGATGGAACCAGTGATGCTTTAGCAGCAATATGGTTTGGAGAAACAAACCCTGAACCTGTAATATCAAACCATGAAGGGAATATGCACCTTGATGTCATGCTGCCAACAGAAGACGGGTGGCTAGTTGGGGGTTCCTGGCAAGCGCCAGCTAATTGGCTTGGCTCAAATCCTACTTCGCCACCGATGTACGAACTGGTCTTACATGTAACTTGGGATGGAGTCAACGCCCCAGCGATTGAAATTTTACACATGGGCAACGAGGGTTCAATTCATGGAATATTCGCTACTGATAATGGATACATTGCAACCGGCACCTCAGATGCGATCTCAATAATCAACGGTGAAATATCATCACTGGGAATGTCTAGTTATGCAGCCGTAGGCGACAAAAATGGAGATGTTTGGCTGTTTGGAGGTCTTGGTTCTCAAACAGTAGCAATTATTTCTGATTCAGAAATAAGTGTTGAGAGATTACCTGAACCTCTAGAGATTTTACCATCGTACGTGACATGTGATGAAGATGGCATGATTTCGATTCATGGAACTGACAATACCGATAACCCTTCTGCAATGTCTATAGACAGTAATGCTAGGAAATCATTTACAAGCTTAAGAGGCATCCTTGATCTTGGTTTCATGCTAGTTTCAATAATGATATTTTCAATAATGGGATGGAATATTTTTGAGGCTATCCGCAAGGGAGAAGTTTTCTGATTATATTACCATTCATTCGGCAGTAATGAAGCAATCCTAAGGGCATCATTTACGAACCCCCTTCAAAGTGTGACCACCCTAGCGCAAGCAATGGATGTGTCCCGATGGCGAAAAGAGGTATGATGGACCAATACATGGACATCAAAGCAGAACATCCAGATTCTGTACTATTTTTCCGCATGGGAGATTTTTACGAACAGTTCCATGATGACGCAGTTGTTGCTTCTGAAGTATTAGGGCTAGCTCTAACCAGTAGAGACAAGAAAGCATCTGAACCAATTCCAATGGCAGGTTTCCCATGGCATGCTCTAGAAGATAATCTGCGGCAGATGTTGCAAGCAGGATACAAAGTATGCGTGGCCGAGCAGGAAGATGAACTCAGAGAAGGAGCCAAATTGCTTGAAAGAGTAGTTACAAGGATATACACGCCAGGTTCCCTATACGAAGAAAGTCTGATTGGAACCGATGAAGTTGCTGGCCTAGCAGCAATATCTCTCAAAGGTGATGGAGTTGGCCTTGCAATTCTTGATGCCTCAACCGGATATGTCTGGACTGTGGAGCATCATGGAGATGAAAGGTGGTCTAGATTACTCGATGACTTACTTAGAAGCAACCCGAAGGAACTGATTTTCTCACCGAGGGATGCTGACAGAGAAGAAGTTAGGAGTATTATTTCACAAATAGACGGAGTTACACTTTCGCAACACACTTCTTCACGCAAAAAAGGACAAGATGCTCTCAAAAACATCCTTGAAGTGGCAGATTTAGGACACATAGACCTAGGAGACTCCCCATTGGCCATGGATGCTGCTGGATTGGCTGCGGATTACCTAGCAGCAATGCATATAGTTGATTCAATCGATTTTAGAGAAATCGAAATTATGCGTCCTGAAGGAAATATGATACTAGACCAAACCACACTCCGAAACTTGGAGTTGACTCAGACATTGGCTGGTGAAAAAGAAGGTTCCTTACTCGGTGCGATTGACAAATGTCGAACCTCTATGGGTAGAAGAACACTCAAGCAGTGGATACTAAGGCCACTGGCAAACAAAGAGAAAATTGAGCGAAGACAGGACGCTGTAGCCTCTTTAGCAAGATCTTCTCGGCGTTTGGATGAATTGCGTAATAGCCTCAAAGGATTGAGAGATATGGAGAGATTGGCCACTCAACTTTCCTACAACCGTTCAGGAGGTCGTGACTTAGTAGCAATCGGCTTAGCGCTGGAAAGAATGCCGCGATTAAAGGCACTCTGCATGGAAGTCGATGACTCTTTACTTACCAAATTATCTTCAGACTTAGATGTCCTAGAGATGATGAGAATCGATATTCAGGCTAATCTCAATGATGTACAGCCCCTCTCATTACGTGATGGCGGAATTATTAGAGAAGGTATCGATGCAAAATTAGACGAATTACGAAAGGCGGCTGCTGTAGGACACAAGTGGTTCAAGGATCTCGAAGTTAAAGAAAGGGCCAGATTAGATATCCCTTCGCTAAAGGTAAGACATAATCGGCAGATTGGATGGTATATTGAAGTCACAAAGACGCACTTATCTAAAGTCCCAGAAGACTGGAATAGAAGGCAACAAATGACTAATGGTAATCGTTATGTCACTGAAGAATTGGTTGAATGGCAAGACAAACTTGTTACCGCAGATACCAAAGCTAATGCCATTGAATATGATATGTTTAGAGACCTAAGGGATAGGTGTAGAGAAAAATCTAGAACTCTGGGGATGATTAGTTCGAGTGTCGCACAAATCGATGTTCTGCAGTGCTTTGCTGAAATCGCAAGAAATCGTTCTTGGACAAGACCCACAATTTTTGAAGACGAAAGATTGGTTGCCAAGGGACTAAGGCATCCCGTTTTAGAGGCTCAAAGTGGATTCGTACCCAATGATCTAAAACTTGACAAAAAGCGACGCTTCCTATTGATTACTGGACCGAACATGGGAGGGAAATCCACCCATCTGCGATGTGCTGCTCTACTCTCTGTTTTGGCACAAACCGGTTCCTTCGTTCCGGCAAGCAGCGCGCAAGTAGGTTTAGTTGATCGAATATTCACTAGAGTTGGCGCTTCTGATGACATTCGAAGAGGGCGCTCTACATTCATGATGGAAATGATGGAAGTCGCTCATATTTTGAAAAGAGCGACAAATAAATCGCTAATCCTATTGGATGAAATTGGTAGAGGAACCTCAACTTTCGATGGATTGTCTATTGCTTGGTCGGTGACCGAAGACATCTGTAAGAGAATTGGCTCTAGAACACTTTTCGCAACTCATTATCATCAACTAATCGGGTTGGAAGGAGGTGCAGAGGGTCTGGTTAATGTGCATGTTCAAGTTGCAGAATCTGATGGAGAATTGAAATTCCTACATACTGTTTCTGATGGCCCCTGTGATGATTCTTACGGAGTTCAAGTTGCTGCTTTAGCAGGCCTGCCGAGACATGTTGTTGAACGTTCTAGTGACCTTCTGGGGTTCTTAGAGAGGCAAGCGCAAGGTGCTAAGGCTGGAGAAAAAGGGGCTCCAACAGCCCGGAATGCAGGTCAATCATCACTGCTAGGCTTTGTCGGACAACCGCAAGTTAAGATTGAGAAAGACGCAATGGGAGAAGCGTTGAAGCAAGCAATATCGAGAATTGACCCTGATACAATGAGCCCAAGACAAGCTCACGATGCTCTTTATGAACTACTGAAAATAATGGAGGATGAAAAATGAGTCAACCTTCTAGAATAAAGCAACTAGATGATAGGACAATCGGTCATATAGCGGCAGGAGAAGTTGTAGAAAGGCCGGCCCAGGTCGTCAAAGAATTAATCGAAAACTCAATCGATGCTGGATCATCTAGAATTACCATTGAAATTGATCGGGGAGGGTTTGATTTAATCAGGATTACAGATGATGGATCTGGAATTCACGAACATGATTTGTCCCTTTCTCTTGATAGACATGCTACTAGCAAACTATCCAGTGAAGATGATTTATCCGCTATAGGAACATTAGGATTCAGAGGAGAAGCATTGGCTAGCATTGGTATGGTCAGTAAACTCTCAATTTCCAGTAGGCCTCGAAGTACTGAAGGACGAAGAATCGTGATGGATAACGGAAACAAAGGTAAAATCGAGCCTGCGGGAATTGCAGAAGGAACTTCGATCGAAGTTTCCCAAATCTTTGCTAACCAACCTGCAAGGTTGGCATTCCAACGCAGGCCAGCCACTGAAACAAGCAAAATTGTCGATGTTGTAGTATCACATGCAATTAGTCATCCAGATGTTGGGTTTAGACTAGTTAGCGATGAAAAAACGATTTTGGAAGTACCAGCAGTAGAAGAAATGGAAGATAGATTGTACGATGTACTTGGAAGACAAGCTGGTAAGATGATCTCTATTTCGGCCCCACAAAGCGATGCTGATGCTCCGGGAGATGAGAGATGGTCAGGATGGATTTCGACCCCAGATATTACTCGAGGGAAAGGTGATGAGATTCATGTTTTGATTAATGGAAGACCTGTTGCCGCTCAGCCATTTTTACAATCGATTAGAAGGGGATACAAAACTCGATTGATGCAAGGCAGGCACCCAGTTGCAGTCTTGCTTCTTGATTTACCACACGATGAAGTCGATGTAAACGTTCATCCTACCAAGAGGGAAGTTAGATTGAAGCATTCTTGGCGCGTACTGGAGAGACTTGAACGCAGTATTGCATACACGCTAGAATCTACTCCAACAGAGCCTGAATCAAGTGGAGGAATAACTGGAATTACATCATTAGCTCCCCAAACTGAAGAGAGGAGAGTTGTCGAAAAGCCTGCATGGGCACAAACGGCACAAATTTCACTCACCGGAGAAAAGCCGATTGAAATCAAGAAGGAAAAGCCTAGACCAATATCACAGTCTGAATCTTCTCAAACCACTATCACAGGAATTGAAGCAATTGCTCCCGCATTATCTATTGGAGAAAGAGAATTACACAGACATGCTGGATGCGGAGAAACAGAAGATATTGACAATACTGAACCACTAGGACCCGTAATCAATGACTTGCCTGTGATGGAACCTCTTGCGCAATTTGCAGATTCGTATATCTTAGTTCAAGCCGATGAGGAATTATTGCTAATAGACCAGCACGCTTTGCACGAAAGAGTCCGATATGAAAGATTGCGGCATGATGAAAGCCTGTGGCAAGCCCAAGAGAGGATTTCTCCTGTACCACTTGACCTTGATGCTAGGCAAGTTGCAAGATTAGAGGCAAGATTTGATGACCTGAAAAACATGGGTTTTGTTATTGAAAAGAATGCCGCTGGATTTTCTATAACTAGTGCTCCTGCTCTACTATCTGCAAGTGAACTGGAACCATTTATGCATGATATTTTGCTAGATATGAGTGAAGATGGCGCACCTATGGAAACCATTGAACAGCGTAAGGACCATCTGGCATTCCTAAATGCTTGTAGAGGCGCTGTTAAGGCAAATGAAAAACTAAACTTGTCGCAAATGAGAAGATTGCTTGATGATATGCGCAGAATCCCTAACCCATGGGCATGTGTTCATGGTAGGCCAACCGCAATGAGAATTCCATTGAATGCTCTGGACCATCATTTCGGACGTCATGGATGAAATTTGAGTTTTAATCCAAGACTAGTTAATTGTTCCAAAAAAGTTGGCCAAGCAACTTTATGTAAATTAGCACCCTCAATAGTCGCACCACATTTTGAGGCCAAAATTATTGCAGTCATCTGTATTCTATGGTCACCATATGTTTCAACGATTCCTTGTGGCTTAATCGGTTGCTGTCCACCAGGTAATGCAATACCGTCTTCATTTATTTTCGATTTTATACCAAACTTAGAAAGTAATTCTGCAGTTTTCGTAATCCTGTTTGACTCCTTAAAAGCTGCATGTTTTGCTCCGCTAATTGTACCTCCTTTACCCAGTGCAAGCCATGCTGCCATAGGAGTGATCAAATCGTTTGAATCACGCAGAAATTGGTTCTCTAGGTCATGCCCAATTGCATCTGATGAATCAGGAGGATTCTCAACTCCCAATCCAGCTAATTTTGCAAATGCCATCATCGAAGCATCAGAGGGAATAACAACGTCGGGACATTTTACCAACCAAGGAGTTCCTGGATTTACTGCACCAGTTTTTTTACACAAATCCCAAGTTAAGTCGGAATGTTTTCTGGATACAGCATCTCCACTTGTTTCGATTCTGAAGCCATTTGTACGTGGAGTCATAAGCATCAACGCTGAGTGAAATTGTGAGGTTTTTGAAACATCAATTTCAACTGATTTTGAAGAGAATGGACCATCAATCTGTAAAGGATATTCAGAATTTTCTGAAAGAGATTTGGCACTGACTCCCAACGACTCAACCAAATGTAAGGAACTCCTTGCTCGAAGGCTTGCATCGCCATCAAGTATAATTGTAAAGTCGCATGTAGCCGCCTGTGCAATCAAGAATCGTAGTGCTGTACCACTGTTTTTACAATCTAGGACAGCATTCGGAGAGTTTAGATTACCTCCAGTCATAATCAGACCATCCCAATCTATACCCAAACCAATCAAACAATTGATCATAGCTTGCACATCTTCTCCAATCTCCCACATCTCAATTTTTGTAGGAGATTGGTCCATACTAGCTAGCGTTAACCAGCGCATGGAATGACTTTTTGAAGGAGGTAATTTCAGTGTACCAGAGAGGACACTGGGCTCTATTTCAAGGAAATTTCTCACTCCATGACTAGCGTTAGAATCAGACATTGCCATCCCCCGTGAATCGAGCCAAGAGGCATTAGGAGATGAAGTCATCCAATGCACATATTGAAGTGCGTCTTTGATGTAGCACTAAATATGGTCACAGATTTGCTCAATCGGCCTTTACGTGACCTAAGAATTTCACTGACTGATCGTTGTAATATGCGATGCAGATACTGCATGCCTAGGGAACATTTTGATTCGCACGAGTTCCTTGCAAAGGGAGAAATACTCTCCTATGAAGAATTAACAACAGTAGTAGAGGCTCTCATTCCATTAGGGCTGACCAAGGTAAGATTAACTGGTGGAGAACCCTTGCTGAGACGAGATGTTTGTTCCTTCATTGAGATGTTACCTAAGGAGCTAGATTTAGCAATGACAACTAATGGGATTCTTCTTGAAAGGTTTGCAGTAGATTTAGCCGCTGCTGGATTGAATAGAGTCACAGTCTCACTGGATGCGCTGGATGTCGAAACATTCCAAGCCATGGGTGACACAAATGAAACTCCAGAAACTGTACTAAGAGGTATTGAAGCCGCAAGGATGGCGGGGCTTTCGGTAAAAGTAAACACTGTAATTAGAGCAGGATATAACGAACATTCGGTCGAAAAAGTGGCTGAAAGGTTCGTAGGTACAGAAGTTGTAGTTCGATATATTGAATTCATGGACGTTGGTGAAACTAATTCTTGGAATAACGATGAAGTAATCACTGGACAAATGATGAGAAAGATGCTAGACAATCTACAGCCAGTAAAGCCAAATCATGTTGGAGAAGTTGCGAATAGATACATTAGGGGAAGCCAGGAGATTGGTTTCATAGAAAGTGTTTCTAAACCATTCTGTGGAGATTGTAATCGTGCTAGAATCAGTGCGGATGGATCCCTATACACCTGCTTATTCGCTTCCAAAGGTAACGACTTGAAATCCTTACTTAGGATGAATGCAACAAAGGAACAAATTGCAAATGCAGTGCGAAGCATATGGTCGCAAAGAGACGACGCATATTCCCAAAACCGTGGTAAAAAGGTACAAGAAAAGATAGAGATGTCATTTATTGGCGGTTAATCAGAAGTTGGTAACTTTATCTTAGCTAGCACAGTATTGCTTCCTTTGTCCACTAATTGGAAAATATGGTTCCCTGAATCACATTCAATTTCTTCACAATTAATTACGAAATAATCTCCTTTAGTGATTGACCATCCTGCATCACGGTCATGGAATGAAACATTTGTACCCACTGTGCCATAAACATCTGGATCATCTACAAATCCATAGTATTCTTTGATGCTCTGGCCAGTCTGATTGACAATTGCCCATTCGACTTTAGATGGATCTAGAGATTGATCTATGCTTGTAATCGAAACAACATGATAGCCATTTGACAGTGCCCGAACAGAAACAGATGCTTTCGGGTCGGCCTTTTCTACAGTATCAAGTGTAGTTGACATCATTACGAAAACCATACTTGAGAGTAGAACGGTGATTGCGAGTAAAAGCACAGTAGCGATGACTGGGCTTACCGCATTGTCATCTCGGTGCATGACTACCCCTCGCATACAAATCACTTGAATCAACCGCTTAGATTGGAGGGATTAATCCTAATTTGCTTGGTTTCGATGCGTTTCAGATTAACCAAAACATCCGCCGACAAGTCACTGCTCTCCAAATTATCCCCTTAGTTAATCGATTAAACATCATGTTCAAAATCCAATCAGGCAACCTGAATATCATACTTCCAATTTTGAACGAACGCTTGGAATTGCGCATCACTTTGCCCATTTGCTTCTTCCAAATCTTCTCATATTCTTCTAGAGGCAATCCAGATTTGAGATGCTCTGCAACAACTTGTCCAGCAATTCTTCCGCCGATCATTGCAATCGTAATTCCTGCTCCATTAGATGGCAGCACCATTCCTGCAGAATCACCCACAAGAACATAGTTGCCTTTTACGAATTTCTTAATTGTTCCAGACATTGGAAGCGAACCTGCCCCGTTGAATGTTATCTCTCCATCGTATTTTGAGACGAAATCATCTGTATATTGATTCAAAGTACGACCTTTAGAAAAACTTCTCTGAATTCCCAACCCGATATTAGCCCCACTTGATTTAGGGAACATCCAAGCATAACCTCCTGGAGCCATAGAACCAAAATGAAGTTCTACTGCATCGCCGAAATCACCGTCCATCAAAACGAATTTCACGGGTATCTTGGTTGACTTTTCAGTCCAATAATCTCTCCTTATTGGCCCGTTGTGTCCACCTGCATCTACTATTATCTTGGCTGAAATTGTTCTTCCGTCTCGCAAGATTACCGAATTATCTTCAACTCTAGAAACTCTTGTGCCGACCAAAAACTCCGCTCCAGATTCTTTTGCCAAATCAACCAAAAATTCGTCATGAACTACTCGATTTAGCACATAGCCATCGAAATCAAATTTCAATGGTTTACCGGATGGTGGAACTAAATGCATTTTAGTTGAATTTCGAGATATTGCCTGTTTTGGAGTTCTAAATAAATCATCCATCTCAGGAACATCAGGACATAATCTGCGCATTTCCTCGTTTGATGGGACCAATTCCCCACATTGTAGTGGTGTACCTATCGGGTCTCTCCCATCGACGACCAAAACATTCGCCCCACCTAATGCTGCATATCTTGCAACAGTGCTACCTGCGGGGCCGCCGCCAATTACGATAACATCGTGATCAAACTCTTCGGACAAACCAAAACCTCACTTGTGTCTATTCTTGATTAATTCAACTAGATGTTTAAGCAATTGCTTTGCATCGCAATCCGGGAAATAATCTAGATTCAGCATTGCTCTTTCCAGATGGTTCTGAATCAATATCTCTGTATAGCTAAGACTGTCTCCGAAATTCAGTAAACTGATTAATTCATCAAATAATGAATCTTCAAAATTGTGAATAATTTCTGCAAGACGTACCCTTTGGTCTCCATGAAGAATAGTTAGAGCATGAATTATTGGCAGCGTCATTTTCCCTTCGTATATGTCTGAGCCTCTAGGTTTGCCCATTCGCTCATCACCTCGAATGTCCAACAAATCATCTACCAATTGGAATGCGATTCCAATCTCCATGCCAAAATCAAATAATTTCTCACATGCTTCTTCGCTAGATTTTGCTATTAATCCCGCCCCTTTGCAACCTGCTGCAAACGGGCCCGCAGTTTTTCCTTTGACGATTTCAAGATAGTCTTCAGGGCTAGTTGATAGATCGAGAATGTGATCAATTTGTGTAAATTCAGAACTAGCAAGTTTTGAACAATAATGCGCCATTACATCGACTACAGATTTGTCGTACTGCCCTCCAAGTCCGAAACCCTGTGAAAATAACCAATCTCCAGCAATAATGGCTTTTGCCTGTCCATATTTGGCATGAATTGTATCCTGTCCCCTACGGATTAAAGATTCATCATTAATGTCGTCATGAACTAAACTAGCAGTGTGGATAAATTCGTTGGACATTGCAAATGGAATAATTTCGTCTATGTCTTGACCACCAGCTAAATCATACGCCAGCATTACCATAATCGGCCTAACCCTCTTTCCACCAGCTAGGACTACTTGGCCTGATACTTCAGCAACTTCACCAAAAACAGCAGATTGCTCGCCAATAATTGATTCGAGATTAGCATTAACCAAATCCCTCATCTCGTCAATCCTATCGAGTGCCTCATTGTCCTCCATGGAACCCCCCACAAGGGTCGCCTTCTTAACGAGTGGCGGACGCCCCACAGTTGCCGGCACCTGCTGGCCGAGGTGAATGGATGAGTGGAGAAGACCGCTTTGAGATACTAATTTGTCCCGAAACCGGTGACGGAGTTAGCACTCACGCTCAGAAATTCATCAATAGTTCACCGGATGGATTAGATTTAGTCGCTAAGCACGTCCCGCATCTCGAGACTGCCATAGATTTGTTACTAGACGGGCATGGAGATATTGTTCCGGTTTCGGGAGATTGGTGGTTTAATAATCGTATCAAAGAACTATCATCAGTTTTAGTTCTACCAAGAAGAGAGCCAACACGTGTTCTAGTTGGCGAAGATAAACCAGAGTACATTCCCAAAAATGGAGTTATTATTGCTGATTGTGAAATTTTGAAAAGGCAGATGATCCGTTCAAGAAGAGACCTAAAGGTACGGTTAGCTGATGACATAGAAGGTATACCTGATGATGCTTTTGAAAGAGTTGAATGGTTAGAAAACTTGAGAACAAAAAGAGAAATCGATGGATTCATCACTACTAGAACACTTCATTCATCACTTTCCTCGAAACCTAGAAGGCATACTTTGGGAATGCAAAGACAAGATGATGCAAGATCAAGATTCATTCCTATTCCACTAGAAGGATACACTATTTTACTGACTAGAAAGGACTTTCCTGCATCTAGATTCTCGAAGGTAATAGATGCTGGTGCTGCTCTTTCCTTTAGGCTTGAATTAACGGTCCTAGATAGTATTGAAGAAAATCTAAGAGACAAAATAGGCTTAATTATTGAGCAAAGAAAAGTCCGATCGATTTTACAAGATGTTGGAAATAGAGGCAAATCGCTTGGCTCAGAAAATCCTCTGAAAGAATGGAAGACATTCTCAGGAGGCGATGAACATCAAGGCCCGAAAGATTCTGAATCAAGGATAGACATTATCCTAGAAACTGTTAGTAAAGACGGGAGCGTTACAACAAGTGTGGAAAGAATTTTCCCGATCGATGAAAGCCATTCTGGAGCTCAAAATTTGGTCTTCAATTGGCAGCAACTCTTGAAAATCGCAAAGGAAACTCCTGAAGAGGAGAAAAGAGGAAGAATGAAACAGCTAATGGACGATTACATCGAGGAACTTGTGAATGAAGGGAGATTATCTGAGGACCGAATTTATGCTCCTCTGTTCAAGGAAGAAGACCATGTCTAATCTTCCGAGATTTCTTCTCCAGACAATTCTCTGATTTTGGCTCGACACTTTTCGATATTCTCCGGATCTCTGTCATCACCAGCGAGAATCAAATCATATCCATTATTTGTCAATTCTCTTTGAAGTTCGATCATTTCGATTGGAGCGTTTGCATCGACTACATCTGCAATTGATTCATCAATTTCACGAGCAGATGCCTCCCATGAACCAGAAAGTTTCAGCAAATCCTTGGTCATCCTCTCGATAATGTCTACTGCAGAAGGAGGGCGGGCTAAAGCACCTTGGATTCGAAGTACTGCGTCAAGGTGTAGAGTACGTAATTCTCCCAGCCTATTTGCTGCGCCAATAATTTGAGTAACCATAAGTTCTCTATCGCCGTATTTGACAAGTTTTTTCTTGGCTTTCTCCAATTCTCTCTTAACCTCAGAAGAGCCGGCAATGATTGCGTCTTGAATACTTGCAACCTCATTCAAAATAGACTGAATAGATTCAACTCTTTCACGCATTTCTTCTTCCAATCGCACTTCTTCTCTGCGAAGATCGTGCCTAACGGTTGTGATTATGCCGGATGCTAATGCAGTGGCCTCCTTTAGAGAGGTTTTGGCAGCTCTCTCATAGCGCCCCATTGCTCGCCCTCGAGTTTATGTTAGCCTCGACACCGTTTGAAGGTGTTGTTTTTCGGAACTAGTGAAATTGTGGCCCCGTAGGGGCCTAGAGTTTGGAAATACCCCTCAGAATGTGCCTTTTGAGCACCTCAATGAGGTGTAACCTCAAATATGGAGAGGAGTGGAGGGACGATTAGAGGTATGCGAATGGATGAGAAGCAAACCCTACTTTCTGAACTTCATCAGGCAAGACTTGACCGCCTGAAAGAGATTTGTGCTCAGCATGGAATTTCTAAAAATGGTTCAGTAGAAGTCCTGCGTGCAAAACTAATCGCACAACTAGTTTTGGATGAGTGGGATTTCTCACCAGAAAACATCGGTTCCATTTTGAATAATGACCTGGGAAAAGTTCTATCCGTATTTGGGGTTAAAAAATCCGGTTCAATAAGAGAGAGGAGGCAACGCCTTTTCCTGCACCTGAATCATGATGCAAAACAGTTAACTCCGGAAAAATTAGATTCACTATCGCGTGATCAGTTGCATGAATTATGCTCAAAACTTGACCTCCCCAGATCAGGTGCCAAGCAAGCACTCTTGATGCGAGTAGCTGGTGTACTAACCTCGCAATCAGGTTCATGGGGAGTAATCAAAAAGAGTCTCAGAAGGCCCCGCGGCGCTCCTAAGGTGATACCTATTCCCTCTCCAGGGGATGAAGATTCTCCTCAGAAACCTATTTTGAAACCAATCCCTGTGGAACAAATTCCAATTCCTGTTAAACAAGTTCCAATTCCAGAAGTTCTGACTCCAATTCCTGTTGTGCAAATTCCGCTTCCAGAAATCTCTGAAGTAAATGATGAGGGAGAGGTAGAAATTATTGATATTGTACCTCAAGCGATAGATGAGCCTACTCCTGTACCCCCAGTTGTTGAACTGACAACTGCCGTAATTGAAATCGAAGGACGTAGTGCTGAAATTGATGCTTTGTGCAGAGACTTCCTATTGGTTGGCTCTGTAAATGACACCGAGGATGTTAACGCTTTCATTTCTAGTTTATCTGATCATGGATTCACGCTAAGTGATTCAAACGCAATTGATTTTGTCAAATCTAGGCTATTTACATTAAATGAGATGGCTAAAGCTGAAAAAGATGCAATGCATTCAATGCCGAATTCATGGAGGGAAAGAGAGGCTTTGCGTAAATTCGAAGAGGCTAGAAATATCCTCAGGGAATCTTTACCAGAGATTATCGCAGAGCACAACGGCGAGATGGTAAAAGCTAGAATGGCTTTTGAGGACAAAGCACGAAATATGTATCTCGATTTGCGATTGCCTTCGGTTTCTGGAAGATTACATGCTCTGTTTGACTTGCAAATTTCTCTAGATGAAGAAATCGCTGCAACAGACCCTCGGACTGCTCGTAGAACTAGAGTTATTCGCCTACTACAACACGGTGCAATCCATTTGGGATCGAATGAAAGGCGAACCCTTGACAGATTGGAGAGGAATATCGATGGCTTTGAGCAACTAGTTGAGGCAATACTCGAGAAATCCGAAGGCGCGTATGGAGATGCACAGCAAACACTTGTAATCAGATTCTTGGAGAAGAAAGGATACGATGTCAACAATGCAGACCTTCGCCCAAGAATAGTGGCAGCAGCAGGAGTCGTGGGTGCTGAATTAGGGTACATTGCCCCTAGCGATATCCCTAGATTAGCCCCTGGAATCAAAGTAAGCGATACCGAAGTTGATTCAATTATTACCGACTTGAAAAGATTGGCTCAACAATTCAAAACTAGCGATAAGGAAGAAGATGCTGATGAAGAAATGGAATTAGCCGAATCTGTTGCAGATGCTGCACAAAGAGTCTCAACTATGCGACAGAGAATAGACGGAGTCGACGATTTACTTGCCAGATTGAAACTTTCTCACGATTAACGTGAAGCGTAGAAGCCTTGGATAACCTTGGTTACTGTTTCAATATCACGAATATCTCTATTCAACAAGTCGGCAAGAATTTGTTCTCTCTGCTTAACATGCTGTTCAAACTGCGCAGGAGTAATTCCTGCAGCTGTACAAATAGTCTCTCTCATCTTCGAAGGAATACCTGTTTCTTCAATTTGATCGGTTGCGGCATTGTATTTCCATATGGCGTTTAGACGAGGTTTATCACCTTCCATTCCTGCAACTTCAGCAACCTCTGTGATCTTCCTTGCGGTTTTACCATTTACATACAATCTTGCTTGAATAATAATCAAATCAAGTCCAGTAAGCATAATTGGAGGGACATTCATTGGAGGATTAATCATCCTAGTAATTGTCTCCATAGCAGTATTTGCGTGCAATGAACCGAAAGACCCATCGTGACCGGTATTCATGGCTGTTAGCAAAGTAGCTGCCTCACTGGAACGAACTTCACCCACAATAATTCTGTCAGGACGCATTCTCAGACTTGACTTCAGACAATCGTTCATGTCAACTTCTGGAGTTCCATCAGGCCTTTCTCGGCGTGTTTCCATTCTTAGCCAATGGTCATGGTAAACTTGCAATTCAGCAGTATCTTCTACCGTCAACAAGCGCTTATGCCATGGAATATACATTCCTAAACAGTTCAATGTCGTGGTTTTACCAGAACCTGTACCTCCTGCAATAACAAAGTTTGCAGGCCTGCTATCCAACCCTTCAATCCAAACCCACATCATTGCAGCCAAGCGTACATTCACTGTACCGAATTTGATTAAATCAATCATTGTTAGAGGGTCTTCACGGAATTTACGAATGGTCAAAGTAGGTCCGTCTGGAGAAACAGGGGGTATCGTACCATTTACACGGCTTCCATCAGGTAATCTACCATCGAAAATCGGAACCATTCCTGGGCCATCTCCGAGTGGAACTGAAGTAAATGCTGCAATATTTTTCGCAATTTCAATTCCTTGTTGGTCATCTACCCAAACATTTGTTCTACACATTCCATGATCCCTGTGGGCGACTTTTACGCATTGTGCGCCTCCGTTATACATCACTTCTTCCAGATTATCATCTTCTAGAAGTACAGCTAGATTGCCGTAAGGGTTGGGTTCTACTCCACCGTCTACGTGATACATTGGAGAAGGGTGGTTTGACTCCATGTAAACTGTTACTCTTCCATATTGCTCGAGAATTTTTTCCATATTCTAACCTCCAATTACTAAGACTCCTACATGATAAATTGACATAGAAACTGCCATCCAGAGTGGAGCCCACCACAATGCTGAGCGCATCCTTCCTAGCATTCTTCCACTGACTGCAATCGCTACAAACGATGCAGCTCCGAAGAACATTGTGAATGAAGAATTGAACGAATCTAGTTGGAAACCCTGAGTTCTAGGTGCGAATAGACCAACGATAAATGCAATCAAAAACGGTAATCCAACAGATACGAACATAATTATGAGAATCGATCTACCCATCAAATCTGATTCTCGGCGGTTCATCAAATCATTCAATCTTTCATAATCTCTAGACATATCTGCAAGAATGTTTTGCAAAGGAGCGTCCTGTTCTATAGCGGTTGACATCAAGTGCATTACCCTTTGAACCTGTGATGAGCGAGATTTCGTAGCGAAGTTGGCAAGCGCTGAATCAAATGATGATGCGTGGCTTTCAGAAAGAGTCTCTTTGAGTAACTTGCCAAGGGTACCGGTGTTTCTATCGGCCTCTGCCATCATTGCTTGTTGCAAACCAAGTCCAGCACCTAATGAATCTGACAAAGCCTCAAGCATTGCAGGTAAATCGTTCTCAATACTCCTTCTTCTGGCTCTTTCGAGGATTGGAGGAATACCTCCAATAGCACACGCCACACCCAATGTAATGATGAAAAGTAACAATGGATCATTTCTGAACATCTCCAGGATTCCAAATAACATAATTCACAACCCCGGGTCTTTTGTGTGAGCCTTTAGCCCAATCATTGCCATACCTAGCAAAGTCAAGAATAGCCCTACGTTGACAATACTCATGATCATTCCTTGGTCCATTGGACCAAATAATTCCTCAGCATCTTCCATCAACTGAGGTGCAATTCCAAGTATTGAAAGAATGATTGGCCCAATCATCCCAATCGATAACAGGGTTTCTGGAACACCTCCCAATTCTTCGATATACTCCTTGACTTTTTCAGTCCGGCTTTCTTCCATCCTTTCTCCTTGTTTCCTCAAGGTCTCGATTATGTCTGTATTCTGAGTTACGTTATTGAGCATGGTATTGATTACTCTCTTGTAGCCATCAGTCTCTGCCTTTTTGAGTAGCGCTCTAAGCTCTTTTTCTAGAGGGCGTCCCTTGTTGATATTATCCATTAAGCCAGAAAAATCCTTTGAGATAATACCATATCCTCCTTGGGAAATTGAATGAATCGCTGCTTCTAATCCAACGCCGGAGCCCATTAGTACATCTAAAGTCCTGATAACATACAGAACTTCTCTAGACTCATCTAATGAACGCATTCAATCACCTAGCGGATATCTTCAATTAATTCGAACATGTATATTTTCTCTGAACCGTCGTATTCGATTTTACCAAACACGCATTTTACATCCCTCTCTTCGAATGGGTCATGGATGTAAGGTTGGCCAGAACGGAACATTTTCAGGATTTTTTTGTACTCTTCAAAATCCATTTCTCCACGTACAATGTAAACAGCAGATTCTGCACCCTCGTCAACTAAATCGTCGCCTTCTCCACCGTGCAATACAGTTCGGGTCATTCTGCGAGTAATCGATACGCTAATGTCTGCATTAGGCAATCTTAACCAGTCCGAACTTGAAGTACCACTTGCCGGGCGAATAAAGAAATCTGTTCCTGCCATAGGCTCACCTGTGAACCAGTGAGAACGCGAATGGGACTTGAACCTGTTGGAGTATTCAACTCAATTAGTAATTTTGAACCATCCAAACCTTGGTTCGTGAACCGTACCTTCCTCGGTTAGTTCATCCAGAGAAGATTCCGAAGCATCCCTGTCATGGCCTCGAGCAGCAGCATTGGATAGTAGTGTGTCGAAATCAACACCTTCACCTTGATCCAATCTGGAAATTAGGTCGAGTAAAACTTGCTTCAAATCGACTTCATCGTTCCCATTATCCTCTTCATTGGTAGAGGTTTCTGTCTCGTTGACATCTAAACTCGTCTGAGATTCAGGGACCATTGGCTTCGACATTGTCGGAATCTTATCTTCAGCAATGTCCAATGAATTCATTATATTGAGACGGTAAGTCTCCAAATCTATTTCTCCGTAATGTTCGTTTGCAAGAAGAATGCCTTCACGCATTTCTTCTGGGATTCCTCCAGCTGCCAATGCTTCAGTATTTTTCTCTAGAGATGTTGCTTTCTCATGTAAATCGATTCTTTCTAGCATGCCATTCAATGCTTCAACTAACCAATTACGATAACTTTCACGAGAAATTACTGCTGCTTCCTCAGGTCTGAGACTTGTGTATACAGCACCTTCGTCATTCTGGAAATAGCGTGCTTTGGCTATCATCAAGAGCATTATTGTCTCTCCGTCTTCTATTCTCGAAGATAATTGAATGGTTAATTCTCTCATAGACTCAGGCGCATAATCTCCTACTGAAAAGAAATGCAAACCTGAAGGGTCTCTCAATTGACCCTGCCAAAGAGTAGAACCATTGGACGTCTCCCTAGGATCCAGCCTCTCAAGCATTCCAGCAACCACAACACGGTTCACTTTTGCTCCAAGTTTAGTTATCACAAATAGCGGGTCGAATTCACCCGATCCTTGTTGGCTCAAGGTAGAGTCGCTAAATTCTGATGCAAGCATGTGCCAAGCAGGCTGTCTTCTTGCTCTTCTTGCTGGTTGCATCAAACCACCCCCCACTTTGCTCTTAATTCTGCAGCGGCTAGAACAGAGTCCACCTCAATCAATTCTACATCATCAGATAGCAGCATTGCTCCTTGTTCGTCGACAATAGTTCTCCCGCTAGCTTTCAATTTCCTACCAAGTAAACGTTCTCGAAGTTCTTGAACAAAGGCCATGCTTCCATTTTCGACAATATTAGATGAAATTTGTTCTTGCTTCATCCCAATCAAAGATTCGGTTGCGATTTTGTTCACAATAAGCGAAATAGTTGAATGACCATCATCCAGAACCATTCGTAGTCTTACGTCATCAACTCCCTCATAAGATGAGCATGAAGGTAGTGAACATTGCCCATCCCTTAGAACTCTACGACATTCGCTACATCTACTGATTATCCCGGAATCTTCTCTAATCGAAATTACATTTCCAGTGGTAGAGATCCCTACTCTGCTAGCTCCTGATGATAAATCCTTGATAGCGACTTCCACTACATTGTTTGCTAGGTCGATATCGTCACCCCAAGGTGCTGCTGCTAAGACTTCTATCTGTGATTCATTGTCGACTGTGATATCAGGAATTCCTTGCCAGGCTCTTACCCTAACTCCCTTGAGTCTTACAACCACAGGAGTTGATTCAAAATCGAAAGGCGGTTCAGACCATATTGAACAACGGCATTTACCCGTAGGGTCTGCAACATCTCCAGACCAAACACTCTTTGCTTCGCCATCTCTACCTTGGAAATCCCTCTTAATCATCTTCTGAATTTCCAATACGATTTCTACATCTCTTGAGCCGTCTCTGAGGTCTTCTATTCGACTAACTGAGCGGGCAACCAAATCTTCGGCAGAGGCGAAATTTGAGTCATGGAATATTTCGATTTTAGAAGAGCCACCAATATTGATTTCAGGAGTATCTCTGAAAACTCTAATTTGAGCATTTTCGATTTTCAATAGTGATCCTATTTCGTGATCAAATGATTCCCACGACAGGAAACCTATCGCACCGCTATCATCTGCAATCCTGCCTCTGACCACATCGATTGAACCTGAACCATCTTTGCGATGGATTACATCTTTACGCGAAGCAAGTAACCTACCTACAACAGTAACAGAACCTTCGGATTTTATTGAATTAATATCAACCGGTTCGCCCGGTGTCGAAACAGTTCGGACTCCTTCTCTAAGGACCACGACTCTGCTAGCTTGGTTTACGTTGATGCTCATTCTACCTTGGTACTCGTTAACCGAAACTCCTTCAAGGCGCACAACTGCGCCTGGGGCTATATTTGGATTGTTTCCCCAATCCTTGTATTCCCATCTAGTGCGATTTCCGCCTTCGGACCAGGGTTGGTCTTCAATTAGACCATAGGGGACGATTTTTTCTTCACCTCGCACCATCGTGGTTCTAGGATTGTGAGTAACAATCTCTACTTCGATTTCGACATTACGATCGTCTGCAGACAATTCAGATAACTTCTCCACCTTCTTTATGGGTAAGGATTGTCTCTGAGAACCCGATGATTGTTGATTGGATTGTACTGGCGTACCAGTATCTGATTGGAAACGGCGTAGTACTGAGCGCATAGCGTCTTCAGGTGGAATAAGGAAATCCTTCTCATATCTTGCAAAGGCTTCCGCAACCTTTTCTGGGTCTGCTTCAGGCACTTGCTTGATAACTTCCGAAACGTGTGCTTCATAGTCAGTCATTAGAAACACCTCGACGGTCCAATTCAATTTCTGGCCCGTCGTAGGACGGGTGTTCGGGCTTTCGTGCTGGTTGGTTGAGTTTTGTTGACACTCCCTTTCACCTCCGTGGAGTTGATTGTTCATTGGAGACGGTTCTTGAAGATGTCTGCCAGATTCGCAAACTAATGAAAGTAAAGCGATTAAGCAGGATTAATCCTCAAACCGTCCAACATCAGAACATCTGGGACATGCATTGAGCCGGTACTGTATGAACCCTTGCGTTTTGAGGAGTCCCCGAGAACTACTCTTCCGGAAAGCGCCTTAGCCATATTTCCTGAAAATCCTGCTTGTGAAAGAGCACCGATTATCTCTCCTCCTTCAACTCTCAATATCGTTGAAGTGGTTACAGAAAAATCACCACTAGTTGGATTAGCTGTATGCGCTCCCATGACGCTGTGCACAATGTAACCTTCTTCCATTTCTTCAACTAACCTATCTCTAGAATAAGTCTTGGAGGATGATGACAAAATCAGATCACTGCAACCACAAATTGGTGGCGCTGTATGCCCACCTCTTGATGCGGAACCAGTCGTTTGCGCCTCGGAAACCTTGCCTTCTGACACTAACTTTGCTGCATCTCTAGTCGACCACAACTCTCCTGTCAATCTTCCAGAGTCAACTATTCGCTGAGTACGACTTGGAACACCTTCATCATCACGAGAGCCAGAAGACATTCCACCTTCCAACAATCCATCGTCAACTAAAGACAGGTGTTCTGCCATTACAACCTCATTCATCTTTCCAGACCAGAAAGACTCACCACGTGCCAATCTTTCTCCTTTAATTGCAGAAGGGACAACAACAGAGAACAGAGGCGAAAAACCGCCAGAAGTCATCAAAACTGGACAATCCTCTGTTTCTCCACCATCTATCTTTTGCCTAGTAATTTGAGACCAGTGAACCGCTTTGTCAACACAGGCTGTCAAATCTTTTAGCAAGCCTCGAGAAGATTCTCCTTCGTATGAGGAGGTCAGATGCTCATCCTCATCAATTGATACATGAATTCCAATCCCATGTGAGGTATATACTCCGCCATCCTCAATTCCTGAGCTTGTCACAATTGCACCTGCACCTGCTCCAACGCCGATACCACCCCCTACTGCAACAGCCCTTGAATCCAATTCAGCAACTCTAGTAAGTACTTGGTCACCTTGTTCAAGTAAATCCTCTGGACCCATGTCTAAAATGGCTTTATCTTTCATTCCTGAAACGCTTGATGCAGATTGGTTCCCTGGCAATTCAAAACCACCTATGGAAGGAGATTTTCTTGCAATAGAAAGCGCTTGTTGAATCGCCCTTTCTGCTGATGAAGGGTCCACAAGATGGGCAAAACCATATCTGCCATCTTCTACTATTCTGATTCCAAAGCCGCCTTCACCTCCACCAGACGCCATCGATATCTTACCCGCTTCAATATCAAGCGAATGGCCGTATCCTTGTGAAGCGAAAATTTCCCATTCGCTGACCCCAGCGCTTTCACAGGCACTACCGATCTTTTGCGCTGAATCCATCAAACGCTCAGCTGCATCATCAGGAATCATATCATCCCACCAGTGCTTCTCTGATTCTCATTAACGGTCCACCGTCTCCAACAGGCACGGTTTGGCCTTTGCCGCAGAATCCAGGGGCCCCAAGGTGTGCATCACGGGTTAATCCGTCTACGTTCTTCAAAATCTCAAGAGTCATTCCAGAAACGCTGACATCTCGAACTGGGCGAGAAAGTGAGCCATTTTCAATAATCCATGCTTCCTGTGCTGCGAATTGGAATGAGCCTCTTCCAGTATCAACTTGCCCACCTCTGCTTCCACAAGCATATACTCCGAATTCAATATCTTCAATCAATTCATCAAGATCTTGATGAGTACCTCCTTGGATAACTGTATTCGACATTCTCACAAGTGGATGATGCAATCCGTCTTGTGCTCTTGCACCACCATTAGGATCCAAATCATATCTGTGAGCAGTCTCTCTATGATTTAGGTATTCAGTAAGTACGCCATTTACAATCAAATTCTTTGGACGAGTATCTACGCCCTCATCATCGATTGGATAGCAGCCATAGCCACCGCGCATTGTGGGGTCATCGACTACTGTGCATATATCGGAGCCTATCGATTGCCCTAGTCGCCCCTCCAAGCAAGAATCTCCTGCAGCCACTAAATCTGCTTCACAAGGATGCCCCAATGCTTCGTGAATGTAAACTCCCGTCAAATCCCTATCAGCTACGAGTGGCATTTTACCAGAAGGTGCTCGCTCGGCACCTAACAACCTTAATGCTGAAATTCTGGCATTTCGGCCCATTTCACCTAGGTCACAAGACTCGATTACTTCTAGGCCACCTTCACCTCCATGCCTCATTCTATAGGACACAACATCAGACCCATCCCTAGCAGTAACCATACCGTTGATTAGACTCCTTTGGAAAGACCAAATTCGATTCATTCCTTCGCTTGTCATCAATTCAGTGTGGATGTGTTCATCAGACCAACCAGTACTTGTTGAAACAATCTTTTCGTGGTCTTTTGCTTCATTATCTATTGCTAACATCATTTCGATTCTAGTATCCAAATCAGTATCTCTTACGTCTTTGGTACTTTTCCAGTGGATTTCATCTTCAATAATAGGAACTTCTGCTAGCCCAACAGCTACTTGAGCGGGAGAGCGACGCGATGCAACCGCTTTTGCCAATCGAAGGGTTGGAGCAACCTGATCTACAATTGAGGCTATGTCGCTAGTTGAATGCACTCCCCATGCACCATCGGCAAGAATGCGCATTGTCACTCCAACTTCTTGACCAGGAATTGCCCTCTCTAACTTTCCATCTTTCAGAGATGCAGTATTGGTTGTTTCACTTACCAACCTGATTTCAGCATACTCTGCACCTAAATCAGTAGCGTGATCTAGTGCCTTTGAAATTTTGTCTTCATCGAGTATTCGACCTCTTGAAAACAACGAATCTGATTGTCTAGTAGTAACCACCATGAACACTCGGTGTAGTAGGTGCTCTTTCACATTTACGAACTCTAGCGTAAGTCAGCAAGATGAATATGGCCTATTGCACCATTCTCAGATTTTTCGCCTTCAATACCCAATCTTTCTGAATCAAAAATATCTAGATTAGGTCTATCATCTAATATTTCAAAGCCCATTCTTTGAGCATGTTCATGATATGATTCATTATCAGCCTCACCGGAAAGGTCTACAATCCAAGCTTCCTTGTCTCCTTGTGAGAGACCTGCTCGTTTGAAACTAGTAGAGATGTGATGAGTTCCCGAAAGTAATCTCATAAATTCACCGTCGAGCGAGTTTGATTTCATCGAATTCCTACTCTGATTCCGCATCAAAACTTCATGTGCAACCCAACCATGAATTTCGCTCGCAAGACTATATCCGCTAATCAAAGCCCAGTTTTCTGAATCCCTTCTCTCTATCCAAGTCATGACCAGAGACCTAGGGTCATCACACGGAGTACCCAAAGATACTCTTCTACACGGGAAAACAGGGGCGGTCACAACTATCGCATAGCATCCAAGATTTCAATCCTGACGCTCGCCAGGAAGTGGTTCATCATCACTTCTAGGCTGCTTTTTCACATCATTAGTAGATATCATCCTTACCGATTCTAATATCCTTTCAACTAATATTGGACCCCATCCGCGTCTTGATTTTAATTTGTCAAGTTCAGAATTACTCATGGCCAACAAGTCCGCAGGAGTCCTAATTCCCATCTCAGACAGAGTCCTAGCCCGATTACGCCCAACATTCCTGACTTGTACTAATTGTAGCAAATCTTCCTTGCATCCAGCTCGAACTCTCGCACGTGTTAGTTCCAGCATTCCCGCTAATTCTGCTACATATCCAAGGTGTTCTTCCGCAAATACATCATCGCGAAGTAAAACCTCCCTTGCAGCCAGCAATAACCACGCCATCAAATCGGTTCGAGAATAGACATCACCAGGAGTAACACCCAATTCTTTTTCGATATCCCTGAGTTCTCTCTCTTCATACCAAAATTCAGTACACCAAGCACTTTTCACCAATCCCATTGCCCTCTCATCAATCGGGCTATCGATTAGCAGTTGATCTTCAACTAGTGCTGCTTTTTGCCTTAATTTACTTCCAAAATCTAATTCACTCGATTTAGGCCACAAAGAGATAAAATCTGGTGTTGCAGCAACTAGGTGACAAAGACTGAAACTCGTGACAGGTAGGCTCTTTCTAACAATTCTCCTCACTGCTCTTCGTAAACCATCTAGAAGAATATCTGCAGAAAGGGGATCTATGTACAACTGTGCGACTCTTTCACCCATTGGAGTCGCTTCATACTCATTGT
This sequence comes from Methanobacteriota archaeon, assembly GCA_002709705.1. Taxonomy (GTDB): domain Archaea; phylum Thermoplasmatota; class Poseidoniia; order Poseidoniales; family Poseidoniaceae; genus MGIIa-K1. The sequence continues at coordinate 32,115 of PAQE01000037.1, read as the reverse complement.
CCAAAGCCTCGGTGTCGAAGGAAAGTTGATTTCCAACGCTTATACTTGACGCCTTTTGGAATCCAAAGGTTGCTTCAGTAGGTTCATTTGATTTGGATTTGGACAAAACCACCCCGGATGCGGACTGAGCTGCATCCACCCAGGATGGAGTCTCGTCATCCCAATTCTCTTCGATACTGCCAATATTTGTTCTTCGAATAAATCGCTTCTCTACTAACCATTTGAGCATCGAATCTATGTTTTCTTGAAGATATGAGTTGGTTTGTGAGTGTCCAAGATAAGTCCCTGAGAAGAAATCACCGATTTTCTTTCGTGTGTTCAAACCTCCTGTTGCTATGGACGAAAGCAAATGAAACCTCATCGCGGGCTCTGCGGCCAATTTAGACGTAATATCCTCTACTGGCCCGTGAATATATCGATCAGCGATATCATCTGCAACTTGCCTTGGGTCTCCTCCTTTACAAGCAAGCCACGCTTCACCAACAGGGTCGTATCTTGGCCTACCTGCTCTGCCTAACATCTGTCTAACCTCCATTACAGGAAGAAGTCTGCTCATACCATCTTCGAAACGCTTCAAATCGCGTATCAAAACTCTCCTAGCAGGTAAATTAACTCCCGCAGCAAGAGTAGGAGTGGCACATAAACAATACAGTATTCTATTTTTGAAAGCGTTTTCAATCTCACTTCTTTGAGTATGCCTCAAACCTGCGTGATGGAATGCTACTCCGCCCTTAACGCATTCTGCGAGTGTATCTCCCATAGCAGAATTTGAACTTCTAGAAAGTCTCTCAGATAACTCTTTGAGCGCCGGTAAAACATCTGGATTGTGTTTTGACAGGTACTTTTGCATCCTTTGACCCAGCTTCTTGGCTTCAGATTGTGCTGAGCGACGCGCTGCTACAAAAACTAACAACTGACCTTTTTGCTCATACACATCGCTTAGAGCTGCCCAAGCAACGTGACTTTTCGGTCCTTCTAAAGTTCTAGGGGGCCCCAAATTGCTTTCTGTACTCAATTCGCTCTTTTGTATAGCCCTTGGCTCTAAATCTAATTCTGCAAGAGTGGCATATTCCAAACTAACTGGCCTCCATTGAGATACAATTAGGTCACTGTCTAGCCAATCTGCCAAATCTTGTGAATTGCCAACTGTCGCAGATAATGTGATAATTTGGGCATCTGGCAAGAGGTGCCTAATTCTAGCGAGGTTAATCTCCATAGTAGGGCCCCTATGGCTGTCATTTACCAGATGGAATTCGTCAGCAACAACCACTGAAACTCTTCTGAGAACCTCTGATTTTGACCTCAAAAGAGAATCTAATTTTTCACTAGTGCAAACTAAAATGTCACAATCATCGATTTGTTTGGCTTCATTCGGAGCATCGCCGATTCCAAGACCAATCTTTAATCCTAAACTTTCACCTAACTGTTTTAGTTCCTCAAGCTTCTCAGACGCTAAGGCTTTCAAAGGAACAATGTAAATGCCTCGTGAACCGACATTTCTTGTCATAATTTGGTTAACTAAACCCATGAAGGCGACCAAACTCTTACCGCTTGCGGTAGGGATGCAAATCATAGTGTTCCGGCCTGCCAAAATTGACGGCATAGCCTCTGCCTGTGGGGGATGAAGAGTCTTTATCCCCCAATCATTCTCTACAAAATGGACAAAATCGTCAGGTAAACCGAGTCTTGAGACTGCGCTCTCCGGCTCACCCATGAATTATTTTAGTGGTCAATAGTCCAAAAGGTAACCGCTTGAATAGCCGACATCCTCAAGTCCTATCTTGGTTGTGGGGTCAACATGAGCAGCGACGATGCAATGGTCGATGAGCGACTTTCTGTGTTTGATGATGAGCCTGATTTGAACGATTGGTTCGAAGTCATTTGTGGTTCATTGATGGCAGTTATCGGTATTTTTCAATTGATTTCCCCAGGCAATCTAGTTGACCCAGATGTAATGCGCTGGTTTGCTGCCGCTGTCAGCGTTTCAGGCCTAGTTTGGGCTGCTCATGGACTCAAAGATATGGCCATCAAAGAAGTCAGAAAATCAATTGTAATCTTGGAGATGGGTTCCAAACAAGGAAGCGTAGATTATGGATTAATTCGTGATGTAATTCTAAATCCAAATGCATACACTGACTTCTTGGTCAAGGAGTACGAGAACGCATATGCAGATGGCGTAATCACCGATAAAGAACTTGAGGAATTAAAGGCGATTCAATCCGCATTAGGAATCAGCGACGAAGATGCTGCAAAGATGGCGGTGAAAAGTGCAATCAAGTCCGCATTAGCAGATGGGAAGGTCAGCGAAGAAGAGAGAGAGATGATTGAAAGCGCTGCCAAGGGTCTCTCAAAGGCGAAGAAAACCAAACTCTCAGAAGCATTAGACAGTGGAGAAATCAGTGAAGAAGTGGAAAAAATTCTGCAATCACTTGAAGATTAATTCCAGATGTTGTCAGCAGTAAACTGCTGTAAAATTTGCTTTGCTTTGCCACGTCTTCTGTTTTCAATTGTAAATCCTAAGACCACAAGGATGATTCCGGCTATAACCCAAAGGTATTGAGATTCAAATAATGGCGATGCTGGCTGTACTGATTCAGTAGAGTACATCAGGTTGTGATCCATTTCGGTGTCGATTTGAACTCTAAACTCCAAGTCATCCTTAACTCCATCCAACATTGTAATTGAAATTAGATTTGGATACAGATTTTCTTGCATAAGCCTCCATCTTCCTTCTGGCACATCGATTGGCCTAGTTCCCCATGTTGGGTCTTGAACCAAACCTAGACTACCAGAGCTAACCATTTCTGTTTCGAAGTGTATAACATTTGAATTCGGGATCTCATCTACTACTAGTAAGGCCTCAAGCATCAGTAAATCGAGCATTAGGGTTCTTGCTGCCAATAAAATGAATGATCTTGAATGTGAATCAAGTAAATCATCTACTGGATTTACTGCTGATTTCTCAGCGACTTTATTGAAAATTAGTGCTTCAAAATCAAGTTCGTAAAATTCGGGAATATGTAATTGCCATCTGCCATCATCAAGAGGCCAAGCAGAGTCTGCAACTAGCCTAACTGACAGAGTCTCTCCTTCTAACATTCCAAAAGTTGCACCAACATGCAATGCACGAGATGAGGCAGGAGTGTTTGGATGGGATGCGTGCCACAGTTGATCTAATCTTGAATCGATTAATTCTTCCAGACTATCTTCATCACTAGATTGCATCTCTCCACTTATTGCCCAAAGAGGAGAGACTACTCCTCCCAATATGAGCACTAATACGCCCGGGACAAAAATGCCATACCTAACCGATTTAGAGGTGGTATCATTTCTAAATTCAATTATTAATCCTACCAAAATCGCTAATGAAAGGATTAGAGCCATCAAATCAGAGGTTGCACTCAGTTCTTGTGATCCATAACTTTCCGCTTTCATTCCATAACCTTGCCACTGCCAGGCAGAATAGTCAAACTCTTCAGGTGATGTCGGGCCAATTCCCTCGAATGCAATCAGTCCTGCCCACTGATAGGGTTGGAAGGCGTTTAGACGCCCTCCGATACAGAAGTCGTACTCCCCAACAGGTAATGCTCGCCACTGCCATGTCATTTTTGTAGCGCCATTGGTAACTTGCGTTTCTAAATCTGGAATCGGAGCCATTTTGTTATCCGGCATTATCAAATCTGGCCTACCATGTGTTTGTTCAATTTCGGATGGAACTTCTTCCCACTCAACAGTTATTCGCAGTATTTCGTGACTATCAACATCAAAAGTCCAACAATCCCAATCATCTTCGACTAAGGCACCATAATGTATAGTCTCCAAATCAGTCATTCTTGGGGAAGAATAGGATGATGGCTCATCGACATCTCTTGAGTCTACATCTTCCGACCATATTATGTCCAACATCATGTAAGATGAACCTCTTAGATTAAGCTGCCAATTTCCAGGTCTCTCTACCTCAAATTGTAGCAAAATTCTAACCTCTTCTTCAGGCCACAGTAATCTGTCTCCACCGTGGTTTAAGGGTTCATTCTCCAATGTATAGGGTCCTTGAATTCCATCAGCAGGGTTTGAATCACCTTCAAATTCGAAAACTGTAGTAGATTGGGCTATAATAATCGTGACCTCCAGATCCGGTCTCGACAATCCAATAATGTCATCTTGGTACCTCAAATCAACTTTTAATTCCTCAATTTCATCTGGAATAAGAGCTATTTCACTTTGCTGAGGAGTCATTGGTAATTCTATGAAAATAGTTTCAGGAGAAAATGGCGACGCAGAATTTACTGTACCTCCTACACTTGCTTCTCCGGTGTGAAACTCGGTCAATGAACAATCATCAATCTCATTGCAAGAAAACCACAGTTCCCCACCGCCTTCATCTGAATCTATTGCTGCTTTAGCAAGAGGTGAAAAAAAGATGCAGAGTAGCAATACTGCAATCACTCTGCGCATAACTTGCTGTAGTATGATGCACTAATCACTGTGACGGATTATTGGGTACATCTTTCAATACGGTCCTACAGATACGGCAGAGATAACGTCCTTTGCCAGGTTTTTGTCGTGGATACTCCTTTTTGCAAGTCGTACAAAACCATAGCCAAGTTGCCCTTTCTTTACGTAACATTTCTGTAAAATTTGAACCCATCATTGACGATTCCTGACTAGGCCACAGAGCCTCCAATGAACGGAATGTTGAATCGTGTGCAGTATACCCTAGAGCATGTACGAACTCATGATGGAGGACCCAAGCAGCATAGGGCATCCATTCTGTAGATAGTAAACGAGGATGTATATCGATGACATCTACCTGTTCTGGATTCGTAGGTTTACGAATTCCTCTTCTCCACCTAGTAACTCCATGCCTTTGAGTGGCATTCTTTCTCAAAACTCCTAAATCAATTTCTGTTAGTTTAGTAAGTTGTTGCTCACTCCAGACTTCCATGGCCATCATTACCTCAATCACAAAATCTCGCAATCTCGCTAATTCTTCTGATTGAACCTTTGACGGCTTTACCATTTACGACCACCGGTGATACGCAGGATGACCCTCTTTTACGGCTACAAACAACCCCTTTCCAGTAGCACAGACTTTCCCTTCCGCAGTCAGAGTCATTTTGATGCTAGCCCTATCGTCTTGTAAATCTTCAACTTCAGCAAGCACATGCAACTCAACTCCAGCAGGAGTGGGCCTTCTCAAAGATATCGAATATGTTGCAGTAACAGTACAAGGTGGTTCATCTAGTCCTGCGGCATCCATCAAAGCTATTGCGGCTGCCCAATTTCCATGACAATCGAGCAAACTTCCTATTATTCCTCCATTGATCATCCCAGGAAATGCCTGATGCTCTTCAGAAGGAGTGAATCTCATTTCTAGGCCCTCTTTACATCTGTATGAGTCGATTTGCAGGCCCTTTTCGTTTGCCGGACCACAGCCGAAGCAAATCGAAGTAGGGGCATATTGTCTCTGAACTCCGTGTCCCATGATACTACACTAATCGAGGGGGTTGATTTGTATTCGCATCCATCAACTTATTTCCTGTTTGATTATGGGCAAACATGGCCGGGAAGAAGCGACGGGTTCGTGTCGCTAACGAACTTCCCAAAACAAGACGTATGGCAATCAAAAAAGCGCTAGACGAACATGAATCTGAAGGGCGCCCAGATTGGGACCGATTATCGGATTGGAAAGATATTCGATTCTTGAGAAAACGAATCAAAACTGGAGAAATGCGGACCGTTCATATGCCACTATTAGATGTAGACATGGGAGATCCATGGCCAATTCCAATTATTGTATTCCACGGAGTAAGACCCGGGCCCGTTGTAACTATAATCGGAGCATCTCACGGGGATGAATTGACTGGACCTAGTGCTTGCACTAACCTTTTGTCAGCAAAATTCACTGAACCAGGAGGTGAACTGGATCCACAATCAATGGCAGGTACAGTAAGAATAGTTCCAGTACTAAATTTACCCGGTTATCGGTCAAAAACCAGATACTTCCCCGATGGCAGAGACTTGAATCGAGCATTTCCGGGGTTGTCTAAAGGGAGTACAACTTCGAGAGTTGCTAGTAGAGTGAAGAAAAATCTCATCAATGATTCTGATGTGATTATCGATTTACACAGCGCTGCTGCAGGAAGGTCAAATATGCCTCAGATACGAGGTGATTTATCACACCCTGAATCTTATTTAATCGCTAAAGCATTTGGGATTGAAGTTGTACTTGATAGCAAGCCCCCTAAAGGAAGTTTACGCCGTGTTGCAAATAAAATGGATATTGCTGCTGTAACCTATGAAGGAGGAGGAGCAAATCGACTAGATCAGACGGCTGTTAAAGTTGCAGTACATGGTTGCCTCAATGTTCTCAAGGCGCTGAAGGTTATCCCAAAAAATCCTAGTCGTGCTAGATTCAGACTGAATGCCGGTGGATCAACATGGCTTAGAGCTGGAGAAGGTGGACTTCTGGATATGTTCGTTGGCCCAGGTAGCATCGTTACCAAGGGAGATGTTATTGCTACAATCTCAGATCCCGGAGCACCTGGTTTATCTGTGGATATCGTAGCACCTGAAGACGGTTTGATGATCTGTACCGCCACAAATCCATTCGTTACTGCGGGTACACCAGTAGGCCATTTCCTTCCAGTGACTAAACACATTGAACTACTAAAAACTCAGATGGATGACAGGGGCGTTTTAATTGTCAATGGCAGCCAAGGTGAAGCGATATGGCGAGATGAAGAAGAAATGGTCGAGATCGAAGTTCAAGGGGAATGGTCAGGAGGTTCCGTAGACGCAGAGTGGAACCAGATCAATGCGGAAGATACCGAACAAGAAGCTGAGTCCTAATCATGATTGGAAGTCTGCAATCGCAGTTCTAACTTCATGGTCTTCCATATTTCTGGGTTGACTCTTTGCAACCTCGAATAGGTGAGCTACTAATTCATCAGTGGCTTCCATACCATTACTCTCTAACCAATGAATGATGTTTGAGCGTCCGGACATGTGTCCGATTCGAATTACTTGTTCAAGACCGAAATCGCCTGCAGGCACGCCACTGTATACTCTATCTGCTAACCACATGTCGCCTTTTCGAATCGCCTTGATGACTGCACTAGCATGAACACCTGTTCCGGTTTCAAAAGCATCCTGTCCAAATACCGGATAATTTCTTGGAAGTGGCACCTTGATGTATTCGTTTGCTTTCTGTACATACTCGCTTAGCAGAGACAAATCGTTGTTTATTACACCCATTAGGGAGAGATTTACCAGAGTCTGGTCCAAAGGAGCGTTACCCGCTCGCTCTCCTACTCCAAGTGCGGTACCGTGAATCACATCTGCTCCTGCTTCAACTGCTGCTAGATTGTTTGCAACCCCCAAGCCTCGGTCCTGATGCCCGTGCCAATTAACTTCGATTTCACTACGTTTGTAACCAGCATCCTTGATGACTTCTTCATCAATAAACGAAAGTAACTGTTTGACGCCGTTTGGAGTGACGTGCCCACAGGTATCGCAAACGCAAAGTCTTCTTACGCCGATTTCCATGGCCCGCTGGTAGATCAATTTCACGTCCTCGGGCTTTGAACGAGTGGTATCTTCTGTCACGAACATTACTGGTATGTCGTTATCAACAGCATAGGAGACTGCTTTTTCCATGGTGGAAACCAGTTTATCCATTGTCCAGCCCTCTGTAAATTGACGAATAGGGCTTGTACCTAAGAAAGCACTAGCCTGAATTTGCATTTCATGTTTGGATTGTAAATCAACCAAAGGCTCGATGTCATGCATAAGAGTCCTAACCGCTGCACCTGGGCGGATTTGGAAATCATTTTCCTTGATATGAGAAAGCATAGCGTCGATATGTTCGAGATGGAATGGCCCTGCTCCGGGAAGTCCTAAATCCACCTTTTGAATACCCAGTTTTTCCATATATGTGAGCAACTCAATTTTCTGGTCAATTGAAGGATTTAACGCACTCGGACTCTGCAGCCCATCACGTAATGTTTCGTCATCAAACCAAACACCGTGAGGATGATTTGCAGAATCTCTGGAATATTCATAGTCGACTACATTCCAGTCGTAAATCAGATTCTGCTCATCCATGGAATCACCAATTTGACACTCGGCCCTGTTTTTGAGATGGGCTATCACTGTTTGAATGCGTCGGAAAGAAGAGTCATTCCTCTTCTTCAGAAGATGAAGGCTTCTCTGTGAGGATTTCCTCCGCAAGTTCAGCAGGCATTCTCGCACTGAAAATTAATTCATCTTGGAATGAACCCTTGTCCTTAGACCTCAATTCCATGACACGAGTTCCCTTAGATGAACGACCAGATGTTTCCTTAGTTTGCTCCGCAGAGATTCTTATCACAATTCCTTTACCGGATAGCAAGAATAATTGGTCATTCAAATCTGGTACTTGATGCACTCTAGAGATTACATCTCCATCATTGAGATTCATAGTGATTACTCCCTTTCCTCCGCGCTTAGTTACTCGGTATCCATCCATCTCGGTTTTTGGATTCCCTTCTTCATCGTACTGTTGTTCACCGTCACGAATTGACAAAATCTTCTCACCCTTTCCAAGGCGTGTTCTCTTACCCATTCCTTGTTTGGACAGAGTTAGAACGCTAGTATTGATGTCATTTGTTAGAATCATTCCTGCTAGAGATGCTCCAGAATCAAGCCTAATTCCTCTTACACCGCTAGAAACTCTTCCTTGGGTTCGAACGCTTGAGATGTTAAATCTACATGCTCTTCCAAGGTTAGAAACCATGACGACATTATGTTCATCTGTTCCACTCCTTACAGTGACTAATTCATCATCGGCAGCAAGATTGATCGCTTTCTTACCATTGCGATTAATCTTGACATAATCTGATAGACGGCTCTTTTTGATGACACCCTTCTTCGTAGCAAATGCCAAGAAATGGCCGTCTGGTTCTTCGATTAGGTCCTTATTCATCGGGATTATTGATACTACTGTCTCGTCATCCTTCAAGCCCAAAACATTTCGAATATGGCTCCCTCTACTTGTGCGTGAACCTTGAGGTGTTTCCCAAGCTTTGAGACCGTAGACTCTTCCTTCAATGTAAGGGACTTCATTTCCATCTTTGTCCTTCTTTGTAGCAGCACGATTGGTGAAAACAAGAAGTCTATCCTTGCTGAAACAAGTGATCAAAGTAGTTGGGAAATCTTCATTCTTAGTTTGAACTCCTTTCATTCCTTTGCCACCTCTGTTCTGCATCCTGAATGCTTCAGCAGGCAAATGACGGATGTAATTGTCATTGGTTAGAGTGATTACTATCGCCCTTTCTTCAATCAAATCTTCTCTATCCATAGATAGAGGCATTGGGTCAATATGAGATCTGCGCTCATCGCCATGTCTCTCTACAACATCATCCATTTCAGTTAACAAAATATCCAAACGGCGAGCCCTAGAGGCGATGATATCTTTCAAATCTGTGATCTTGATTTGTAACTCATCATACTCATTCTGTACCTTTTCGACATCTAAACGACTTAACTGATACAGTCTTCTCTCTGCAATAGCCTTTGATTGAGCCTCAGTGAAACTAAACGGCGCTATTCCAGGGAATGTTTCATTTCCTTGAAGTACAGATTCAAATTGTTCACGGCTGGAGCTCCCTTTACCAACAGCAATGACATCATCGATACGGTCTTGTGCTTTGACCAATCCCTCGAGAATATGTGCTCTTGCTTCAGCTTTACCCAAATCGTAATTTGCTCTGCGTTCAATAACCGATTCTCGATGTTCAACGTATGTATGCAACATTACAGGTAATGTCAACAAAACCGGCCTTCCATCAAGGATGCCCATCATGTTTGCCGAATATGATTCTTGCAATCGGCTTGATTTGTACAACTGATTTAGAACAGCGTGCGGATCAGCGTTATTCTTTACTTCAATCACAACACGAATTCCTTCTTTAGAAGATTCGTCGCGGATATCTCTGATACCAACGACTGAACCTTTGGTAACCAAATCAGCAATCTGAACTAGCATATCGGCTTTTTTAACTTGGTAAGGGATTTCGTGAATTACAATTCTCTTGCCGTTTCCATCATCGTGAACATCACACTTAGAACGAACGTGGAATCTACCCTTTCCTGTAGAGTACATATCGTATATTCCATCTATGCCATGGATTGATGCACCGGTTGGGAAATCAGGTCCCTTTACGTGCTCCATGTAGTTTTCTATAGACAAATCCGGCATTCCTTGATTACCATCTCCTTCTTCCAAAATCGTTTCAACATGAAGTCTAATGGCACCTGAAACTTCAGTCAAATTATGAGGTGGAATTCTGGTTGCCATACCTACTGCAATTCCATCGCTTCCATTCAGTAGTAGGTTAGGAAGTCTAGAAGGTAGAACCGTCGGCTCTTGTTCCGAATCATCGAAATTTGGTTGGAAATCAACTGTCTCCTTGTCAATATCCTCTAGCATGTGCTTCGCGATTCTATCGAGCCTACTCTCTGTATACCTCATGGCAGCAGGTGGGTCTCCATCTATCGAACCAAAGTTACCTTGTCCATCGACTAGAGGATAACGCAATGAGAACTCTTGCGCCATTCTAACCATAGTGTCGTAAATGGATTGATCGCCGTGAGGGTGGTATTTACCCATAACTTCTCCAACTGAACGAGCAGATTTGCTGAATTTTTTATCTGCAGTATGTCCGCCTTCATGCATACCATACAAAACACGGCGATGAACTGGTTTTAGGCCATCTCTAGCATCCGGTAAAGCTCTTCCAATGATAACAGACATTGCGTAATTGATGTAAGAATTCTTCATTTCTTCATTCAATGATCGATTTAACAGGCTTGAATCAGGCATACCTGGACCCTCTTCCTCATTATCTTCAATTTCCTCAGATGTCAAGGTTAGTCACCTCCTTTGCATGACGCTCAATAAACGCCCTTCTGTCAGGAACATCTTCTCCCATCAGAATCTCAAACATTCGATCTGATTCCTCTGCATCTTTCACAGTAACTTTCAGCATAGTACGATTTTCTGGATTCATTGTAGTATTCCAAAGTTGGTCAGGATTCATTTCACCAAGACCCTTGTATCGCTGCACGCCAATCTTAGCATTAGGATTATCACCCTTCAATTCCTCGATTATTACATCCCTCTCTTCATCTGAGAAAGCGTATTTGCTAACTCTTCCTTTGGTCAATTGGAATAATGGGGGTTGAGCGATGAAAACATGTCCCTCCGTAATCGCTGGACGCATGAACCTCCACAAGAAGGTCAACATAAGTGTACGAATGTGCGCACCATCAATATCAGCGTCTGTCATTATAATTATCTTCGAGTATCTCAACTTTGATGTATCAAACGAGCCTTCATCCTCGGGATTATTTCCTACACCTGCTCCCAGTGCCCTGATGATAGTTTGAATTTCTTGGTTTTGGAAAACCTTGACCAAATTATGCTTTTGTCTTTCAACGTTGAGGATTTTTCCTCGCAAAGGCAGAATGGCTTGGATTCTTCGATCTCTTCCAGTCTTTGCAGAACCTCCTGCAGAATCACCTTCTACAAGATATACTTCACATTCGCTTGGGTCTCTTGATTGGCAATCTGCAAGTTTACCTGGTAAGCCTCCTCCTTCAAGGACGCCCTTTCTACGAGTTAATTCTCTTGCTTTCTGAGCGGCCTTTCTTGCCTTTGATGCCAACAGGGCCTTTTCGATAATTGCTTTAGCCACAGATGGATTCTCTTCAAAGAAATCGCCAAGTTTCTCGTAGACTACAGTCTGAACAATACCAGTAACTTCACTACTAACGAGTTTATCTTTGGTTTGTGAAGAAAATGAAGGGTCGGGGTGCTTGACACTCACAATAGCTGCAAGACCTTCTCTTACATCGTCTCCAGATAATGCTTCACCTTTGAGCATGTTTCTCTTTTTGGCATAAGAATTCAAGCAACTAGTCAGCGCTGTGCGCAGACCGGACATGTGAGTCCCTCCATCCTTGTTTCGAATGATATTTGTATAGCAGCGAATTGATTCGCTGAAGGCATTGGACCATTGCAATGCCAAATCAACAGTCACCGTTCCCTTTTCTACATCTTTCTCACCTGAAATTTGGATTACATCGGAATGCAAAGCCTCTCTCGAAGCATTGATCTGGGAAACATATTCAGACAAGCCGCCCTCATAGTGATGGACACTGACATGGGGCTCTTCTGAACGTAAATCTGTAATTTCAATCTTTAGACCGGCATTCAAAAATGAGGTTTCCTTCAACCTAGTATCTATTTGCTCAAAATCAAACTCCGTGATGTTAGTGAAAATGCCCAGGTCAGGTTTGAACACAATCAACGTTCCAGTGTCATCACAACTGCCAACCTCATTTAGTGGACTTACAGGAACTCCTGCTTCGTATCTTTGATTGTAAATAGTCCCGTCACGGTGAATGGTTACCTCCATCCATTCCGAAACAGCGTTTACTGCAGAAACCCCCACTCCGTGCAGACCGCCAGACACCTTGTACGAGCTGTTGTCGAATTTACCTCCAGCATGCAACTTGGTCATGATGACCTCCGCAGCCGAAATCCCGAATTCTTCGTGTTTATCTACCGGAATGCCTCTTCCGAAATCCCTCACAGAAAGCGAACCATCCAAATTAAGACCGACTTGAACTAGGTCTGTATGGCCTGCTAAGTGCTCGTCAACAGAATTGTCAACTACTTCCCAAATGCAATGGTGCAATGCTGAACCATCGTGTGGATCTCCAAGATACATTCCGGGCCGTTTTCGGACCGCTTCGAGACCTTCCAACACTTGTATGCTCTGTGCGCTATATTCATCCGTCATCGATACACCTCTGCCGTCATATTTTGAGTTAAGAAAAACTTGTAAAAATTACCATTTTTTAGCCGTCGATTTGTTGGTTTTTTTTGTCATTTATCGCTCGCAAAAACAAGGCGGAATTTCGCTTCAGTCTGACGATTAACATCGAGTCCTCTCTACTCAAATATAATGGTGCCAAAGGGGGTATATGAACATACTCAATACCCCGTTCAAAAACCATCGATTTAGGGAAAGAAAATAGGTGTGAATTTTGTCAAAACCATACAAATTTACTATTATTTAGTTCTAATTTAGAATCGCAACCGTTAATGAAGAAGGGAAGGTCGCCGACAGCATGGCTGACCCGAAAGTGTGTGTTGCTCTGGATGGTACAACTGTCGAAGAAATGACTGACGAAGCAGCGAGGGCGAATTTAGCAGGCGCTGATATGGTTGAAGTCAGATTCGACCGACTATACCTAGTCAAGCCTGACCCTACCATTTCAGATGAAGAAGAAGGTGAGAAACCCGAATTGCCACCAGAAAATGACTGGGATACTATGAATATGGAAGATGTTGATGTTGATACATCGATTGCCGCACTAAAAGAAGGCCTGCCCCTACCTGTTGTTTTCACCGTAAGACCTGTATCTGAAGGAGGCTTCTTTCCGGGAGTAGAGTCCGAAAGAATTGAGATCTTACAGAAAGCGATAGACTCGAAAGTATCTTGGATTGACCTTGAGTTGTCCATTGAGGATTCCGTAAGGAAATCCCTCAAAGATGCAGCAATCGCTAACGGATGCCAAATTGTCGCATCATCTCACGACATCAACGGCACTCCAGATGCAGAATCAATCGTAGCATTAGTTAGAGAAAACCAAGACGCTGGAGATATTGTAAAATTCTGTGGTACTGCGAACAACCATGATGACGCGCTACAAATCGTTGAAGCTGCTACTGAATTAACAGGAGAAGGATTGAATCACAGCTTAATGGCAGTAAACAGTGGTGGCGACTGGGCTAGACTACACGCACCCATATTAGACCAAAGTTTAGTTTATGCAACTATGAAAAATGAATTCAAAATATCAGACAAAGGATTAGTCAATGTTCGCGACCTAAGGGACGCGTGGTCGCTTTTGGAATACTAACCTGATTTTTCTTGCTCAAGAGAAGGCACCATTCCTTCTTGCAACTGCTGACCCTCAGATGTCAAACTTAGTCCAGAATTCATGTAACGTTTGTTCATGATTAATGGAACTACCAAAACACCCATCATCATTCCACAACAAACTAATGATACGGTCCAATTAGGAAGTATAGTCGACCTTGGCTCGGAAACAACAGAGACGTATGCTGCTATTGTTGTTTCAGGTTGTGCATCATAGCGATGTGAATTGTTTGTATTGTCGATTACGATGTTGAAATATTGCTTTGATTCCTCGCCGAACAGTCCACTGCTGACTTCCGGACCATCCAATGATACTGAAAACGAAACCTGCTTAACATCTTCATATTGATGAGAATCTCTGAAGGAATGCCAGCCTACAACTGTAAAACTTCGCCATTCAGGAGGCACGTCACTAGTTGGGTCATCATCGTCTCGATTTTCTTTTAATCCCCAAGCGCCATGAGCAATATCATAAGATTGAGTATATCTATCATATTGAGAAGTGGTCATCAAATAGACATCAGCAGAAGGATCGTAAGAATTGTTTGTTGTTTCAATTGTTACACAAATGGTAGTGCGCCTTTCGTGATCGAGATTGACTCGCAGGGTACCAACCGCATCATTACCAATTAGCATCGTTGTTTGGAAATCTTCTCTCAGCAGTCTCAAATCATTATTTGGCTCCCAAGTCATCCAATTTTCTTCGGGCCCGTCGTATTCTTCAGCGATTTCTGTTTGACCTTGATCACGGCGATCTCCCTCCTCTTCAAAGATGAAATCATAATTGTAAACATTAGGAACTTTAGCTAAGCGCTCTACGGTTTTGTTCCAACTAGGAGTAACAAAGTCACCATTGTCGCAACTCGAATCTGCAGATACAGTTTCAATCGATGTTGTCATCGAAGGTGTTACCAAAGGGAGAAAGAACACTGTAAGAACCAAGAGATTCAGCCTAAGACCCATTTGACACCCCCCTATGGGGGGTGGTACGTATCTAGGGGGTTAATCGGTTTTCCCTTCAGCGTCTTCTTCGAAGAGGCCTTACATAACCGGAAGAACCGCTTCTGCGTTCGTCTTTTGAAAGAATACCAGGGGCAGGAGGAGGAGTGTGTTGGTCCATGCCCAGAACTCCGCCATAAGACTGTACTTCATCGACATCGTAGGTCGCTGCGGCTTGTTCTGCTTCTTCTTCGATTTCCGTGGGACTTCGCATTACGGCCCAGCCAAGAATTAGCACAGCAACGATAAGAGCGAGAACCAAGAAGGATTCACCACTAGCGTCAACTAACCATTCTTGCCAATCTTGAAGCGAGAAATCCGACAAACTTGGATCTGCTACCTTTTCGGCTAAAACAGTGACTTCGGTGTCTTTGTAAGTACATACTCCCATTCCATCGCAAACTGAAATTCTAACCGTCTTGATTCCGACATCTTCCCAGCTTGCGGCTACTCTGATTCGATCGGCACCTGAAGGTGTAATCCAATCATCTAGGGCATCACCGTTTCCATCTGAATCGAATTCTAGGTCACTTTCCCATAGCACAACTATGTTTGAAGAGATTCTCTCATCCCTGTCAGTATGCAACCCATCATTTACATCTAAATCTCGCCAAACAACATACTCTGATTGATCTTCAGAATCAGAGACATTGGCGTCTAAAACTACAGATTCTCCGACATAAATTGTTTCAGGAATATCAAACTCACCAATAGTAGGTGGCTCATTTACAACGATATTGAATGTGGCCCTGGTCACATCTCCAGTTAGGTAAGAATCCCTAACTGTTAGTGATACTTTGTATGTCCCAGGTCGCTCAAAGGAGTGCCAAGGCATTGGCTCGTGCGAAATCGGGGTTGCATCTCCAAAATCCCATGAGTATTCTACAATACCATTCCAATCAGAATGATTTGATTCCAACGGAACAAACCTTCCTTCGTAAGTCCTATCGCCATCTCTTGTACCCAATGAATCGAAATAGAGTATTTGGCCAGGGGTTGTAACCACATTTCCGTCATCATCGAAAGTGTGTGAATAATCGAAGGATGCTCCCTCGGCGATAGGAGTGGAGGTAGTAACCAAATCACCATTATACCAGACATCAAAAATCTTCACAGAAATAATCGGCTTCGGATTTTGTATCCTTATCGAAAGTGTTCTTTCCTCACTCTGCATACCGTTCTCGTCGATTACAACAAGCGTAACTGAGTGTTCACCAGGTGTTGAGAAGTTGTGAATAACGAGGGAATCATTAGAAATTGTTCCATCTGAGAAAGTCCAAAGGAATTCTAAATCGCTAGAATCTCCTACTTGGCCATCTGGATCGTAGCTAGTTCTGCCATTGAAAGTATATGGAACATCTACTTGCCCGTCTTGGATTCTGAAATCTATAACTGGACTACCTGCAGAACCAGAATCTCTAACCTCAAATTGCGCCACTGGCAATTGATTCAGAACTTGAACCATTATTTGAGCAGTTGATTGAGCACCATCGTTGTCAGTTACAGTCAGATTGACATACTTTACACCAGGTGTAGACCAAGCAACCATTGGATTTTGTTCGGTAGAAAGGAAATCCACAAACAAGTTTGTCCTATCGACCACTCCGCCATCAAGATTGACGCCTTCGGTGAAATCCCAGTTCCAACCTACCAGTTCTCCATCAACGTCATCGAAAACATTTGGTAACATTGTAGCAGTGAATGTTTCGGTCATTATCGTATCCGAGAATATCTGGCCAGGAGCCCTGTTATTCACAATAATCTCGATTACTGTAGATGCCACATTTACCCCATCGCTAACAGTTAGAGTTAGATTGTAGACAGTAACTGCTGTCAACCCATCTTCCCACAAGTGATAAGCTCTAGAGACGCCTTTGCCTGATTCTATATCGCCGTCACCCCAGTCCCATGTAAATTCGAGATGGCTAATTGGTACGTTATCTGTAGTTCTTTCAGCGCTAAATTGGATAATTTGTCCGGTAAGTATTGAGAGGTTATTCGTGAGAACCTGCCCATTAACAGAAATTATTGGATTAGGTTGAGAATCATCGGTTACGTTTATGGAAGTTATATCTGAATCTGACCAAGTTCCTCCCTGATCTAAAATTTTCAGAGAAACATTGTATTGGCCAACATCAAGATATGGTCTAACTGGGCTCTTTAGAGAAGATGTATTTCCATCTCCGAAAGTCCAAGCATAAGCAACTGGGTCGTCGAGATAAGGCAATGTATTGTTCTCCAATGAGAGGCCCCAAGCATCAAACCCGTCCCCTACAAACAACACATTCTCCCATGTTTGAACATCAGAAGGTTCAACGCTCGAATTTGCCACAGGCTTCATGTTGTCAAGGAACTGGGCTCCTGTTTGTGTGGTATCGATTATATCCCCCAACATATCCTTCATTGTGAGATGGAAAGTATGCACTTCAGTGGTTTTAGCAGTGTACCAGAATTTGGTGGGGACATTTACTCCTCCGCCGGCTTGGACTCTGGTTTCAAGGGTGTCCAAAACAACTCCTGATGCGTTCTTAACTTCTACTAAGACATCCAAATCTTCGAAGAATGCGTTAGAAAGAACATTGAATTCAATTTCTGCTGTATCTACCTTAGAATCTCCATCTCTATCAGCGAGAACTGTAGAGTTCAGACTCAGTGTGGCCGGAGAAGTGATTCTAGCAGCTTCGACGTCAATAATCGCTTCCGGATATGAACTTCCACAAGATGTGTAATCGCAATCTCCTTGATTTGAAGCATACCAAGTTATTGCCCAAATTTCATCTGTGATGTTACCGAAACCAGGAACTAATGCTGTTCCAACTGCTCCATTGAAGTTAATGTCTGAACGCGTGTATATTCCATCGGCAGAAGCCCTACTCATGATTACGCCATCCATGCCAGGAACATCTCCAGTAAACCGCATCGTAAGTGGTGCAGGTGCTGCAGACCCTGGTGTGAATTTGAATACTTGAACACCCCAGCCTTCAACAGAATTTCCGGTAGATGACCAGGGCCCCAACCAATCACTATTCGAATCAGCAGGCTGAATTCTACAAAATTCACTCGAACCACATGCTGGAGTCAGGAATAGGTTCGACATACCATAAATCCCTTGATCGCTGTCCAATGTTGCAGCAATTGTGAAGTTCGTGTAAATGTCAATGAAATCCCTGCCAATAACTCCTGGAGTCGCCCCTATTGGATTTCTAGCTAAATCCTCAATTCCCGCTGCACCTGTTGATGAATCTTGAGCAAGTTTACGGATTGCAGGACCTCCCCCTAAGTGGTCAGCTAAGTAGAGTAGGAAAATGAATCCACCACCATAATCTGCTGTCCTCTGATTCCACCATCGTACAGAATAGTGGCTAGCAGTAGTCCATGCGTTAACATGCCCGTACAATGTGGAAGAACCGCCGAAACAGAGGAATGCTGCCATATCTGCTGCACCTTCATCAATCCATAGATTCTCGTATGGATCTAGTGCATTGTGCATTAAGTGTTGTAGTTCGTGAGCCAAGATTACCTTCGACCATGTGAGAGGTGCGTCATCTATATCGATGAATATAGCTTCACGAGAAGCAGACATTCCCGGAGAGAAGTATCCCCCGATATTATACGCGCCATCGATTGCATAGATGATTACTTCAATCTGGCAGTTATTATCGACATCAGGAGCGGCAATTCCTCTGCCATCGAAGTAATCTTTCCCAAAGTATGTCATCAATGTAGGGTAAACAGTACTATCCCAAGTACTCGCCCAATTGTTCAAAACTGTAGAAGAAAGAGTTCTTCCGCTTTGAACCATGAATGCTGCAGTTGATGTGGTTTTCTCGACTGTAACATCAATTGAACCACCAGATGTTGGTACAGTTGCAGTATCTCCTTCGTTGTAAGGAGTACAAGCACGACCGCTAGTCTTTGACTGTGGAGATGTTGCAATATCGACTCCCGGCATTCCATGGTCAATCCAAGTATTCTTCATCATGCGGGTCGCACTGTAAAGCGCTTCATCGCTATCAGGCAGCATATAAGGGTGAGAATCTGAAGGTACAAAGTCATCTAAATCTGCGAAAACTGGCGTGAATGTAAACGTCTGGCTTTCCTCGCTTTCAACGGACCCTGCAGAGGCTAAAGGAGACATTATTGAAACTAAGAAAATTAGCATTAAAGCGCATGCGCGAGTAGTGCATCGTTCAGACATTTGCGTAGCCTCCACAGAATGCAGTACTGCATTCCAAAACAGCGAGTTCAAATGAGGTATTTAATACTCAGCGAGTGTGGCATCATCAATGCGCAAAGGGATTGTTGCACTTTTTACGATTCTTTTTGTTGTGCAATCAACCGTTTCAGTGGTGGGGCTAGATACTGAAAACACGCCTGCTAATTGCTTATTAAATTTCGACGGAGAACTAGCAAATCAATCTGTACAATTCCAGACTGATTTAGGACCTAGAACGCCTGGTTCTGCGGCCAGTTCTGCCCTTCGAGATTCAATTAAAAGCAACCTTTCAGAATGGGACATCACTGAGACTACCCACCATTCACACGGTATGAATCTGACAAATCTATTCGCTACCTGGAACAAAGGCGCAGGCTCGAAAGTTATTCTCGCTGCACACTATGATACACGCCACAAGGGCGACCAAGATTGGAACGAAAGTCGAAGAGACGAGCCAATTGATGGCGCCAATGATGGTGCTAGCGGCGTCGCAGTTTTACTCGAAATAGCTCGCCTTATCCCTACTCTAAATCTGACACATGAAGTCACTCTATTCTTCACAGATGGTGAAGATCAAGGAGACAATCACTCGACATATGTCTTGGGAGCAAAAGCCTGGGCCGACAACTTGACTCAATCCGAGGCAGACGATATTGAATCATTCATTTTGGTAGACATGGTAGGAGATTCCTATCTGACATTAAGAAAAACTACGCCTGGCAATATGGAATTATGGAATCGAACTGAAGACATAATTAGATACATTGATGATGTATGTGAACTAAATGATTCATCATATTTTGATTTCGAAAGGTTTGATGGGATATATGATGATCATGTGCCTGCACATGAGTTGGGAATACCTGCCATAGATATCATCGATACAAGATATGGGGAAAATGCCAGCTTCTTAGGTGGGCATTGGCATACTCACAATGATACTGCTGACAAAGTCAGTGCGGACTCCCTACAAAAAGTAGGTTTGATTCTTGAATTGGGTCTGATAACAGGGGCATGGTTAGATGTTCGTGTATCTGAAATTGATTCTGAAGAAATTTCTGTAGACCCATGCTTGGAAGGCGGAAATGAAGATAATACTGAATGTGAATTAGATTCAAATGAAGTAGATAGTTCTCAAGATGGAGACGAAATGACTGTTGGAGTATTATTAGCACTGTGTATAATAGTAGTTTGGACCAGCTTGGCATGGCTAGGTTTCGCGGATAATAGAGGGGAGGGGTGAAATCCGCGCACGGCCTCGGGTTGTTTATCCGGAGGTGCTAATATCAGCGACGATAAACAAAATCGGCTTGCAGCATTGCGCCAAAGGGTTCGCTCTAAGTTGATTGACTCAAGAATTGCATCTCGCAAGAGAGAAAAACAGGCTGAGCAAGAAATTGTAGTACAAGCTCCCGCAATAAAGGAAGTAGGATTCCTTGAACTGAATGAACTTGAATTAACAGAAGGAGAAAAACGCAGAAGGCTTGCTTCTGCATTAGTTATGATAGGAGCTTTGATGGGTGTTCTATCTGGGACTCTTATACTACAAGGAAATCCATCAGGGTTGCTAAATTCATCAATCTTCAAATCAACCGATTCGCTTGATATTCACGGTTTTGTTTTGGACGAAGAAGGATACCCAGTAGCTAATGTTTCAATCGAATTGGTCAATTTGGACTCCGGTTCCGTAAGAAATAGCAGTATTTCAGACGAAAATGGCCGTTATGTAATCAACTCTGTGTTAGCCCAGGAATACGAACTGCATCTAATGAAAGAAGGCTACGAAACGGTAATCTTGTCTTTTGTCCCAGAACCCATTGGGGTACCGCCCATAACGATGGTTGAAGGAGATGGAGAAAGATACGTAGATGACTACACTAAGACCCAAGGCTGGTCATTGGAGAATGCAGTAGCGCTAGCTACTTTCGAAGGACTGTTCACACTGGGTTGTGCACTAGTAGGAATTCACGCATCATTTGAAATCAAGAGAAAGAAGAAATATCGTAGAACTCAAGCGCTATGTTGGGTTGGTCTGTTCAGTAGAGGAATGATTATTTTTGGACCAGCATTAATTTTGGCAGGCATGATTTTGATCATGCTGAACAAAGAAGACTTTGCCGACCAGCAGGTAATGGAGGGTTTGTGAAATGTACCTTATCACCGTCGAAGGTGGCGACGGTTCTGGAAAAGGTGAAGCCGTAAGGATTCTAGCAGCATTGGCAAACAGATTGGCATTCCCAAACGTCCATGTCACTCACGAACCAAGAAGGCATAGTGAACTGGGCAAACTAGCGCTTAACGCAGTTAGTAAGGGAGAACATACTCCTTTAGAAGAAGCCGGGCTTTTCGCAGCAGATAGAGTGGACCATTCCCATACCTGGATTCGCCCTCGTTTACTCAAGGGAGACCTCGTAATTTCAGATAGGAATATTCATTCAAGCCTTGTTTACCAGGGCGTGGTCGGAGATTTAGGGCTTGAACAGGTAGCAAAAATGAATGCTGCAGCGATGATACCTGATTTAGTAATCTGGATTGATTGTGACCCCAATAAGGCCATGAAAAGAATAAATTCAGGTACATTGAGAATGGCTGGAGACAAACACGAATACTTTGAAACTACAGAAATTCAAACCAAGATACGTGCTGGATTTAGTGGAATTTTATCTGGTGAAATAGAAACGCCACATCCTTTCAGCAAGTGTCTAATCATGGGACCTGTATTGAATGAAGGTGGCCTAGATGATTTAGAAAAACAGCTTTCACAGGTACTTAGCACGTTCTTCAATCGAAGACCAGACCCGCTTAATGTCAGCAGAGATGAAGTCGATAGGCACCTTCTCCAAACCTTGACGACGGGAGTACAAACCCAACAAAGATTACCAGGAGCTCCTGTTCAACATTTTTCGTTACTAGAAGACTGGTTGGATGGGAAATCTCCATCGCAATGGATGCGTATTGCGGAACAAGAGTGGGATGAAGTGCGCGCTAAAGAATCAGATGTTCCGGCTAGACCAATCGCTCACTCTTCATGGGCAATTCTAGGAACATTGTCGCTTACTGATACAACAGATGTCCCCACGCTTCATAAACAATTAGGACCTGTCAGATCTGTAACAAAAAGGCACACTCAACGACTTGTTAAGTGGTTGGAACAAGAAAGATGGATTCATAGACAACAAAGCCATGTTCCTTTTGCAGAGGCTCAGATGTTCAAGTTGAGGAATAGCAGGTTAGGGTATGGGCGCCTGTGTTTAGCGATGTGGCCGTTAAGGGCTGCTTTATCGAGTTGGAGAAGGGCAAATCCTGACGAAGAATGGGAAAATTGTCTAAGAGATATTATTCTTGATACTGATGAGAAGAAAGTCCCGCTACAGGTACGTAAAGCGGTTCAAAACGTTATTCAAAGGCTGCACTTAATCTCCAGTGGTCATGCTGAATGTCCAGTTCCTCAAAACGGAGAAGAGTTGATCGTTTGGTGGTCTACAGAGCCACCAAAGTAGTTACTCTTCTTCCACTTTCATGCTAAACCTACTTCCAGATGGAAGAATTACGTTAGTAGGGTCAAGTTCGAAATGTGCTGGCCTAGCACAAAATGAGGCCGATAAAAATGCTCCAATTAGAATACCAAAAGGCGCACCTGTCAGCAATCTCATCATTGCATTTGACTCGTATGATGTCAACATCTGAGTAAAACCATCTATCGCCATAGGAACTGCCGCTATTGCTGCAATTGCAAGCATTGCTAGCAACCTGCGGTCGTTTCTGTAGACTGACAGAAGCTTGTTGTCAGGGAGCATAGAGAGGAATGTATCTTTGATTGTCCAACGATTATATCCTCTGCGTGAAAACAAGAAACCTCCAACGGCCAAACCAAAGAATATCCCTACATCCCTAACACAAACTGGCATTTGATTATCATTAATCTTCCAAGATCTTTCTGCTTTGGTATGACAATTTAAGTCTCCGAAAGCATAGATGAAAGCAGCATATGGGTCTAGATCACTCCACACAAATATTCCATGTTCACTTTGATTATGACCGACTTGTCCACTAGAATCGGTTTGTACGTTACCCCATGCCGAATCGGATTGATAATCAAATGCGTTTGCTCGACCTGATAATTCTGGAACTGTACCCTCTGGCAAATAGAATGGAACCAAGAAAAAGGATACAAGAAAGAAGGTAGATACGCCACCCACCCAATAGCCTACCTTCTTTTCTCGAGAACGGTTCTCGAGACCATTCTTCTGCATGACTAACCCACCATCAGGGGACGGATATGTTTTCCCCTGAATTGTGCTGGCCATGGCATGGAGGAGAAGGTTGGTTTCCGAAAGGGACTCTCCGCCGCAATTGTTCTTGGGCTTTATTCTGGTTTCATGCTAGCAGTTGCAATTGCCATGGTTCTAGGCAATGATGGCTTAATGACTGCAGCATTTCTGTGGGGCCTAACAATTGTTCTATGTGCATTAATTCTAACCCCGATCTTGGCATTCGGTAGGAAAAGAGGATTGCCTGAAACCGATGCTACTGTGAAAATGCTGCGCGAAGGTCTTAGCGAATTCAATGAAGGCATTGGCGGGTGGAGAGCACTCTCTCATGTAAGAGGCGAGGGCATGGGAGCATCTGTTTCACTATCACACGCCTCAAATCCACTCACAATTATCGAAAAAGCACTGCAATTAACAGCAGACTGTAAATTGATTTTCAGATTTCCGAAGAACGATCCATCTCTTCGGGATAGAACACTCCCCATTTTGGAAGAAAAGGTGGGCGCCTCTCGAATCCAAAGAAGAACAAAATCATTGACTGTTGTTCCAGAAGTGATTATCGATCGGTCAGTCATAATTACTCGAATGATGATGCTATGTCCTCCACTTATGGTGGCAGGTTCTATTGCATTCTATTCGGTATCTCCTGACCAGCCTTTTCTAACAATACTTGGCGCCCTCGCCGGAGCAATTCTTGGAATGATGATCATCACAAACAAGGGCCGGTAATTGATTTGAGATTACCCGTATCAATTTTATATAAAAGCAGCCATTAGTTTATGACATGCGAGAAATCTCTCTGTTTTGGAGGAGGAATCGCTTAGAAGAGACAGATATTTCTCCCCTTTTGGATATCGTTAGTTCGATAGAATTCCTTGCTTACATCAAACGAACACCTAGAGATATTCGGATTTTAGTAAAAATCAATTTCAAAGCGGGTAAGACACCAGAAGACCTGAATTCGTTATATTTCCTCGAACTAATGGATATCCACCATACTCCCGAGAGCAGTGATGAAAGTTATGTCATCAATCTGAAACTATCTCACCCACTATCAAATTTCAATGCTAGAACTGGAGGAACTACTGCGGCTCCAGGGTGTAGATTAGATAGTGAAGGAATGACATATATTATCCAAGGAGGAAACATGCGATTAAGGCTGGTTGCGGCTATGGCTCGCTTAATCGCAAAGCCAGACCGTATCTCAGCCCGCAGCCTTAATCTGTCATCTTCTCTTGAAACCGGACCACTTAACACTAAACAATTGAAACTAGCAAAATTTGCTTACGACAAAGGATGGTATGATATCAACAAAAGAATTAGAATTTCAGAGATGGCTGAAGAACTAAAGATTGCTAGAGCAACATTAGCTGAACATTTATCCAGAATTGAAAGTATAATCATGGACGACTTATTAGGTTCTTTTACAAACTTCAGAATTAGTGCGGATGAGTTTGAACTGTTCAAAGATATGGCCGTTGAAGATTCAAAAAATTTAGGATTTGGTGATGATGAACAATTCAAGAAATTACTTCAAAACATGCACCAAAATATGGAAGCAGAAGGCGTCCCTGAAGATGATGATTACGAAAATGAATAATTGTTAACTTTACATGAGTCGAGAAATTAGTGATCAATATGAGCAACCTAGAAAAACTGCTGAGCAACCTCAAAGGTTCGGGAATAATTGTCCCACCAGATGTTGAAAAGGCAATGTACAAAGTTGACATCGAAGATTTTACTGATTATGATTCGTCGGGTTTTTTTCATGACAGACCAGTTGTTTTCTTAGAAACAGCGGAAGGAGGAGTTAAGACAATATCTGCCCCTCACATGATTGTTACGTTACTCCACAATCTAGAATTGGAAAAGGGCCAACATATCGTGATTTACGGAGCAAAGGGTGGTTACATTAGCGCCTTGATTGCGCATGTCGTTGGTGAAGAAGGTAGGGTGACTGTTCTAGATCCGTCTGGTGATGTTATTGAGCATATCTCGAATAATTTGAGAGGTTATCCTACTGTTAACTGTCAGAAAATTACTGATTTAGAAAAATTGTCTTTACCAAATTTGAATCGAGTTTTGGTAACTGGGCAAATTGAAAAATTACCCGACTGGTTGAATGATGGTTTGGAGGATGGAGGATTTACGATTGCTCCTATTGGTGACAAGAATTCACAACGTTTATTGAAAATTGAAAAACAAGGCGAGGATTTGTTTGAGACCGACCTTGGTAGTGTTGTTTTCGGCCCATTGGATATTGCAGATTCTGTAATTGAGACGCCATCCCCATCCGAGATGGCAGAATTCATTGAGCAAGTCATTGAGTTGATGAAAGAGGCACAAATTATCGAAGAAGAAGATAAGACGAAATTGTATGATTTGGTAGCTGAATTGCGCCAACTTCCCGACGACCTTCCACCTCCTGAAGAGGTAGATAACCCTGAGGAGCATCCATTGCTCAAATTGATGGTCGAAAAGGGTGAATGGTTCACTAGATTATGGCCAATAATACAATCCATTGTTCAAACAAGAATTGCTTCATACGATTCTCCTAGTGACTTCGAAGAAGGAAGCAGTCACTCTGATTTCATTCCATGAGGTGAGAAATTGACAAACATTGATGGTGAAATTTCTCGTTTATACAATAAAGATGTGAAAATTCGAAGAAGAGCGGTCAGATTACTGTTCGAAGAAAATAATCCTAGAGCACTCTCTGGATTCGTGAAATTGCTCGAAGATTCAGATTTTTGGTTTCGCAATAAATCGCTGGATGCCCATCGTAAGTGGGCCGATTCAGCAGATGACTTGTTACCATTACTTGACAATCACAAAAGATTGGCTGCGGAGTTATTGCAACGAATAGAGGCCCCTGAAATCGCTATGTCTTTACTCGAAGAAGACGACTACATAACTAGAGGGTTCGCAGCACAAAGTTTGGCTAAACATGAGAATTTACATCCTAAGTTTGCAGAAGATGAACACCATTCTGTAAGGATTGTTGCTGCTGAGAATTCAGTGGATGAGGATTTGATCTCATCTCTTATTGAGGATAAACATTCATCGGTTCGCAGAATGGCCATATCTAATGCTGCAAAGAATAAATTGAAACTAAGTCCCAAGACGCTTGAAAAAGGACTTTTATCCAGCGATCCAGCTTTACGCTCATTGGTCGCATCGCTGGCTGTTACTTCCGGGGGAGATGTATTAGAGAGGGCTTGCAAAGACATCAACCCCAAAGTTCGCAAATCTATTGCTGAAACTTTACGATTAGAGGTAACTGAAGTAGATGAGAGGATAGATTTGATTGCCAGTATTAATCCAGAGATTATTTTGCGATGGTTACGCTCGAGGTATGACCCTAAATCATCGGCACTACGCTGGAACATGATAGAAAATACATCCCTCAATTCGAGAATTCGCTCAAAGTTAATTGAGCAGATGGATGGTAGGAGTGATGTGGACAGGCAAAGGCTAGCAATACTCTCTGAGGATGATACAATTCTCGTTAAGGTCGCTGCAGACAATCTATCTGCATCGTTAGATGAACTGGAGGGTTGAGATGGATTCAGGGATTTCATATCACGTAGATGCTACTAACGGCTCAAGTAGGAGACTAGGCGTAAAAATTGAGATTGATGGTCCTTTCAGTGAAAACATTCTGGAATTACGATTTCCAAGATGGGTTCCTGGTTCATACTTCATCCGAGAACCGATTCAGCACATGTCTGACCTTTCTGCAACTTGTGATGGAAAGGAAATTAAAATCAAAAGAGTGGATGTCGATGGAGCCAGAATAATAGGAATAGGTAATGCTAGTAAGATAGTGATTACTTACAGATTACTGGCTGCTGAAATGACATGTCGAGCAAATCATTTGGACGAAACTCATGTTCACATAATGCCCCCATATACCTGGATGATGCCAACCAGAGGCATAGACAAATTTAGAATGAATCAAACCCACAAGGTGACTCTAGCAACTCCTACTGGGTGGAACACTGCAACACAACTGGTTGGTAAGGAAGGAGAATGGTTTGCAGAAGGTAGGGACGAATTCCTCGATGCAATTATGGAATCGAATGCTAATCCAATGATTTCTTTCGATGTCATGGGGACAACTCAGTATCTAAAATTGTGGGATTCAGGTGGACTGCCAATTCCAAAGAAAGGCCTAGACCGTTTCATTGAGGCCATGAGACTTGTAATCGAAGAACACTTTGCACTATTTGGAGTTCCTGAATGGAAGGACTATTGGACGGTTCTACACTTAACTGAGTCCGGAAGAGGAGGACTAGAGCATCTGCGTAGCCAGACCTCAATGATGCCAAGAAAGTGCTTGCAAGAAGGCAATGAAGAACAGTGGAGAGACCTTGTTTCCCTGTTTAGCCACGAATTCTTGCACCAGTGGAATGTCAAGCAATTGCGGCCTAAAAATTTCCTAGAATACGAATTACAGAGGGAGGAGCACTCCGAACTATTGTGGTGGTTTGAGGGACTAACTTCCTGGCTAGGAGATATATTGTGCTTGAGGAGTGGAGCTTGGAGCGAAGAAGATTGGCGCAAAGATTGGACTCGCAAAATGAAAAGGCACACCGATAGACATGGAATGAATCATGAATCGCTACAAGAGAGCAGCCATGATGCATGGATTCATCTTTACAGGCCGAACTCATACAGCAGAGAGGTCCAAATTTCATATTATTTGGAAGGAGAGATGGCAGTGTTCTGTCTAGATACTGAATTGAGGAAGCGCTCGAAAGGCAAACACGGAATGGATGATGTGATGGCTACATTGTACCACAATCACAAACTCGATTCCAAAAGTCCTGGAATCACACATTCAGATATCAAGAAAGCGTTAGTGAATACCCCTGGAGGCAGAAGACTTGGAGGAATGCTAGACTCCCTAGTTAGTGAAAGAAAAGCCCCAGATGTAAACTCAGCAATGGAAACCCTTGGTTTAGAGATGGTCTCTGATAAGAAAGCAAAAGGTGCTTGGATTGGATTAAATCTAGCAAATAATCCCAACTGTGTTAAAGTGAGAACACATCTTACAGGTTCTCCTTGTAGAGAATCCATCCATACTGGTGACGAAATTATTGCAATCGATGGATTGCGAGTCAAAACTGCAAGTGACATTAATGCAACGATTTATGGAAATGAGGGTGTTGAAACCACATTTACAATCGCCAGACAGGGTGCATTACACGAAGTTAAGATCACGCCTATTGCAAATCCAAAACACTTGACAATTT
Organism: Methanobacteriota archaeon; assembly: GCA_002709705.1. Lineage (GTDB taxonomy): Archaea > Thermoplasmatota > Poseidoniia > Poseidoniales > Poseidoniaceae > MGIIa-K1. The sequence continues at coordinate 3,377 of PAQE01000037.1, read as the reverse complement.
TAGAAGGCAAAGGCAACAAACTTTGGCATGCAATCAAAGCAACTATGCGCTAATCATTCTGATTTAGCTAGTACCTCTAGTAATACATGTATTGGCGGCATGTGATTAGAGATGGTGTGCTTACTTGTTTTTGGAGGATACAAGTCATCGCTAAGACACATTTCGATTACCTCTTCTTTTGTTATACTTTCAAGCCCACTCCCTGGCCAAACATCAACTGTAATTTGGTCATCGGCTAAGTAATCAATTAGAATTACAGGCACTCGTTTTAGATTCAAGCACACGGCCACTGAATGGCGGTGGTGTCCATCCAAAATGGACCCTGTTTGGGAATCTACCAGCAATGGTTTGGTAAATCCGCCCCACTTTTTGGTCATCTCGAGAAGCTTGTCACGGTTTTTGACTTTGATTTCTTCATGAGGTTTCAGCCAGTCCAAATCGACTAGTGAAACATCTTCTGCCTCCCACGACATAACTCATTCCAAGCAGATTGATGGGATAATGCTTTGGAAAGGGTGAGCCTGACACCCTCACATGGAGGAAGGGTTACTTGCAGATGTGCCTGGAGTAATTTCCCCTTCTCTAATCCCTAAAAATGAGGATTTAGAACATGTTTTGAATGTACTATGCACTACTGGATATGGGGCGTGGGTCGTTGGAGGAGCAGTTAGAGATTGTATACTGGGAGAATTGCCCAAAGAATACGACATATGTACGACTGCAACCCCTGAACAAGTAATTGAATCATTTGAGGATACAATACCCACCGGCATAAAGTACGGTACTGTAACTGTGAAAAGTGGAAATTCGATGTTTGAGGTAACCACACTGCGAACCGAAGCAGGCTACGGAGACGGAAGAAGACCTGATGAGGTAGAATGGGGATCTAGCTTAGGCGTTGATCTATCTCGGCGTGATTTTACAATGAATGCCATGGCCTATGACTATGCGAGAGGGTTATTGCATGACCCATTTGGAGGAAAATTGGACCTAGAGAATGGTTTTCTGAAGGCAGTAGGAGACTCTGGTCAGCGTCTTTCAGAAGATGGATTACGGATTATGCGCGCTTATCGATTTATGGATCGACAGAAGAAAGGCATTTGGCTACCTGATAGTGAGTTATCATCAGCATTGATAGATAATCGTGCGATGCTAGCGATGGTATCGATAGAAAGAGTATGGAATGAATTAGTCAGAATCATCAATGGAGAGAATGCAAGCATAGTTCTTTCAAGAATGAATGACGATGGGGTACTTCCAGCAATAATCGGGTACCACTTATCCAAAGAGATATTCCCTAAATTAGCAAAACTACCTGACGATTTAGAAGCTAGAATGGCATTATTGTTTTCAGGACTAATCATCGAAGATGTTACTGTAATCCTAGAGAGGTTGAAGGTTCCAAAAGCGGTTTTTTCTAGAGTGAAATTTCTCCATTCTCTTATCGGCAATCCTCCAAAACAGACTGAATTGAGACTCTATAGAAACACTCTCGGCATAGAAGTTGTCACTCATTCCATTCTCAATGAGGCTCTTGGAAAAAAGAATGATTTAATCGACAAAGCACTACAATATCCAACTGGAATCGAATGTTTGGTAGATGGTGGATGGATTATGGAAAGAACCGGTCTAAAACCAGGGATAAAACTGGGCCGGCTGAAAGATTGGTTATTCCGAATTCAAATCGAGAGGGGTTACAGCGATTTGTCACAAATGGAGACTGCCCTCTGCACAATACCATGGGCAAATGGTGACCCAAAGGATTGGCCTCGGCCTAAATGGCCATGACGGCATCAAGTTCATGACTTGATTACACTTGGAAATACCATGGCCGAAGTCGAACAGGCGAAAAATTGGTTATCCGGATCGGGAGCCGCGGCTATTGGAATAGGCTTCTTCGTTTTTATTCTTGAGGGAATTATCGGATCTGATTCCGGATTAGGTGCTGCCTGCTGTTGTTTCGGTGTTTTTGGTGTAGTAGCAGGTATGATGGTTTCTTCAGCAGGGGCTGCTGTAAGTTCTAACGGCGCCATGGTATTGAAGCAAGATTCAACTGGACAGTGGAAATGGATGCCTAATTCTGAGATTCCTGCTCCTGTAACAGCAGATACTGCGGCTAACTTCAATGACCAAAATACTCAGATTATGACAAGAGTAATCTCTGAGATTAGAGGAGGAAGAACTTTACAAGACTTGGACGAAAATGAGTTATCAATTATTGCCAGTACATACGGCATTGACAGTGGCTCCAAACAACAGAAAATCGAAGCACTGCACAATTCTGAGTTAGCGAGAACTGGCCTTAAAATTGGAGCGCTGGGGGTTGCTGCCGGAGCCGGCGCCGTTGGTGCTTCTCGAATTATCAAGTCCGGTAGAGAGAGAGCTATTGAGCGCGCTGAGGAACTTAGAGAACAAGGACGAGAAAAATTGCAGGAAAATATCGATGCTGGAAAGTACAGTATCAATTCAAGATTGCCAACATCAGAAAGCGGCGAGGAAGCTACTGAAGTTGCACATAACTTAGTCCTCGACCAATTGCGAAAGCAAATCGAGCAAAGAGGTTTAACTCCAGAAATGTTGTTCCAAATTGCTGACGTTAACAAGGATGGCAAATTAGATGCTAACGAAATTACAGGTGCGATGACTGCAGCAACAGGCTTTGCAGTTCCAGTCTTCATTGTAAGCGATGCAATGAAGGATTTCGACCTAGATGATGATGGCAAATTAGATCATGAAGAAGTAAACCATCTCTGGGAAAAACTGGGCTTTGTAGCTGAAGATAGTAACGAGTTCAGTGACGAAGAAATCGATGCAGTTTTGGAAGAAGTTGATTCTGTCGAAAACGATATTGCAACAGATGAAGAACGATTAATTGCAGAACAGGAAGCAGAATTGCTTGCTGAGCAAGAAGCCGCAAGGCATGCTGAAGAAGAGGCAAAGGTACAAGCGGAACTAGAAGCGGCTAGATTGGAAGAAGAGGCCGCAAATGAGGCAGAACCTGAAGTCGTCCAAGAAATCCATACAGACACTGGTGAATTGACCGATCCAAGTTTCGCAACATCGTATACTTTTTTCAAGTCTAAACCCATTGATCTGGCACTTTTAGCTAAATGATTAACTAATGCTGCATTTCCAAGTGACAGAAAGTTATTTAAGAGTTTTGATTTTGCTCCCATTCCAACAGGGCCAAAATGAAAATATTCTTTGCAAAAAAAATTTAAATAAGTTTCTGCACTTTTAAAATTTTCATCTGATGCCCCAACTATTCCACCTAAAACTCCTTCTTCAGCTTGTACTGGACCACCCATTACAGGACATTCAATATAATTAATTTTATTTTTTTTAAATATAGTCTCAGTTTCAATTGAACCAGTTTT
>PAQE01000036.1 GCA_002709705.1 Methanobacteriota archaeon | reverse complement strand
GACAAATTATGGCCTACTGCAAAGGAGTTAGAAAAGAGAATTCACGATGAAGTAGACCAAGCAATGCAGAATGTGAAGCTCGATTTATCTGGTTCTGACATGTTGGAGGCACTAGCAGATGCTGCTTCACTTCAGCGAAAATTGGCCCAACAAACCAGTGATGCCATTGAGCAAGCAATAGAATCCGCAACCGACGAAATCGCCTCGCTATTGTCCAATGTAGGAGTAAAGTGTCCTCGTACTATTTTCAAGAGCGAGTGGCCTACTAAAGTTGACAGAACAACTCTAGATGGAATTGATTCCCAACTGGAAGAGTTGTGGAAAACGACTCAATCCGACCGTCTGATTTCCTTAGCAAGAAGGCTTGCTCCGTTGAAATCTAAGTGTGAAAAAGCACTTCGAAGACTTGTGGAGTTAGACCAGTGGCTTACTATCGGTCGCTGGGCTCGAAGTGTCGATGCAATAATGCCAGAAATCTGCAAGCATGGAATCGCAATAAAATCGGGAAGGCATTTACTAATCGATGGTGTTGCAGATCCTGTCGACTATGGATTAGGAAACTGTGCTAATAATGGAGACCAGCAGTCGATTGCACTGCTAACAGGTGCTAATAGCGGTGGTAAGACCACCATGCTAGAATTACTAGCGCACTGTACAATCCTAGCACACATGGGACTTCCAGTTCCAGCAAAAGAGGCCAAAGTAGGCCGCATTGAATCACTACATGTGCTCGCCAAAGCAGGTGGAACACAATCTGCTGGTGCGCTTGAACAAACATTGCTACAACTAGCTGAGGTAGTTTCCAACACCAATTCAAAATTGATCCTAGCAGATGAATTAGAAGCGATTACAGAACCAGGAGCTGGTGCTAGAATCATCGCTGGAATGCTAGAGGCTGCTGAATCTCATTCAGGCACATGCATGTTATTGGTAACCCACCTTGCTCCAGCGATTATTGAGGCTGCTGGTAAAGAATTACGAACTGATGGAATCGAAGCAAGAGGATTAGATGAGAATTTAGAACTAATTGTTGACAGGACTCCCAGAAGAAACCACTTGGCGCGTTCAACACCCGAATTAATCGTCAGGAGACTCGTCGAAAGATCGCAAGGTGATGCGAAGAATGTATTCACTTCAATCCTAGGTAGATTTTGATTAACAAATCCTTCCTGCATCCTCGCTATATTCAACCATTGGAACTTGGAATAGGTCATCACACGTTCTGTCAACGATAGGAAGAGTAAGAGTTGATGCCGCCCAATTTACTGTGAACCAACCAGTAGATGCAGGACTTGGAACATAGTCCTCACCGGTTTGTGTTACTGTAAGATGAATAGATTCGCCTGCCGCCAAAAATACGTCCATTGGCATAAATTCAGTCTTGGCCATGACTGTTTCGAACGGGGTTATTTGGAAAACACCATCCCTACCACCTGCATGGAATCTCAAATCCATTACTGCATGACCAAGATGAATTCCAGCATCATCTGTCATTTCAATGAAAATGTGACCATTCTGAGTAGTATGCGGTGTAGCAGAAATGTGGAAGGTTGGCATTCCCGAGATGTAAGTGTCATTTTCAAAGGGACCGTAAGACATGGTGATTGGACCAAATGTCACCGGGTTACCAATAGATGCACCACTTGGACTCATTGCATCCCCCCTAATTGGTAAGTATTGAGTATCTTCTGAAGGCCAAGTAGACTCGAATCTCCAGCCGCCTCGGTTATCCTGCATTTCGACGCCCAGTACTGGCGCTTCCCCTTCGCCCTTCAGATACCAGTCGAACCAGTACAACATCTCATCAGCCCAATCCCAGCGAAGAGTGTAGGGGTAGGCTTCTTGACCTCTTCCTGCACCTTGAGAGCTGTGTCCTGAAACACGGTCAGGATAATCGTGAGCCCATTGTCCGGCAAGGGTTTTGATTTCGATTCCGGCATCTGCAACCTGTTGGTGTATTGGGAATGCCATGTGAGGGTCTACGTTCCAGTCCTGCATTCCTTGTATGATGTACACCGAACCGTTGTAATTTTCTAGAACCCTACCCATGAACGACCTCTCAGTCCAGTAAGTGTTCCCAGCATAGTCAACCATGTTGCCAAGCAAATATGCTGCAGGACCATTTGCATACCCCTCAGCATATCCTTCACAGGCATTGTCAACATCATCAGCATCACCATCGATACCGAAGGAACCGTAGACGCCATTGTGCATAATTGCGCCTCTGGCTTCCATACTTCCGTTGCGCCACATTAGTTCGTGGACGCCGACTAAACCTGACATTGGGACGATTGTAGCAAGATAGGGATTGCCAAAGGTTGCAGCTTGCCAAGGTGTGCTTCCATCATACGATTTGCCGATAATACCGACCTTCCCGTTGGACCAACCTTGGCTACCTAACCATGATACTGCTGCATCAATTCCCCTCTGCTCATCGGTTCCCATCAGATCCATGCAGTGGTTAGATTCACCTGTTCCAAAAACGCTGACTTGGGCCACACCATATCCGTGTGGCACATAATTCTCAATCAAGAATCGACCCAACCTTTCAGCAGGAGTTAGAGCATCAACATCTCCATCGTTGTAATATGGTCCAATTTCAGCAATAACCGGTACTCGGCATTCTTCAGAGAGGTTGCCTGCTTCCCAATCACATCCTTCGATTACTGGTAACCAAAGCCCTAGATGCACCACAGCATCACCGGTCAAACCAGCTCCACCGTCAGCGGCAGTGATTGTTGGAACATCAACATACACGCTGCGAACAGTGTCAATTCCATAGGAGCCGTTTACTGTTACTCTGCTGAATACATCGCTGTTATCGTATGTCTCATCTGCTCTTTCCCAAGGTTGGAGGTATGCAGAATCTTCTTCTTCAGGCATATTTACTGCGCTATCTTCTCCTAAACAACCGGAGAACATTGCTGGAAGTAGTACTGCCAGCATCAATAACGCCCTTTGCATGGCTAGGCGGCATGATGAGTGGGATTTGAGGCTATCGACGACTTGCATTTTGCGAAAATCCTGAAGCAGGTTATTTCATGTGCTGTTACTATTTCGACAACATATGCGCAGAGCCTTGATTGCACTTATACTCGTCATTGCTTTGTTCCCAATTCCTACATCAAGTGAGATTGCGGAGGATGGCGGAATTGTCATCGAGGAGATTCTAGTCTCTGCTTCTTCCGCCCAGTACAATGGAACCGATTGGAATGGAGATGGCGACATTGGCTCATTTTCAGACCAATACATTATGATAACAAATACTGGAAATCAATCAGTTGACATTTCTGATTGGATACTTGATGACACTACTGATGGTGGAAGCCCCCCTTGTAGAATTGGTTGGAATACCACGATTGGAGCTGGAGAAAGTATCACTTTCTATCGAGCCAATACAGATATCGAACTCGACTATTGGGATGGGGATACTGCGACTTTGATGAATACTGAAGGCAACCTCATCGATTCCATGACATATCCTGGTGAGGATTCTTGGTGGGACAAGGTGTACACCATCGCAGAAAATGGTAGTCTTTGGAAACAGGACCCTAACCCTTCTGAGCGACAAGGAACCTGCTTTACAGAGTCCGACAATACCGAAGAGTCCTACATTCTCAAAGGAAGAATCGTTACAATGACTGGCCAAGGTGTTATCGATAATGGAAACATTATGATCGAAGGAAGTCAAATTGTCGCAGTCTGGGCAGATGGAGAGATTCCGCCAATTAATACCGATAATATCACTGTTTACGATACAGAAGCAACAATCTATCCGGGCTTAATCGATTTGCACAACCACATGCACTACAACCACATTCCTCTTTGGGACTTCGAGGTCCATCTTTCTGATTCACAAAAATCGGAAGAAGGCGGATACACAAATCGCTACCAGTGGGGCAATAATTGGGATTATGGCCCAAGTATTACTTGGATGAAGAACAACGTCCAAGATAGAGACAGATGGGATATGTCTGCTGAACAGATGAAGTACGCCGAAGTTCAAGCAGTTGCGGGCGGCGTAACCGCAGTACAAGGCTCACCAGGAAGTGGTACTGATGCATGGGACAGTATGCTCTCTAGAAATATTGAACTATACAATTTCGGACAAGATGGAATTAGCACCTGTGCAGTTTGTGGCGCTGCAGATGACGATTACACAGGAAGCCATCTAATTTCACAAAACCAATCTGGTTCACTCAATGCATGGTTTGTCCACTTGTCTGAAGGCGTAGACTCAAGCAGTAAAGCTGAGTTCGATGCACTATGGGATAAAGGGCTGATAATGGATGAAACTGTAGTAATTCACGGCACAGGCATGGACCAAAGCCAATTTAACAAGATGGGGACAACTGGTGCTGGCTTAGTTTGGTCGCCATTCTCAAACCTAGTTTTGTATGGAGATACGACCGATGTTATCGCTGCCGATAATGCAGGAATCACAATCTCAATCGCTCCGGATTGGGGACCTAGTGGAACCAAGAACAACTTGCATGAATTGAAAGTTGCAGATATGTGGAACAGAGAAGTTCTAGACGGACACTTCTCTGATTATGAATTGGTGCAAATGGTTACCAGCAACCCTGCTGAGATTAGTAATTGGGAGGGCTTCGTTGGCCAATTGAAGGCTGGAATGTATGCAGATATTGTCGTTCTTGACACATTCCATGAGAACCCTTACCGCAATATGATTGAAGCGATTGATCCTGATGTCCGTCTTACAATCGTACACGGAAAGCCAGTGTTCGGAGACATTGACCTAATGACTGCAATGAAGGACGATGATTGGGAATACATCAACGGTTCGGGATTCTCAAAAGCAATCGATGTAACCTCAACATCCATAGTTGACGGAATGCAAACTTGGGAAGACATCGAATCCGGATTATCAATGGCTATGAGGAACGATTTCGAAGACATCAAGGCTAACTGGGATGATGTTGAAGGCATGACAGATTCTGAAATCGAAGACTGGCTTGGAACCAACTTTGACGGTGATTACCGAGACAACGTGAACCGCTTATCCACTGTTGGCTTAGACCCAATTTACACGATTGGAGATGACAGATTCTTCGATGTAGTGAACCGTTCATCCCATGCGAATTATCACATTGATATGACCAAACTGTACGATTACTATGATGTAGAATACGACGAGAATGGTGAGCGCCCATTCAAAGAAGATTCTGATTATGTGAATGAGCCACCAATTGATGAACCGGACCCTGTGAAAGGATGTACTGATTCAAGTGCACTAAACTACAATTCCGAGGCAGATGAGGATGATGGATCTTGTGAATATGAAGTCACAAACCCTGGCGACAATCAGGATAACGACGCAACTGGCGATAACACATGTGTGGGTATTTGTGATGAAGATACCAATGATGATGCACAATCAGATGAATCTGACCCTGTATTCGTTCTCACAATAGTAATGATCATTATTTTCATAGCTGCAGTAACGGCAATCTTTGTCTTCAAGGATAAGGAGCTAGTCGAGGAAATTGAACATGAAGAAGCGGCTGATGAGTTCATTCCTGAACTACCGCCACTAGAACCGCCAAAGGATTAGACTAAATCCCAAATTGGTCCTTCTGCAGTATCAGTTACAACTACGCCTAGCGATGCTAATTCATCCCTGATTGCATCGGCTGCAGACCAATCCTTTGCTGCTCTTGCTTCGGTTCGCTTCGCTAGTAATGTCTCTACTTGGTCTGCGATTTCTGCTCTTCTTGGGTCATCTTCTGGTTCAGCGAGAGTTTGCTCTCTGGTAGGTAAAACGCCCAACACCGAACCCGCAGTATCCTCTAGCCAATCGACACAATGCAGAGCATATGCGCCTAGGTCGTCTCCTTCTAATTCGCTGAGCATCTTGCCCATTTCTCGGATTGCACCTAGGACTTTAGCACACGCCTCTCTTGAATTGAAGTCATCGTCCATGGCAATAGCAAACCCTTGTGCCATCTTCTCTAGAAGACCTAAGCTCTTGACTAGAGGTACCTGTGAGGTGATATCTCCTTCAGGTAACGGAGGGCAGTTTACTCCAACTAACTCTAACGCAGCCTTGTACACACTAACCAAGCGGCTGTGGTTCTTTTCAGCATCCTTGAGCAATTGTTCATTCATGTCTATTGGGGAACGATAATGTGCGTTGATTAGAGAGAATCGCAACACTAGAGGGTCCACTTTTTCTAGAATATCTTTGATGGTCCAAAAGTTACCTAATGATTTACTCATTTTTTCGCCATCGATATTCACGAAACCATTGTGCAACCAGTGATGCACAACAGGCGAGCATCCAGTGTGACATTCACCTTGGAAAATTTCAGCCTCATGGTGAGGGAATAGAAGATCGTGTCCACCACCGTGAATATCGAATTGTTGCCCGAATGCATCCATGCTCATCGCAGTACATTCAATGTGCCAGCCAGGTCGACCTGGTCCCCACGGGGAGTCCCAAGTTGGCTCTCCTGGCTTCGCTGCTTTCCACAGAGCGAAGTCCTTGTGGTCTCTCTTTCCAGAACCGGTCCCTGCTACTCTGCCGCCTGCTCCACTGCGCACAGCATCGATATTTTGACCTGTTAGCTGTCCATATTTTTCAGGCGCACTTTCTACGCTGAAGTATACTCCATCGTCCGCCTCGTAGGCGTTTTCTTTATCGATTAAATCTTGAGTTATCCTAATCATGTCATCAACATACTCGGTACATCTTGGATAGGAGTCTGCCCGAAGAATGTTCAGTGCATCCATATCGCGATAGTATGTAGCGATATTATTCTCCACTAGTTCACGCCAATCTTCGCCAGTCTCATTGGCGCGAATTATGATTTTGTCATTGATATCGGTGAAATTCTGCACATAATTTACATCATAACCAGATTTCTCTAACCATCTATGAATCAAATCGAAGGCGAGATAACACCTAGCATGGCCTAAGTGACACAAATCATACACAGTGACACCACAAACATACATGTTGACAATTCCAGGATTCATGGTGGTGAAATTCACCTTCTCCCGGCGCCTTGTATCATGTACACGCAGAGGCATCACACTGCGGGGTGGCACACATATATTCAAACAATGGTATCATTCAGAGCAAACAGGAGCGGGATTCTATGGAAGGGCTAGTGGTCGTTACTGGTGTTAACGGACACATTGGAAATAACCTCGCAAGACAGTTAGTTGAAGCGGGCTACACTGTTAGAGGTACAGTACGCTCACTAGACAAAGCCCCGGAATTAGATATCGAATTTGTCAAAGCAGATGTTCTTGATCCAAGTGATTGGAAATCTGCTCTCAAAGGAGCCACAGGCCTTTTCCATTTGGCCACGATTTACGCTACTAGCGGTGACGGGCAACTAATTCTTGATACTGCTAATCAAGGTACTGAAAACGTGCTACGTGCTGCTGCTGAAGAGGGAATTAAGCGAGTTGTATACACTTCATCGGTTGCCGCTATTGGGTCAACTCCAAAGGGCGTAGTCAAGGATGAATCAAATTGGAATGAGAACTTCTCTTTACCTTACACCCGAGCAAAGACCGAATCGGAAAAACGGGCTTGGAAGCTTGCTGAAGAGTTGGGTATAGATTTGCGCGTAATTAATCCAAGTGGCGTCCTAGGAGGCTCATTCTCTCGACCAACTCCATCTACAGATATCATTGGAGATGCCATGAAAGGAAAATATCCCGTAGTGCCGAAAATCCCTCTGGCATTCGTACATGTCGACGATGTGGCTACAGCACACAGACTGGCCTACGAAATCGACGATGCAAATGGGAGGTATGTATTGGCACCATACCAAGATGGGAACATACATGATTTGTTGAAGCGTGCAAGAAAATTGTATCCAAAAATGAAATTCCCAAGGTTAGGAATACCGCTTTGGCTATTACCCGTAGTTGTCCTTCAAGATTGGTTCATGGGGTTGTTTACCGGCAAGAGATTACTAACACGCTCCGCAGCAAAATCGTTCTCAAAAGGCGATTCTAAATATTCTAGCAAAAAGGCTGAGGATGAGTTAGGCCTTACTTGGAAATCTTATGACGACTGTATCCATGACACGGTGGAGGCTTATCGATGATTGATGACAAACTAGCCGCAAGGCTAGGTTGGTCTTTACCTCTTGTCACCATATTCCTGTCATCAAGTATTCATTGGATATCTGGTAATAATCGCGCGTTCCCATTTTTCATTTCAGAAGCGGATTACCCTGGCATAGAGCGCTACGTTTTCACGATTGGATTTTTCTTTACGGGAATTGTGCTGATGTTTGTATCTTGGAGATTATTCATAGTAAACAAATCTCGCACAAGATGGTATTGGATACATTTGTCACTACTAAGCGGAATATTTGTTGGAGGAAATCTTGCTTTGATGGCATTCTGGGACATGTATGACCACCTAACTTTACACATCACTACTGCATTGAATGTATTTCACTTCGGATTAGCTTGGGGAGTTTTCACTCATCTAGCGATGAAAGAAGGAAGTCAGAAAGGAAAGAACATCAGATATTTCTCCATAGCAATAGGATTCATTGCATTCTTTGGAATGACATATTCGATGGGATTAGGAATTGACAGGCACCCCGAGTTCTTAGAAACCAATGATATGAACATGATTCAGCCATGGATAAACTGGGCTGCACCAATGGAATATTTACTAGCGATTTCATTCATACTAACTCTGAAATCATTCGAGGCAGATATAATTCCCAACGAAGAGGAGGAGTAATCGTGTCGAAACTACTGGTTGTTGATTTACTTGCAGAGCGGGAAGCTTTTGGCGGTAAAGGTGTTGAAGAGATAGTCAAACACTTCCCAGATCATGAGATCTTACTATGGGCGCCACATACAGATGAACCAAGACAATACGGATTTGGAACTCGAATAGATGAACCAGTAGAATCAGATGTAGTTGTTATTACAGGTAGTAGAAGGAACGTTTCAATGTGGGAGCCTTGGATGGATGATGTTGCTGAGTTAATCAGAGAATGTGAAGTCCCCCTTTACGGTATTTGCTTTGGACACCAAATCATTTGCAAAGCGCTCGGAGGTGAAGTAATCCGAGCGACGGAAAGTACGGCAATGATTGCTGAAGTGACATACAATGACGGTACCAAAACAAAACAATTGTTCACACATCAAGACCATGTTATCGACTCAGGAGAAATGGAAGTTGTTGGTTCAGCAGAACATTGTGAAATTGCTGTTTGTAAACATCCGACAAGACCGATTACTACAGTCCAATTCCATCCTGAAGCAGTTGAGTCTGTTCTCAATTATTCACTAGAATGTGGCGACATGACGCCATCTGAAAGGGAAGCCTTTGGAGATGGGTTACAAGACTTGGATGTCACGAAATCATTGGTCAATCCAGACTTCTGATTCTATGCAACTCAAGCTTCGGCTTTTGCAGCCTCAATCTTTGCATCGTTTGCCTTAAGTTGCTCCCAAACGATTTCTGCTATGTCCTTGACTTCCATTTCAGACCCTATCTGAGATAGGCCATCTGTGACCATGGTAGAACAGAAGGGGCAACCAACTGCAACTGTATCTGCACCGGTTGCAGCTAACTCCTTCGAACGAATGATGTTGACACGGTCATATCCTTCATCTACATGCTCTTCCATCCACATTTGTGCCCCTCCTGCGCCACAGCAGAAAGAGCCTCTACCATGATTCTCGGTTTCTACGTCTACGCCGCCGATTGCAGCACGAGGCGCTTCCATTTCGCCACCAATTCGTCCAAGGTAACATGGATCATGGTAGGTAATTTTCCCATCATGCTTAGGTTCTGGAAGTTTGCCTTCTTGTTGCAGGTGATTAATCAATTGCGAGTGGTGCATTACTTCGATGTCTTGGCCTCCAAAATCCTTGTACTCGGTTCCCAAGGTATGGAAACAGTGTGGGCAGGAGGATACTATCTTCTTGACTCCAATTTCTTCGAAAGTTGCTAAGTTGGTTTCTGCAAGCATCTGGAAAAGGTATTCGTTTCCAGCACGGCGAGCAGCGTCGCCAGTACAACCCTCCTGCATTCCGAGAATCCCTACATCCAATCCTGCTTCCTTCATGATGGAAATTGTATCTCTTGCAACCTTCTTGTTACGCTCATCGAAAGAAGCAGCGCACCCTGCGAAGTAGATATATTCCGCAGGCTCTGCAACCTTGACATCTAAGTCAGCAGCCCAATCTCCCCTCTCGTGCATTGGAATGCCGTACGGGTTAGAGTCACTCTCAAGGTTCTCAATAGTCATCATCAGAGGCATTACTGTATCTTCGACCGATTCATCGAACTCCATTCTTTCCATCATCAAGTGGCGACGAGCATCGGTTAGTTTTGGAACGTGCTCGATATTTACTGGGCATACATCTACACACGCATTGCACGTGGTGCAAGCCCATATTGCTGATTCTCCAAATCGTGAAATTATGTCTTCTTCAGGATCCTCTCCTGTCATCAAAACTTGATAGTGTTCATTTGCATATGAGCGTACATCGTGAATAATCTGCATAGGATTTAGGTCCTTGCCTGAAGCATATGCAGGGCATACATCTTGACATCGAGCACAGGAAGTACATGCCCATCCATCAATCAAACTCCTCCAAGTTAATTGCGTGTACTGAGATGCACCAAATGTTTCCAAATCTAATTCATCTAGTGAAACCGCTGTACCGTTTTCATCTACTTGAAGTGGACGCATCTTGGCCATTGGTTGTGTGTCGAAGAAGAATACATTCGGTAGTGCCATAACAAGGTGCATATGCTTGGATAGGGGAATCAAAAACATGAATGTGCAAATCGCCAACATGTGAGCCCAATAAGCCCAGTTAACAATTGACTGAGTAATCGTGAAATTATCTGCAACCCAGGCACCAATCATTTCGAAAGTCGGGTCTGGACCTTCTCCAGCTTCAATTACGAATGCAGTTGTACATATGGTCATAATCAGTAACAAAATGACATTTCCCTCCAACTGACTCTTGCCCTTCAACTTCTCCGGAGTAAACAATACTCTACGGTTTAATGCTAGGAAACATCCGATTAGCGCACTGGTATAACCCAGTTCCACCATTCCATTCCATATTGGATTGATGAGGTCTGGAAGCAAATGTTCGCTGAATCTGTTTCCACTTGCAAGGTCAAACATATCGGTTGACAACATCAAGAATCCCCAAAACATCAGTACATGCATTACACCCGCAACAGGGTCTTCAAGCACTTTCTTTTGACCTAGCCAAACACTAGCAGTTTCCTTGAGACGTGCTCCCCATGAATCGAAGCGATTATCTTTAGCGCCAAGAAGCACTAATTTAGTGGCTTTTTGCACCTGATAGGCGAAAAAACCGATGGACACAAGACCTAGAGCTAGAAGTATGTACCAACCAGAAACACCAGCATAGGTGACATCGAGCGGGTGTTCCATCATACATACGAAGTGCGTTCACTCCTTCAACCCAACGGCCAAGTACCTCCTCTTCGACCGCTATGCATGGTGCAGGCTAGCGCGCCCGGTAAGTGTATTCTCTTTGGAGAGCATGCCGTAGTTTATGGCCAGCCTGCGGTTGCTGTAGCAATAGATCAAAGAATGAGCGTCAGTTTAGCACTAAACGATGATTGGCGAATTGATGGCATGTCCTTCCACCCGCAACGACATCCACACGTTGAAGCATTGAGACAGCGCTTATGGGACGGAGGTCCGCCGTTATCGATCAAGATTACAGGAGAAATTCCTGCGGCCAGTGGACTGGGTTCTTCTGCGGCTCTTTCTGTTGCTGCTAGCGCTGCATTAAGATGTGCAAGAGGGCGTCAAATGAAGGGCGATGACTGGGCAGAAGGGTGGACTGCAGCAAGACCTAACATGGTTTATGATGGTCCCTGGCAAGTTGACAAAGGAGATTCTTTAGAATTCGGCGCTAAATCTGTGGACGAAGATGAGTGTGCAATTTTAACTCACGCTGTAGAAGCATATGCACAAGGTGGAAGAGCATCACCAATGGATTCCAGCACATGTGCGCATGGCGGTTGCATAGTACTTTCAGACAAGGTCGAAGAGAACCTGAATTGGCTATATTCTAGAAAACTGAATGATGTTACATGGGAAGTTCATGCTGTTAATTTAGCAAATATTGATGATGTATGGTTAGTGATTGGAAGCACTGGAATCCATGCACCAACTTCTGAACAAGTAGCAAAGGTTGCATCGCTTCTAGAAAAGCAGCCAGAGAAGATGAGAGAAATAGAGACCATAGGCATCGTTTCTCGAAGAGGAATCGCAGCACTGATGGAAGGCGACATGGAATCAGTGGGTCGAGCCATGAGCGAGAATCACCTCCTGCTGAGAAGCATTGGAGTTTCTTGTCCTGAATTGGAAACGCTGATCACTGCTGCCGCACCAACATCACTAGGAGTAAAATTGACCGGAGCAGGGGGAGGAGGATGCATGATAGCTCTGACCCGTAACCCCAAGTTGACGAGTGAGGCGATTGAATTGGCAGGTGGAAGAACCCTGATTAGCAAACTGGCAGCAACAGGAATGAAGGTCGACGAAGACGAAGATTCTCCCCTTTGGAACCCGTTTGAGTAGGTACTCTGCTTTATATAGGGGTTTATAATCGGCCCTTTTATGAACGATGAGGACCGTTTAACAGTAGTGAACGTCGTTGCTAGTACAAGAGTAGCGGAAGAACTAGACCTGCCAGATATCGCAATTCAATTGAATTGTGAGTACGAGCCAGAACAATTCCCTGGTGTAGTATACCGTGTATCAGACCCTAAACTTGCTATCCTAATGTTCCGATCCGGACGAGCTGTGTGCACTGGTGGAAAGGACGAGGATAACATCCATACTGGTATCGAGCGAATGATCAACGATCTACGCTCTGCTGGAATCACAACATGGGACCTCAAGGACGTTGAAATTGAAGTCCAGAACATGGTCGCAACCTATGCTCTTCACTACCCTGAAGACTACGACGGAAATGACAAGTTCACCGGTGAGCCACAAGCTGGTCAGCCACGTAAGTTGAACCTTAACAACCTAACTTTCCACCTACCTTTCGACAAGGTCGAATACGAGCCAGAGCAGTTCCCTGGTCTAATCTATCGTCTTGACTATCCTAAGGTAGTCTGTCTGATTTTCGGATCAGGTAAGATGGTAATCACCGGTGCTCGCCACAAGGATGAGATTCTTGAGGCAGTCCAGATTATCCAAGACGAGTTAGCAGACTTGCTGTGATCTCAATGCAGCCATTAGGACCTAGTGAGGTCGACGCTGAAAGCATCGATGTCTGGGTTGTTTCACATGGTGGCGTAGCATCTAATGCTCTTTGTGACCACATGCAAAAACAAGGTTTGCGAACCAGACCTGAAAATTACGGCCTTATCTGTCACAAACAACATCCGGGAGTGGAAATTGGAAAACCAATTTTGGTAATCCATGGAGATTATCTTGACGCTATTCGCTCGATGGATAGAAGGAAGTTCCTAACAGCAAATGCTGCAAAGATGTGCCTAGGCATCAATGCGCCAGAGATACCTCTGTCAAGATTCATCCAATCTTTTCCACAAGACCCTGTGGGTTTCTCGATGTTCCTAGAAAGTTTCAGACAAGCCAAGCAAGATGGAATAGACAAAATCGCATTCTTGCGATATCCCTACACAAATGATGAAGCAGCGCAGGCCTTCCAATCTATTGGAGTAGACGTTGACATGACTGGTTTCGCATTACGTGAACGAAAAAAGAAGTACTCACCTCGTTCTAAAGACGTCAAGTCTATTCTTGAAACATATCAGAACTTTGACTTCAAGGAGTGATGAGTATGATCGGTTGGATAAGCACCTGGGGAATCAGGTGTGGTATTGCAACTTATTCTCGCTTCTTGGTCGAACAGATGGATGATGTCTTAGTAATGTGCCAATCAGGAGAAGGTGATGTCGAAGGCGCAATCCCTTGCTGGCAGAGAGATTCGAATTTCTTCGGAGGCATAATCGCCCAGATTGCTGCTAAGGGAATAGATACCGTTGTCATTCAACATCAGCCAGGATTGCTTCGCTTCTCTTATCTTAATGAATTATTGATTAAATTGAATGAAATGGAGGTCAAGGTTTTCATCACGATGCACAATACACGCGACCGCTCAATTATATTCCCAAGCAAAAGAATTGAGAAAGCGGTTGAGGGACTCAAGACCTGTTCAACAGTAATGGTTCACACCAATGCAGATGTTGAAAATCTACGAAAATTAGGCATCGTCGATAATGTTGTTATGATTCCTCACGGCATATACCCTCCGCCTTCCGATTCAGCGGAGACTCTGCCAGTGGAAGGTAGAGTGATGGGGACCTTTGGATTCCTACTACCTCACAAAGGGCAGTTGCAACTTGTTGAAGCCTTTGAGAGATTGCCTGGATGGGACCAACTTGTATTGCTTTGCGCCACCAGAGAAGGTACTGGAAACACCGAGAAAAAGATCAATTCAATCATCGAAAATAGAGGTCTGCAAGACCGAGTGAAATTGGTGACCGATTTCTTGGACGATGATGTTGCAATCGCAACTCTAGCTAAGTGTGAATTGTTGGTTTTCCCATATCAGAACACCAAGGAATCCGCATCTGGTGCGGTGAGAATGGGTGTTGCATCCGGTGTGCCCATCGCAGTTTCACCGATTCCAATCTTTGATGATGTCAACGGTGCCATCAGAATGAGAGGTGGAACTGTGGACGATATTGTTGCAAGTATCTCTATGCTTTCACAAGATGAAATAGACGCTTCGAAGCAGGCGATAATTGAACTGAGGGATTCACTTCAGTGGAACGAAGTCGCAGAGAGAATAAATCAATGTCTGAAATCAAAAAGGTAAAGAAAAGTCAGCAATGGCCTACCCTTATGACCAGCACATCACTAGGGCATATTCCTGAAGGTGCGGGTCCAAAAAAAGAGCTTACTACAGTCGGCATTGTTGGGTTAGATTATTGCGGTTCTACTCTTATGAATAATATTCTAAGTGGCTTACCCTCGTGCATAGGTGCCGGAGAAACTCATTGGATTATCGATAGTAAGCACAATTCAAATCAAAGAGGTAGATGTACAGAATGCTACACACAGGATTGTCCCGTATTTTCAAACAAATTGCTTGAAGAATTGAAAACAGAACAAATCACAAATGATGGAAGTTGGTGGGAAAATATCGGTATCGCATCGGGATGCGAAATTGTTGTTAGCGCAGATAAAAGACCTCGCCATTATGATAGATTTGGAGTTCCTGATAAGTTACTTTTTATGATTAAAGATCCAAGAGCCCACATTGTTAGTTGGGCAAAAAGGAAATTTCTACAACCCGATCAAAACATGAAAAAATACAACCAAGGCGCCGATAACTTCTCACTCACAGATGAGCAATTCAATGAGGCTTTTACTACTTGGCTAAGGGATACAAGAAAACATATTTCTTGGAGCCTCAATACAAGCAAAGAACTTGCTGTAGTTTCCTTGGAATATTTCGTGGAAAACGATGAAGAAGTGTTGAAAGATATTGCAAAATGGATTGGTATTGAGTTTGATGACAAGGCACTCGAATACTGGGATAATGACTTGCATTATATCGGTTCTAATCATTCTGTCAAGAGATTGAACAAAGATAGATATTTCTTCAAACAAGTTAAACGCGATAGAAGGTGGGAAAATGTGCTCACTCCAGAACAATCTGAATTCATTACTTCTCATGAAAAGGTACATTACCAATTAAACAGATTGAAACCATTCATACTTGGCTCTCAAGTGCTGATGGACTTTGATTAATTTTCTGAAATGAATGAAATTACCATATCAGCTGCTTCTTCAGCGCTTAGTTGAGTCGTATCAATTCTGATTTCTGGATCTTCTGGAGCCTCATATGGACTAGAGATTCCAGTGAAATTAGGTAACTCACCGGCTCTTGCCTTAGCATACAATCCTTTGACATCTCTTTGCTCGCAAACTTCGAGCGGAGTATCAACAAATACTTCGATGAACTCCTCTTCAGCCATCATGGCTCTAACCATTTCTCTTTCTGATGAGAATGGAGAAATGAATGAACTAATGCAAATAAGCCCGGCTTCGACCATCAACTTGGAGGTCTCACCAACTCTACGGATATTCTCGACACGGTCTGCTTTAGTGAATCCTAAATCTCGATTTAGCCCGTGTCTTATGTTATCTCCATCTAAGGTAATGGTGTGGCGTCCCATTGCTTGCAATTTCTTTTCTAAGATATTAGCAATAGACGATTTTCCAGAACCAGATAGCCCGGTGAACCAAATTAAGCGAGGACGCTGGCTTTTTTGTTCTGCTCTGCTTTGCTTTGTCACATCCATCGACTGCCAATGAATATTATCGGCACGACGTAAGGCGAAATCAATCAATCCCATTCCAACAGTATTGTTTGTCATTCGGTCAACAATAACGAATCCACCCATTACCGGGTCATCATCGTAAGGATCGAAGGCAATGCGAGATGAAAGAGAGATATTGCAAACCCCAATTTCATTTATGTCCAAAACCTTGGCAGGAAGTTCTTCCAGAGTATTGACATCAATTCGGTGCTTAAGACGACCGAGGGTCATTGGAGAGGTTTGAGAATTAGATTTGAACAGATATTGACGACCTGGCATCATTGCAGAATCATTCATCCACAGGATTCTAGCTTGGAATTGGTCAGCAGTACTGCACGGAGAATCTGCTGAAGCAATGACATCACCACGTGAGATGTCAATCTCATCGGCTAGCGTTAGTGTCACTGAGCGACCGGCACCTGCTAATTCTAAATCACCATCATAGGTAACAATCCTAGCAACAGTTGATTCTGTACCGCTTGGTAGAACTCTGATTTTATCTCCGGCAGAAATACAACCGCTGCCAATCAATCCCG
>PAQE01000002.1 GCA_002709705.1 Methanobacteriota archaeon | reverse complement strand
TAGGCGGTCGGAACGGTCAACTGCGGCGATGGGTTTGCTAGGAATAGTACGTGAACCATGAACATAATCTTCAACTTCTAGAGATTTCGCCATATGTTGTAAAATTTCTTCTGGAGGCAATTCATCTTTCCACGGGTTTTGGTTGCCAACAGATTGAACGACATTCTTCTTCTCCCTTTTTGCTTGAGATTGGAATAATCTTCCTATATCTTCACTAGTGGGCAATGGTTTGGATTCAGCCATTGAATTTGCTAGACGCTGTTGTTCTCGTAGTGAAGGTCCGTGAACCTCGTCATGATCGTAACGATTAGGATTTGCAGCCATAGCCAATAAGTCTCTTGCAAACTGAAACAACTCGTCTGATTGAGGTGCTTTAGCAATCAATTCCCTGACCTTAGTATGATGAGATATGCATTTTCGACACCTGCTTGAACCTGCGATATCAGGCGCATCACATCTCAGGCAACATGCTTGGAAGCCCAAGTCTTTCATTGCCCTCCTTGGCATCGCCATACGGACTCCTAATCATTGCTAGCAAAGAATGCTTCCGCGCGAGACTTCAAAACCAACCGTGGTAAGAAGGGAGCATGGCGAGAGACCCCCGGGCCGACATACTCGAGGACGACCTCTTTCCAAAACAGAAGTCACGAATACACCGTGTACACGCCCACAGAGCCACAGATGGGACCATCCATTTCAATACAGGAGGGGGCTTCATGGGAATCAATAATCGTCAACCAGTGCAGCTCCACAAAGGGAAGATATGGCACTTTAGCGATGAAGAAAAACGTCACCTAACGCTAGCCACAGCAGCATTCACATTTGCTCTAGGGCTTTTGATGGCGGGCGGGGTTCTACGAATCAGCGCCCAGGGCGGTCTTGAGCAATGGATTGCCATTGTTCTATTATCGATGCCAGTTATGTTGGTCGCAGTGGGGCCTGCATTCCTGTTGCATGAAATAGGCCACAAAATTGTCGCTAAGAAATATGGCTGTTGGGCTGAGTTCAGAGTAGACCCTAGTGGTCTAAAATTCGGTATTGCTTTTGTCGCATTAACTGGATTTTTGTTCATGGCCCCTGGTGCAGTAATGGTTGCAGGATTGGTTACTCGCAGACAAAACGGACACATTGCAATAGCAGGTCCTGCGGTTAACTTCGGACTATTTCTGATTGGTATTCCTCTAGGAGGAATAATCCTTGGATTAACGGGTGCAACAGAGTCAGCACCTTATTTGGAAGCAGGTGCAATAAATCTGAAAGCCATGATCTACGATGTTGTATTTTGGTGGGTTGCAGCAAATCTTGGATTAGGATTCTTCAACATGATTCCATTTGGTCCACTCGATGGTGCTAAAATCAAGGATTGGAGTGAGCCAGTTTGGTTTGTTAGTTTCATGACATTTATTGCAATCATATACATGTGGTGGAATGGAGTATTCAGCCCAATAGACGACGTAGCACTAAGAATCGCTGAATGGTTCTAATCTCACTCAAGGTATTCATTTCTCACTGGATTTTCATCCAGGTGGAAGAATGAGTAAGTAGCCCACCAAGTGATTGTATCAAGAGCATCTACCAAGTTGCTGGTTCCACTTCTCTCCTCTCCGTAATCCTTGCCGGTCGTATCCATCCAATCGATCATCTCATCGACGGTGTCACAGGTTTGGTGATAACACCAATATCCATCGACCAAGCCACCGAATCCCATTGTTACAGTACCAAGGTTATCTTGGAAACTTGCGTGGTCAGAGCGAGCAGTAGTATCTTCATAGACAATAATTTCAGGTCGATCTTTTGCCAACCAATCGTCTACCTTCCAAGTGCTTGAGTCATAGTCTGTTCCAATCAGTGTTGACATTTGTTCTTCAACACCAATTGCGTCTGAACCAATCCACAGAGCTAGGTTTACCATCCCAGGCTGGTTCATTACATCGTGGTCAAGGCTTGGTCCAATGTACACTCTCATCGGCCAAACTTCCTCATCCTTAGGATAACCATCAGGGTCGATTTGAGGGTCAGGGTCGCAATTTGGCTCTCCTCCGCCGTGGTTATTTCCACAAGGAGCACCACCGCCGCCAGGCCAGTTCACTCCAGCCATGTCTAAGTTGACATAGTTGGTAACTTCGACATTTGGATTGTCTTCTTTGACCCATTCTTCGGTCCAATAGTCGCTGCCTCTCTTTCCGCCTTCTTCGCCAGACCATAGGCAGAAAACCATCGTGTTTCTGGTGCTATATCCAGCCATTGACTCAGCAACGGTCAATACCATACTGGTTCCTGCAGTGTTGTCGTAAGCACCAACTCTTGTTCCGTATGTCCGCTCACCAATTAGATGCGGGGAAATCATACCGCCGTTGACTGGTGGTGCGATATCAAAGTGAGCACCAAAAACCATCCATTTGTCAGGATTTACTTCACCAAACCTGTACCCACATATGTTGTAAGCTTCTGGATTTTGCGCTCCAGTTTCAATAGAATCGTACACGAACCTTTGGTTAATTACCTCCAGTCCAAATCCTTCTAATTCTTTGATTAAATATTGTGCACCGTCCTCGTAAGCAGCATTTCCTTGGCCAGCCCACCTGTCAAGATACCCTACGGCTCCATCTGCAAGGTCTAGAGGGTCTGGGGTTTGATCGGACATTACATTGATGTAATTCAAAACGGTTCTTCCATCAACTAATCCCATGGAATGTCTACCGCCTTCAGGCTCGCTATATGCGGCAGCAAATGGGCGCTCAATCCCTAAACGAATAGCAATTACTTCTCCTCCATTGGAGGTGGATGGCATAACAGCATCTAGGGATGTATTGGAAGATACTCTAGTTATTCCTTGGCTATCTCCGCTAACGAAACCGTCTCTAGCGTACCAAACTTTCCAGGATTCTGTAAGGTCTCTGATAGGCCAATCTTCTCTGCCATATTCACCAATTAACACAACAGCAGTATCTGTACGAGGGGGTGCAAGAACAGTCAATTGTACTGATTTACCAGCTTTAATATCAATCACAGTGGAATTTTGCACAAACCCATTTTCGGGGTTTAACATTAGATAGGGGACAAATGCGGACATATCCGATTCTGCAGCGATTGTAATTGCTTGGAATTCTCCTCCAATCCATACCTTAGGAGTGACTGTAACATCTCCTTCAGAAATTGTCGAATCGACATTTTCTCCAAAGCAACCGCTCAAAGGAGCTAGGCAGAATAACAAAGCGAGAAATCCCGCCATAATCGGCCGCTGCATGTTAGCCCGTAGATGCAACCCCTTCTCAATGCTACTATTAATTGAGAAATCAATATACCAAAGGATTGATAATCTTCTAAGTCTAAATATAACATGAGAATAATGGTAATGACAGCCCCACTTATTCATGAATTACTGAGAAAGAAAAGATGTGCTAAAGGCGTTTGCCGCCCAAAAAGAACAAGCTACCTTTGGGCAAAAATGGTTAGGTCTGAAGAGGAAGACCAAACTCCTGTAATTGAAGGATAAGCCAATTATTCGTTGGCCAGCTCTTGATTCATCATAACGAATTGACCTCCTAATGTGATTAGCAGAAGTATTCCAAATACACTAGGTCTTGGAAATCCTGATGCTAACTCCCCTCCAAACCCGATTAGAAAACCGATTTCCATTACTACAACTCCAGCAACAGAGCTTGCTAGAGCAGTCAATGAAGTGTGCCATCGATATTGGTAAGATCGGTATGCCATTTGCATACTGACTTCGAGTTTTCCAATATCGGACAGATGGTTCACAACTCTGAACACAATATGGGTAATTTGTGAAACAATGGCCACAATTGCAAGAAGCATGAAAATTATTCCGAAGATTGCCAGAACAGGATCTCCGCCATCGCCAAACAATTCGAACCAACTGACACTCGCACTAAATCCATACACCGATGCTTTCATTCCAAATGGACTAGCATCCAGGATTCCTCCAACCGTTAACCACCCTGTGAACATTCCAATGATCAACATTATTCCTCCAGCGCCATGGAGGGCGTGAGATGCTGCTTTGATGCCATTCATTGGCTCAGAATTTGATGTCGCGTTTGCCTTGGGCTTTTCACCCCATTCGAATTCTCCATCACAATATGGGCAGGAAAACTCTCCGTAAGCATCGTCATCGAGCTCGATTTCCTCTTCACAATGAGGACAAAGAATTTCCACCATATGACAAACTTCGAGGCTGGGCGTAAAGAACATTGCCCCGTCACTGGAATCGTCACAATTCATTTGGTACTGGTGTTTGGTCCATATGAAGGAAGGCATAGACTGCCCACCAAGTTACAATATCCCAAGAATGAACTAGATTGTTTATTCCAGATGAATCATCTGTGCCCATATAATCGATCATAGTCTCCATTGTATCACATTCACGATGATAGCACGGATACCCGTCGACCAAACCATTCCATCCCAGAGTAGCAACCCCGATGTTTTGGAAGGACTGGTGGTCACTTCTTGCGGTAGGAGATTCGTAAACCGCAACAGTGTCTTCGTAAATATCTCCCCACAACGGACTTTCACCATCTGCAAGCCAAGCCTCTCTTCCGCGCTCGATCTCATATCCGAGATCTAGCGCGTCAGCACCAATCCATTCTGCTAGGTAATACATGCCTGGCTGGTCAATGACATCTCCAGTTCCATCCGGTCCTAAGTAAACCGATAAAGCGTAATCACCNGGGTAATTGACCCCTGCCATATCNAAGTTGAGATAGTTACTCACTGTAACCCCGTCCGGTAAATCGTTTGCGAAAGAACGTGAACCCCACAAACCTTCTTCTTCAGAAGACCACAAACAGAACACCATCGTTCGCCTTGCATCAAATTCGGCTAAGACGCTTGCAGTTGTTAGAACCATACTTGAACCCGCCGCGTTGTCATATGCGCCGTGTCTGGTGCCATATCCAGGAATACCAATTTCGGCACCCGGCGTGTAAGCTATCGGAGGGGCGATGTCAAAGTGTGCGCCAAAGATTAACCATTCGTCAGGATAAACAGATCCATCTTTGTATCCACAAATATTCACTGACCAAGCAGTATTAGACTGGAAACGATGCACTTCAACTCTGTCCAAACCATAACCTAACATCACTCCTTCAAAGTAAACTACAGCGTGCTCATAGGACGGATTTGCGTTACCAACCCACCTGTCAAGGTAACCAACTGCACCATCTGGTCCGCAAGTTGCACAGGGGGAATCATCTGTGATGAAATCAACCCAATCGTAAACATCGCGGCCATTCACCCAACCGCCACTTGCGCCAACACCATCGGCCTCTGTTAGGTCGGACCTTTGGTCACGAACCGTTTCAAGGGACTTGATTACAACATCTCCTCCACTTTCGTTGGCAGGAACAATCCATTTCCATTCTCCACCAGCATCTGCGTTGTCAACCGCCATTATTGCTGCTGAACCTTCAGTTAGACCGTTTGCCCAAGCCGCCCACGAGGCATCCGGGGCACGGATTGGCCAATTCTCTCGCCCATAATCTCCAATCAGGAATATGATATCCGAATTTCTTGGCGGGAATAAGACATTCATGGATACAGAATCGCCATCTTTGAGGTCAAAGACGGTTCCGTTTTGAGCTCTCATCGAACCCGGGTCTTGAACGAAATAAGGGACAAACACACTCATCGCAGTATCTGCCTTCAAGGTAATTACAGACCACTCTCCGCCGGGAATAACAGATGGAGACACCTTCAAATCGCCTTCAGAAATTTCCTCAAGACTATTATCTTCTCCAAAACAACCGGATAGGGATGCAAGGCACATCACAGTGACCATCATTAAGGCGCGTGCAACATCCATATTGGCTCCGACAACCTCCATATTGTTGAATGATATGGTTAGAATCTCATTTCCGGTGTATGGAATGTACTTTCCGCTTACAGGATAAGGATTATACACAGACCATCGGCCCGATTAACTGATGGCGACCGTTCGGTTGGACCAAAAATCTCGGGCGCTGGTCAGGTCAATTCCTGATTCATATCCTGAAGCGCTGGCCAAGTTTTTTGGAACCGGGCCATCCGATATTGAACTCGCTAAGGTCCATCACGCAGAATATGTTGAGGCATTATCTTCGAATGGAGTAGAAGTTACTGTACTGGATGCAGACCATGACCACCCTGACTGCATTTTCGTTGAAGACCAAGCAGTAGTTATTGATGGACACGTCCTTCTTCCTGTTCCTGGACATGAATCTAGAAGAGGAGAGCAACCACCAATTGCAGAGTTCCTTTCTGATCAATTACAAGGACATCAAATATGCATAATGGAGCCTCCTGCAATGATGGACGGAGGAGATATTCTTCGCTTAGGAAATTTGTTCTTCGTAGGGCGCTCTACAAGAACAAATGATGCTGGTATAGAGGAACTTAGAGATCTGCTCGAGCATCTGGGGCACGAATTAAGGGTAGTGGATATCCCTTCACATGCATTGCACCTGACAAGCATCTCATCAACTCCTTCTGATCAAATCATTCTAGCACCTGAAGGATACATTACTCCAGAATCATTTGGCGAAATGCCAGAAGGATGTGAAGTGATTATGATGCCTGAAGAGGAAGTTTACGGCTGTAACACAATTGGGCTTCCAGGTAACAAGGTGATTATCGCTGATGGATATCCGACAGTTAAGAAAGCACTCGAGGATAGGGGATTTGAGTGCATAGTCTTGGATATGGGCCAAATTAGAGCAGCGGACGGTTCACTGACTTGCTGCTCTATTTTCTATTGAAATCCACCAAGCGTTTTGATATACGCGCGCTAGGTGGCGAAGTTGCTGCAGGGGTTGCCAAGCTTGGTCAACGGCGCTGGGATGAGGTCCCAGTCTCTATGAGTTCGCAGGTTCAAATCCTGCCCTCTGCACCAATATTTTGACGCAATGGATGAAATACATCATATTACAGCGAGAGAATAGGTGTAATAATGACCTCTTTTAGAATCTGCTCAAATTGCTACGGAGCCCAAGTTTATCCGTACATGGGGTTCATGACAGGAGAGAAATATCAATGTCAAGAATGCGATGAGATACTAGTTATGCCAATCGAGTTCGATAACGTTGAGGATTATCTTAACTTTCTCAAAGTGCAAAGTCCAGAGAAATTCAAAGAGGTCAAAGGAACTTTCAAAGTTGAAGAATCTGAAAAAGACACGCCCGATGCACCGCAATTTGATTCAGAACCACCTTCTGGTAATGGGAAACTATCTCACCTTTGCATTTTCGAAGGGTGCCAGAAAGGAAAAAGAGGCGGAACAGATTACTGTAGAAAACATTGGCTTGAAGGACACGATGTTGAATTCTGAATCACTCGAACGGTCGGAATTTCAGAGTCATGATTATTGAGTTAGACCATCCCCCTCTTACCGATAAAGATGTTTAAAATCGAATCTATGCCTGCTAAAATATGTCTTGGAATTTCAGCTTTCCTTTTGTTTATCTATTCAATGAGTTTCATGTTTTTCGCTACAGAATATGTAACTGGAGGGGATACTGGATTCTCTCTAATCAATAATGGCCTAGCAGGAGTTGGAAGCGACGACGCATATGGCCACGGAGCCCCAGAATCAGCATTCAATGGGGTTCTGTTCTTTGGCATTTTCATATCCACAATGCTCATTCTATTCGAAGGCGCAAAGGGTAAGTGGAGAATTATGCTACCTGTTACAATAGGCATGGCAACAATGTCTGCCTGCATTTGGGCATATTGGAACCCAGATAGCGCGGCTAGTGATACGCCAAAATACGTTTCAATTTTGGTTACGTTAGTTTACTTTACAGCCTACATGCTCCTTCGGGAGGAAGGGGTTAATGATGGATTATCAGATTTCAAGCCAGGCTTGAATGTAAAAGATAAGATCGCAATGTCAGCGCTTATTTTGCTCGTAATAGCAGGATTATACTATTCGCTACGAATGATTTTCACGCCAGATGAAGTAATCTCTCAAGGCTTCCCTACAGATCAGGCATGGGTTTCAGCTTTGGATGACTCATTAGGAATGGGCGCACCGTTGCCTACCACGGTTTCAGTAACTGGAGCAATGATCCTAATATACACGCTTTGGTCTGCTTTGGTACTTATGGAAGGGGCCTCAGGAAAGTGGACAATTATGCACCCTTCAGCAATGGCATTTGTTGCAGCAACAGTCACAACATATGTTGGACTTGTTGCCGGTACAGCTCGTATAGCAAGCGACATCAACCGAGCGGATATTTTGACGATACCGGTGATTGCCTTATTGGTTTTAATCAGTTATTATCGACTGAAAAAAGAGGGTATGGAAGATGAAATGACATTCATGGGAGAACCAGTAGAAGGAGGCATGTTCACAAGTGGATTGTTGATTCTTGCATTAATACTTGGACTTTTGACTGCCTGGAATAATATTGACATTATCTTTTGATTAAGAACAAAGATCTTGCCTAGCCGTGTTGAATACAACACGACCTCGTGAGGTTATTTTGTGTTGCCAAACCACATCTTTTGGATTGAAAGCTCTCAACATCTTCTCTCTACTCCAATGTCTTCTAGCATCCATTTCATTCATGTGCAAACCCCACTGTGTCCAACGATTTTCTGCACGAGTAGCCTGTAAAACCTTGACCGGTTTGAAAGTTCCAAACTCTTGAGTAATTGAAGTCCATTTGATATTGTTGTACCTATCTTCTAAGCCTTGGTGAAGGTCGCCAAGTATCTCATAACCAACTCCAGCATTAGGGTCCAAACTCTCGACATGTCCCGGGAACAGCCCATCTAGGTGGGCAAAATCTTCTGGGCCCATGCCTGCTGAAATTAATAGAGTGTCATGGCCACTTGGACCCAATCCTGTATGTAGATCAATCGCCCAAATTCTGCTAACAGAATCGAGTTTTTGGTCTAACCAATTGAGCAGTAATTCTGGCCCCGGTTGGAGACAATCGCCACCATATTGGATGGCTTTGGGATATTCGTACTGCCCTTCTGCAACACATTGTTTCAGATTATTGAAGCCGTATTTGCGAATTAGATTGAGCGCTTTTAATTTGAACCATTTTTCTTTTTGTGGAGGAGGCGATTCGGGATTTATGAACTCACGAATAGTCTCATATCCTGTAGGAACACCTTCATATTTCTGATCGCCTCGTAGAAAATTCCGATTCAAATCGACATTATTTTCATTGAATCGTCGCCACCAAGCCATTCCGTAAGGATTGATGATGTGAACAAAGATGATTGCATGGTCTTTGAAAGAATCTTCTTTGCATAAATCATCCATTACAGCTAATTGAATTGCACTACCGGGATACCCCTCCACTCCATGAACACCACTACTTGAAAGCAAAACTTTGCCAGATTGAAGCGAACCAACTATTGCTACATCAATACAAAGCGGTTCACCATCTGGGCCAGTCATTCCAATTTCCAACCTCTCATTTTCCACTTTGTGGCCCGCTTCACGCAAATCATCGCAAGCTATCAGGAATCTTCCAGCGGCTTCAGCGTACGAATTGGCAAACCAAAACCCTCCTTCCATGATTTGTGCAGACCCAATTTACATTTGAACACTACCGAACTATCAAGAATCACAAGCCCCTAACAATATCGATGGCGGAGGAATTGGTCGCCCCCGATATTCGAGTTGCGGAGACTTTGCCATCTAGATTCTATTATGACGAGGCTATTTTTGAAAATCTTCTATCGGTTTTTACCGGGTGGCAATATGCAGCTCATGATTCAGAATTGATGGCAAATCCAGTAATTCCCTTACACCATATTGAGGCGATAACAGGTGAGCCCACTATTATTGTAAAAGGGGAAAAAACGCGCTGCCTGTCGAACATTTGCACACACAGAGGCATGCGCTTGACTTCACAGCCATGTACAAAATCAACCCTGAGATGTGAATATCATGGCCGCACCTTTAATCTGGAAGGAAAAATGAAACATATGCCTGAATTTGAGCAGGCAATAGGATTTCCAAGCGACTCCGACAACCTACATGAGTTTGCCATGCATTGCTGGAAAGGGTTGAATTTCATTTCTCAAGAAGATAAACCACATTTACCTTGGTCTGAATTAAATGACAGGTTTGAATTTCTCGATATCGATTCATATGTTCATGACATAAGTCGCGATAGAGACCATTCAATTAATGCAAATTGGATGCTTTATGTTGACAATTATCTTGAGGGATTTCACATTCCATTTGTTCATCCAGAATTGAATCAAGCATTGGATTATTCGGGATACTCAACCGAGGTGATAGAAGGCGGCGTACTTCAAATCGGTAAAGCATCAAAAGGCGACGTTAAGTTTGACCTACCTGAAGGTCACCCTGATTACGGCCAAGATATTGCTGCATATTATCTGTGGCTATTCCCAAACATGATGTTCAATTTTTATCCATGGGGACTTTCAGTAAATATCGTAGTTCCAGTGTCTCCTGAGGAGACAAGAGTGCTCTACCGAGGTTATGTCAAAGATGACGATTTAGCACAAAAAGGAGCAGGCTCTATTTTGGATACAGTTGAAATCCAGGATCAAAATATTATCGAGCAAGTGCACAAATCTATGCGTTCAAAGGTATACGATCGAGGAAGGTATTCACCTTCTAGAGAACAAGGAGTACATCATTTTCACAGAATAATATCAAAGATTTATGAAAAATTGTTTTAGCGGAAATTATGATCAATAGGAGGTGAAATTATGGATGAGACGCCTTTGCTAACGATGACCAAATCTCGTATTGTTGGTGAGCAGCCAGTTATTTCAAAGGAATCGCAAGCACTTTTTGAAACACTTTCTGGCCTTTGTTCATTCCATTCTTGTGAGGATTTAGCCAGCTTTCTGTTTACTGACATGTTTAGGAATTTAGTCGGCGAAGGTGAGCCATGGATAATTTTTGAAATCGGCGTATACAAAGATCATACGAAAACGATAGAATCCATCCCTGTTCATGACGGCATAACCCTTGCAGATGGTGCTATGACCGGAGGCATCTCAGGGAATGTTACAGTAGTGAAATCACAAGCAGAATGTACTGAAACTCTTTCCTTTTGGCATAACTATGTGACAAACGAGTAAAGCGATTCTTTGAAAGGGGGCCTATGGCCCCATTAAACCGGAGAGAGGTCCATGGGCGACGACAATTTCCGCGATGTTCTGCCCGACCCAGACCCTGAACAGACACTTGAATGGCAAGAAGCAATTCGTGCAGTAAGCGATGCTTTGGGTCCTGAAAGGGCGCACAGATTGTTGATGCAAACAATAGGTGCTGCTAGAGAGGAAGGCATCGAAATAGATGTAGTAAACACTCCTTATCTCAATACAATTCACCCATCGCAGCAACCGGAATATCCAGGCGATTTAGAGATGGAAAAGCGCATCCATGGTATCATTTCATGGAATGCAATGATGATGGTAACTAGGGCGAACAAAGCGAACGACGGAATCGGCGGCCACATCTCAACATTCGCATCAAATTCTCATCTTTGGGAAGTGGGTCAAAATCACTACTACAGAGGAAAAGACTTGGATGGCTGGGGCGACCATGTTTACTGGCAAGGGCATGCTAGTCCTGGAGTTTATTCTCGCGCATGGCTAGAAGGGCGATTGACTAAAGAAAATATTGAGAATTTCAGGATTGAATGCGATGGCAACGGACTTTCTTCATACCCGCATCCAAGACTAATGCCTAACTTTTGGGAATATCCAAGTGTTTCAATGGGTCTTGGAGGGATGACAGCGATTCACACCGCTCGCTTCAATAGATACCTCTCTAGCCGTGGTCTTGCAGACACTTCAAACTCTCGAGTTTGGTACACAATGGGCGATGGCGAATCCGACGAACCAGAGTCGCTGTCTCAGCTTACTCTTGCATCTCGAGAGAGTCGCAACAATGTGATTATGATAATGAATTGTAATCTTCAAAGATTGGATGGGCCAGTTCGAGGCAATTCAAAAATTGTTCAAGAATTAGAAGGAAGATTTAGAGGGTCTGGGTGGAATGTAATCAAGATTCTTTGGGGTTCAATGTGGGATGATTTATTCGCACGGGATTCAGAAGGCGCACTTGCAAACAGGTTGCAAGAGTTGGTGGATGGAGATGAGCAAAGAATCTTCACAAGCGATGCTGCAACATTCAGAAATGAATTATTCAACACACCACAATTGAAAGCCATGGTCGCTCATCTAAGTGATGAAGATTTGGAATCATTAGCCTCAAATCTTGGTGGCCATGATATGGTGAAAATCAATGCTGCATACGCTGCTGCTGAAGCATCTAGCGACAAGCCAACAATTATTCTAGCACGTACAATCAAAGGATATGGATTAGGCCCCGCATTTGCAGGAAGAAATTCCACTCACGGCAAAAAGAAAGCAGACGTTGACAGCATTAAATGGATGCGTGATGACTTAGGATTGTCTTTTAGTGATAAGGAGTTAGAAGATTACCCATACATCGATCCAGAAGATGAGCCAGAGGCAGTTGCTTATCTCAAGGAGAGACGAAATGCACTAGGAGGATTCTGTCCCGAAAGAAGAACTCCTCCTGCTGAACTTGAACCACCAGGGCCTGAAGGATATTCTTCGTTTGATGAAGGTACAAAGGGAGATATGCAAGTTTCCACTACCATGGCTTTTGTGCGATTACTTAGTGGTTTGATGAAGGATAAATCAATCGGCAAGAGGGTCGTTCCAATCGTGCCAGATGAAGCTAGGACCTTTGGGATGGACCCACTATTTGCACAGTTTGGAATATACCACCCCGAAGGCCAGTTATACACTCCAGTTGATCACAAGATGTTGATGAAATACAAAGAAAGTGAGAGCGGGCAACTCTTCGAAGAAGGTATTTCTGAAGCGGGAGCAATGTCGACTTTTATCGCTAGTGCAACGTCCTATTCAACACAAGGATGCCCAACAATTCCATTCTATATCTTCTACAGTATGTTTGGGTTCCAGAGGGTAGCCGATTTGGTTTGGTCTGCAGCAGACCAAAGGGCTAGAGGATTCATGATTGGCGCAACTAGCGGTAGAACTACTCTAAACGGCGAAGGCTTGCAACACCAAGATGGGCACAGCCTATTGATGGCTCACACCAACCCTGCTGTCAGAGCGTATGACCCTGCCTTCGCTTACGAATTGGCAACAATCATCCGTTCAGGAATTGATGAAATGTATGTCGATGAAAAGGATGTAATGTATTACATTGCAGTCTACAATGAAAACCATCCAATGCCTCCTAAACCAGCCGGTTCGGATGAGGGTATCGTCAAGGGAATGTACAAACTTCGTAGTGCTCCTAAAGGCGATGGTCCAATTGTAAGATTAATTGGATCGGGTCCTATAATGCTGCAACTATTAGCAGCAGTCGAGATTCTGGAAACCTACGGCGTCCGTTCAGAAATTTATTCAGCAACATCATATGGAGAATTGAGGAGAGAAGGGCTAGATTGTGAGCGTAATAATCGCCTAAATCCGAGCGATGAGCGTCAGATACCGTATATCGAGCAACTACTTGGAGACGGCACATATCCTACAATCGCTGTTAGTGACAATCAAATTGCAGTTCCCGATATGATTAGACAATGGGTTGGCGGAGATTATTCAGTCCTAGGCACGGATGGCTTTGGAAGATCTGATACTAGACCTAATCTGCGTAAATTCTTCGAAATAGATGCTCAAAACATTACAATTGCCGCATTATCTTCATTGGTTAGAAGTAAAGAAATTGATTCTAAAGTATTCGATAAGGCAATGAAAGACCTGGGGATTTCTCGTGATAGAGAAGACATCACAGCTCTTTGATTATTCAAGCCGTTAAGACCTTCCATTTCTAGCAAGAAAAACAAGTAAGTCAATAATTCCTATTACTACAAAACTGAAACCCTCTATCTCGTAGCCATTAAAAAATAGGTAAACGCCCAGTATCAAAAAAACAGGGATATCGATTAACGGATGTATTACAGGCCCCCATAGCCATCCAATCAATTTACCACCTCAGGCATCCTTCCACGCAATCGCAACCAGGTTTCAGCACCGAAGGTTAGAGCGTAAAGTGGAGCTAACCACAATGTTGGCCGCCCCCAATAACCGGCAGGGGTATCAATCAATAAGATGCATAACCAAGACAAGGTGACTAAATCAAGAATCCATCTTAGGCCCGCTAGAATTTGTTTAGAATTGGACTGCATCTCGGTTAACTGAGTGTCTGTAAGGACAGCGGTAATGCCCTTCAATTTGGATAAAGCATTACCTCCATTCCATCTGATTTTACCTAATTTGAACCTATTCCATCCATCGATTAGAAGGAAAAGCGAGACCCACACGACCACCACTTCTAGTAGAGGCTCAGCACCATACAAATCCAAACCGTTGAAGGACCAGTATAACAGCCCCCACAACCAAGCAATAATCAGTATTTGAGAGGTCTTTGCAAACTTGCTTAATTTACGTAACAACTCTGCATCGTGCGATAACAGCATTTCTAGTGAAATGACTAAACCTACGCTGAAAGTAAGAACGAAACTTCCCGCAAGCCACCACCATTCTAGAGAGGAATCTCTCCAGGCTAATAGTAGCGCAACAAGAGTCCAAGCCATTACTAGAGAAGTGGTTGCATTCACGGTTGCTTGCATTACGTACAATGGATCTCGCCCATCTTTGAGAACTGCCAAACCTCCCATCAATCTGACTTCAAATGCAGAATCATCCACTACTCCTTGGGCAGCAGCAGTCATTCCACCAATCGATTTCAATCGGGCCGACTCGACAAGGCCTTCATGGTCTTCTCCTTCACCACCACTCCATTTAGAGCCTCGAGCAGCAGCAGCCGCAGCACCCCTGCCTCTACTCCGGCCTTTTCCAGCACTTCTGGCTTTAGCCCATGCTCTGATTTCAGGAGTTGTAACATCCTCAACTTGATCTTCATTTAGTGGCGCTCCGTGGTCTGTGTACAACCATCGGCATTGAATTGGAATCGGAGCTGGGTCAACATCTGGTGCAACCATTTGGAATTGGCCAGGTCCTAAGGTTGGCAACTGTTTGACTAGATCCTGGTCGCCACCACTTTCTTTGAGTAGGTGCCGAACCTTTTCGACATCCTGAGGCTGAGTAAATCTGCCGATGAAAGTTGTATTTGCTTGAGCTAAAATTTTGTAATCTACATCGGAAACATTTTGCGTGGCTAGGACACAAGCAACACCGTACTTCCTAGCCTGCTTGAATATCAATTTGATCAAATCCTTGGCTGGAGGATTTCTAGGATGAGGTGGCAAATAAGGAGCAACTTCATCCATGAAGAATAGCAGTTTTAATTCCCCTTCTGCAGGCTGCTGGGTTAACATCCAATCATACAGTTCACGCGCTAGCTCTTGAACGAAATATTGCTTTTGAGCCTCGTCTTGAATCGTGTTTAGGTATACGATATTCAAAGGAACCTTTCCGGGCATTGCAGGTTCGCAGAACGAATCGATATCTATCGGAACTCCGTTGGAGAACAATAGTTGATTCACTCCACTGCTAAAAGCGGACAAACGTCTAGCTAAATCATTTCGAGTTGATTTTGGCAGCATATCATCATAGTCACGAAGACCGTGTTCGAACATTATCTCTTCCCACGGAGGGATTTCGGGTTTGTCTTCATCGTCTTCCACATCCATGAAAGCCTCTGGATAAAGTGCACGAGTGAAATTTTCTTGCGGCTCTCTTACAACTTTAGCCAATCCTCTAAAGTCGCCGACGTCAAGCCCTAATCTAGTTCCATTAACTAGAATTTCATACAAAAAAGGCTTCACAACTTTGCCTTGAGTTTTCTCAACATCGAAACCTGCTAGGTTGCTGAAACCAGCAGCAACCATGTCCCATGCAGTAATCGCTTCTTCAGGGTCTAAATCAGCAGGTGGAGAGCGAAAAGGGTCGATACACAATGGCAAACCTTTGGACCGCAAAGGAGTCCAAATCCTGACCTCCATCGTGGAAATCAACTTCTTCATTCGGTCAACTTCTCCTCCTTGCTCAGCCAGATCTTTCTCATCAATTCCTAGAGCAAGCCTTGCCAAATCTCCTTGAGGATCAAGAATTAACGCTGGTATACCGGCCAAAGCAGCCTCTTCAATTACCGATTTTGCCATTACAGTTTTTCCTGAACCGGTTGAACCCAGCATTGCTGCATGTCTAGCAAGAACCATTTTGTCGATTTGGACAATTTCGCCGTTATCTCGCCTCTCTCCCAAGAGCATACCCTTTGCTTTGATTTTCTTTTTCCGAGAAGGTTTTGGATTTTCGAGAATATCGTCGACGAGGTCTCTCAATTCATGAGAATCCTCCTCGGACATGAGCCGGCCAACAATGCCTACCCTCTTGAGGATGACTACGCCCACTACGTGGGCGGGACACACTCAAGGAGGCGAACCTCTTCGCCGATGCATGAACCGCGTCCCGCTAGCGAAACCATTCTGGGACGAGGAGTGCGAGAGGGCCGCAATCTCTGCATTGTCTAGCGGCAGGTGGGTAAAAGGGCCAGAAGCTAGAATGTTCGGAAAAGAGTTCGCGAAGTGGTGTGGGGCAGCAGCAGCCGTGCCGTGTCAAAGCGGCTCAGCCGCATTGTGGGCCGCCATGAGGATACTCGATATTGGCCCGGGAGACGAAGTCATAGTTCCTGGAATGACATTCATAGCGACTGCAACCTCGGTGAGTTTGGTTGGTGCAACGCCAATTTTTGCTGACATCGAGGAAGATTATTGGTGCATATGTCCCGAAGATGTGGAGGCCAAAATTACAGAGAAAACCAAGGCTGTAATCGGAGTGCATATTTTCGGCCAAGTGTTTTCTCCTAAGCTTAGAGAGATTTGTGATAATCATGGCATAGCACTTGTAGAAGATGCTGCACAAGCCCACGGAGCGAGTTTGAATGGTACACTTGCAGGCGCCATTGGTGATGTCGCATGCTTCTCATTTTTCCCATCAAAGAATATGGCAGTTGGAGGCGAGGGCGGAATGGTCACAACAACGCGCGATGACTTGGCTCAGAAACTGTCAAGATTAGTCGATCATGGAAGAAACGATGTACTCGAATCGATTGAATTAGGAACAAATTTGCGAATGAGCGAAGTTTCTGCAGCAATAGGCAGGATTCAATTGAAGCATGTAGATGATTGGATATCTAAACGCCGACAGAACGCGATTGACATAGGGCACTCCACTAAAATTAGACCAAATTCCGAACATGCATGGCACCAGTTGTGTGTGTTGAATGATAACCCGCACGATTTGATTTCAAAATTCGACTCAGCTGGAATCGATGCAAGAGTCCACTACCCTATTCCGTGCAATCGCCACCAAGTATACTCTGAACATCATCAACACGAAGAGAGTTTGCCGATATGTGACAAAATTGCGCACAAATTAGTGGCAATACCCGTCCACCCCTCGCTTTCAGAGAATGATATTCGAAGAATCAATTCAGTTTTGAATCTTTAATCATGCTAGAAAGCGAAGCATTTGACCATCCCTTGAGATATGTAATCTCAAGCCCAAGCCAAGAAGGCAAAATCACATTTTGATTCTCATCATCCAGTTCAACTTCAGCAATAATTAATCCCCCCAAAGGTCCTTCAAATTCATCAACTTCCCACAGCAACCCATCCTCTCCAACCCAATGGTGTCGGATTTTACTTATCGTCGGCTGTGAATTAAGTGGTAATGAGTTGTATAATTCTAATGGTAAATCCCATTCATACTCTGCCGCCGACGCTCCCATTCTACGCCCTTTAGCCGTCAATGTAACTATTCCTTCACACAACCTAATTCTCCAGGTTTGCAGATTAACAAGTTCACCTTCTTCTTCAACGAGAAGGTGCTCCTTCCAGAATATTTTACCATCAATGTGTTTGATATTGTCAAGGTAGGATTGAGAAATTGCAGAAGATTCACCGCCCCTCCAAGGCTTATCTCTGCGCCCATCAACTAGAAATCGACGTTCGATTTCAACGCCCATCAATCCTCATCCTCTATCTTTTGAGATCTTGCCTTAGACATAATTTCCTCATCAAGGAACCAGAAAGTAGGGGTTTCTGAGATGTGCTTGTCCCAATGCTGTACGGTTCGAGCCCAAATTTCGGAATCTGCATTTTCCTTGCAGTACCCTAGGATCCAATCCATCTGCGCTTGCAACTCTTCATCATCCGGAGAACTGCGTTTTAGATTCTCGGCAGTCATCGCCATATTCATCATAAACATTGGAGAAAGCGCGTACGTCCAGAACGGATTTCTCTCAAAATCGACACTTCTTTGGGCAGTCCATAATGAAAACACCCTATCATACAGGTAACCTACACATAAGACAATTAGAATCAGGCCTGCGAAAATACCGAGTAATCCGATATAAGTTGCAGGAATGCCTAGGACGGAGTTGCTGAAGCAAAACCCTTCGTTACATTTGTCGGTAAATCTCCAACTGACATAATCCCACAATAGTAGAGTCAATGTCGAGCCTAAAAGACCTAGAGAAATGATAGATTGAGATTGTTGCATACGCCAATATTGGCGCATAACCCACTTCTTGACAGGGTTGATGCTTGAACTCGTCATCAAACATCCCACGCACACTGCTTATTCATATTATCATGGGTGAATTGTCTAGTTGTTACCAATGTTACATTATATCTGGCTAGCCACGGGCATTCATGGCCCGTAGAAATACAACACCCTTCTTGGCAGTAAGTATGGTTCTGTTAATGACTATGTCTGGGTGCATCGGGCTATTCGATAACGACGATGAATATGAGATGGTTACAACAGATTTAGGGGACGTTGCAAAAAGATCGATTGGTTCTCCAAATCTAGAAGTTTTCTCAGATTGTGATGAACTAGAATATGCATTGAAGCAAAGTATCGAAGAGGAAGCTCGTACAAGTTTACTTCAAGCGGTTGATGATGTGTATTACTGGGGAGGAGGAATCTGGTTAGAAGACGGAGCAGAAATGGCAATGGATGACGCAGGCTCACCCGTTTCCTCCAATTCTTTACCACCAGTTTCTGCTCGTCAAGAAGGAGTTGATTATTCGGGAACAAATAACCAGGAGCAGGGAGTAGATGAGGCTGATTTTGTTAAGACAAACGGGTTTAACATATTCTTTGTAGATAACGGAGTCCTACACATCATGGACGTTCCCGAGTTCGGAGAAATAGAGCATGCATCAACAACAGCCATTCAAGGAAGCCCTGTCGCAATGATGTTGAATGGAGAC
Organism: Methanobacteriota archaeon; assembly: GCA_002709705.1. Taxonomy (GTDB): domain Archaea; phylum Thermoplasmatota; class Poseidoniia; order Poseidoniales; family Poseidoniaceae; genus MGIIa-K1. Next base: position 19,335 of record PAQE01000002.1, on the reverse strand, counting down.
AATTTAGTCGTTGTATCGATAGTTTCCAGTTGGAATATCGATTATGGTGACCCACTTCAAGAAGCTATGAGATGGAATGATGAGAGGTATGGTTGGAGGACAAACACATTGACCAAATTCACTGTATTTGATGTCTCGAACTCATCATCTCCAGAGATTAACAGAGAGTTGTATATTGAGGGATATTACATGACTGCAAGGGAAGTTGCAGGTACTGTAAGAACAGTTACTCACGCTTGGATGAATCTTCCAGATTTACGAACTTGGATTTCATACCCTGATGATTATTGGGACTCAGATTATTCTGATGAAGAACGCCGTAATATGAGGGAGGTCGCAGCACAAGAAGCAATGGAACATAATCAAAAGATAATGTCCGAAATCTCTCTTGAAGAAATTCTTCCTCAAGTACATGAACGCATTGGCGATGCGATTAGTACACACCAGCTGTTTGATGACGATTGCTCATCTTTTGCTGCACCAGAGGGTGCTTTGAACCGCGGCTACACCAGCATTTTCACAATAGATTTGATTTCAGAAGAACTTGATTTTGAGGCAGACCATATCGTTGGAAATTGGCCGTTAGTATACTCCTCACAGGACACATTAATCATTACAGAAAACGCATGGGCTACCTGGTGGTTCTGGGGCCATGATGATTTGATGGAATCCACAAACATTCACACCTTTGACATCAGTCAACCTGGAGAAACAACCTATGCAGGCTCAGGTAGAGTTGATGGTACAATACTCGACCAATTTTCAATCTCAGAGCATGAAGGAGTGGTTCGAGTAGCCACCACTACGGGCCAATGGGGCCGATGGTGGATGCAGAACCCAGAGCCAATGGAAAACCACGTCATCACATTGTCTCATGTATTGGATACTGATACAGGAAAAACTAGACTTTTGGAAATGGGAAGAGTAGATGGAATTGCTTACAATGAAACAATCTGGTCGGCAAGGTTCGTGGAAGATAGAGTTTACATCGTGACTTTCGAGAACATGGATCCGCTATGGACTATAGATTTGAGCAATCCAACATCACCAACAATTATGGGTGAACTAAAAGTTCCGGGAGTATCAACCTACATCCACCCATTATCTGATAATGCAATCTTGACAATAGGACTCGGGCCTGCTGATGAAGAAACAGGGCTGGGTTTGGACTGGGGCAACACCAGACTATCCTTGTTCAATGTGTCAAATTTCTCGGACCCACAAGAAACTCAAACACTTTCACTTTCTCCAGTTGAAGACCCGACAGATGGCTGGACTTGGGCTTGGTCAGAAGCAACTTGGGAGCACAAAGCATTCCAGTATTGGGCACCAAAAGGCATGCTCGCAGTGCCTCTAAACACATATCGCTACGATTACTACTATGATGAGGACGGATACTACCATTACGAATATGATTGGGTAAGCAAATTGATGATTGTGAATGTCACCGAAGAAGGTTTAGAACTTCATGGTGAAGTAGACCATTCCCAGTTTTATGACACTGAAGAACCCTTTTGGTGGTCATCACACAATATCCGACGCTCAATTTTCATGGGAGACTACATCTATGCAATTTCTCGTGCTGGAGTAACGGTGACTCAACTTGATACTTTGGAAGAAGTGGATACCTTACAACTAGTTCAAGTCGAACCACATGAATCCGAAGTTCCAACTTCTGAAACAACTGAAGAAGAGGGTAAGTCTGAAGGCTGAAACACTTGTGGGTCAAACGTGTTCAAAGTCGCTTTACTTGGATGCGGTCGCTGGGGTCAGAATCACCTGAGGGTGCTTGCATCTTTCAGAAAGCGAGGAATAATCGATCACATCACGGTTATAGATACATCAAAATCAGCTCGAAGTGCTGCGACTTTAGCTGATGAAGTCAAGAGCGATTTCGTTGATGTAGATGCTGATTTAGTTATCATTGCAACACCCTCCAATCTTCACGCATCTCAAGCCAAAAAATTGTTGTCAAAAGGATATCATGTGTTAGTTGAGAAGCCCTTGGGGTGTTCAGAATCAGAAGCCGCTCAAGTCCTTGCTAATGCTCGTGAGTTTGGCAGAATATTGGGTGTCGGCCTCCTATTGAGATTCCACCCAGCCATAACTCTTGCAAATCAGATGATCAATAACGGCGAATTAGGAAGAATAGAATCGATGAGATTCGTACGCAGAACAACCCGTAACGCCCCCGAGGACGGGAACGTAATAGAAGCGTTAGGGGTTCACGCCATCGACTTAATGTGTTATTTTATGAGTGAATCAGAACCTAGTGCAGTGCATGTTGAAGGCGATAAAGTCGAGGCGCGCATCGCTTTGGAATTCCCTCACGGGATCGAGGCAATTATTGATGTGGGGTGGCAAACTATTCGGGAGAGAAGGACTGTTACATTAGTTGGCTCAAACGCTAGCATCAGGTTTGATTTGGATATCCACGATAGAGTTACCTTGGTTTCAGAAAATGGCGAGAGTGAAATTTTTTGCGAATCTGCGATCTCCCCCCTTGAAGCAGAGCTTATGCATTTCATTTCCGGAATTAAGAAATTTAATTCGGGACAAGCATGGACTCCAACTCCTGATTATGGTGCTGCTTTGAGAGGTGTCAGGTGGACACAGAAGGCGATTCAAGCATTGCCAATTTCAAGGCCACATTGAAGAATCCGATGCCTCTCGCACAATCATGGCCGGCAGTTCGTCACCTGAAGATTCCGAACCGCTATTTGTTCTAGAACCGCTTCCAGAACTATCTAATGTGATAGAATCATTTGCTTCTGCTAATCCAATTTTCCTGTTGGTCAGTTTTGGTGCAGCCATCTATTTACTGACAAATTATGAAGATCCACTGAAGAAGCTGTGGACTACATCATTAGGCGCTATCGGCTTCAATTTCTTTGTTACAGATTCAATGTTTTATGCGATGATTTTCACCAGTGTTTACATCCTCGGATTTTTCGTAGTTTGGGGAGCGATTCGTTGGGATGATCTAAAGGCATTGTTGGGAATAGACAGAGCGAGGATTATTTCGATTGTATCGTTCGTTGTTTGCACATGGATTCTGGTTGTATTGGGCACGGCAATAGGTATGCCTGCAGGGCCAGGAGTAGTTATCTGTGGATTGACGACTGCCTACTTGTGGTGGACCTACTATTCACTGGAACCTGCTGTAGTTTGATAGCGAAGGGTCAAGGACTACGCTTGCACACCTAGGTGCATGGCAACATTCTCNAGTCATCCCGATTTACCCGAGATTCTTGAGAATTTGATAGAGGATGATGTTCATACCCTGTTTTTGAAAGCAGATTGTCCACCTCGAACTAAAGCCGGTGGAATCGGCAATCTGCGTCTTGCTGATGTAGAAGGNGCAGATGATGGAGGATGGGACACTTTACGCNTNGAATCCTTACAAGAGGANATACTGACTTTAGTTGANGATAANCGNGACCGCTCNGATTGTTTCTTGGAAATCGANAGNAANGGCTGTCAAGTAATCCAGTTAGGNGACCTNAGNATNTCTTGTGCNTGGCCNCCATTTGCNGATGCNAGAGANATNACNATCGTAAGNCCNGTAGCAAANNTGTCACTTGAGCGATTATGANATCGATCCAAAATTGATATCAAGGCTTTCGGACCACCATCGCGGTGTATTCATTTGTGGCCGCCCAGGTTCTGGTAAGACTACATTAGCTCAAGCCATTGCAGAATATTTGGATGAAGATGTTGGAGCGATGGTCAAAACCATGGAAGCACCTAGGGATTTGCAACTCGCAAATAGAATAACTCAATATGCACCATTAGAAGGAGATTTGGAAAAGACAGCGGAGATCATTTTCCTTGTTCGCCCCGACTTCGTCATCTTTGATGAAGTCCGTAGAGCCAGAGATTTCGAAATTTTTGCCGATGTTCGATTAGCAGGTGTTGGACTTCTAGGGGTAACTCACGCAAATTCAGCATTGGAAGCGATTCAAAGGCTGATAGGAAAGGTCGAATTAGGGCTAGTAAGCCAAGTATTGGATACAATTTTACATGTAGAATCGGGACAAATCCAACAAGTATTGGAACTAAGGATGACCGTTAAACCGCCTAGTGGGATGCAGGAAGAACTGGCAAGGCCGGTAATAGAAGTTGTAGAATTTCCTAGTGGGAAAATCACCCACGAAATGTTCGCCTTTGGTTCAGAAATCGCCGTAGTTCCTGTAGACGGAGTTTCCTCGGGCAAAGGCGTTTCACCCGTCGCAGCATTAGCTAGAGATCAATTGGTCAAGAAGATTAGAGATTGGGTTGGTGTGTCATGCGGCGTGAAGATTACAGGAACCAACTCCGCTGAAATTTACGCACCAAAGGGAGTAGTGTCCACCTTAATTGGAAGAAATGGAGAAAATATCCGGGATTTGCAGGAAGAGCTAGGGGGAATGAAATTATCCGTATCTTCATTTGCAGAAATGCCTGATGATGTTCATGTTCCTGTTGAAGACCAGTACGAAACACTTGAGCGCAGAGCAAGAGAATCTAGGGCTTGGGAGTATTCCAAGCGTGGCCGTAAGTCGAAAAAGCGCAAACGATGAACTATCGATTACTAGCATTCTGCAGTTTTTCGATAATATATTCAAAAGATGGATTGATGAAGGCGCGACATTCCCGCTATACTCATGGCACAGTCTCCTGATGGCACAGGAACCGCTCCTGTGAGGATAACCAACTCCTCTACATCGGTTACCAGTGGTATTGGAGTAACTCAGAAATTAGTCGGTGCTGCAATTGCTTTCGGTAATGTGTTAAGGGGCACCTTTGGGCCAAATGGTCTTGACAAAATGTTGTACAAGACTAACGGTGAAGCTGCGGTTACAAATGATGGTGCCAAGATAGTTGCTGAGTTATTGGTTAAACACCCAGCCGCTAAAGCGTTCGTAAGTCTAGCAGAGAGCCAAGAGAATGCTTGTGGTGATGGCGTAACTAGTTGCATTCTACTCGCTAGTGAATTGATGAGTGAAGCCGGCAGGCTACTGGAGAGAGGATTACACCCTCTAATCCTCGTAAAAGGATACGAAATGGCATTATCACAAACTTTGGATGAACTAGATTCTAGGTCTGCCCCTCTGGATAATAATTTGGAAAAGGTAGCAAGAACCGCTCTAGTGGGGCGTTCAACCGAAGGGGCGCTAGACCATCTGTCTAAGTTAATCGCTCAAGCGGTTGAGATGATTCCAGATAGTGACTATGAGAGAGTAAGAATGGCAAAGGCAGGGGAAGGAACTCCAGCAACATCCACTCTAATTCCAGGAATTATTCTGGAAAAGAGATTGGCCTTAGAGCGAATGCCTCGCAATCTTAGTGATGCGAAAATTGCAGTCTTATCCTGCCCATTGGAACTTGAACAATCCACCGTTTCAGCAGAAATTGAAATCAGCACTCCTGAACAGTATGAGCGATTTATCGATGCCGAGCACAATCAGATTGAGAAGATAATTCAGAAAGTAAAATCATGTGGAGCGAATATCATTTTCTCTGCTGAAGGTATTGATTCTAGGGTACTACATTCACTTGCGGACTCAGAAATATTCGCTTTAGGCGGGGTTGAGAGGCCCATGGCTGAAGACATAGCTCAGGCATGCGGTGCCAAATTGTGTGACCATCTTGATGATCTATCTTCTTCCTTGGGCAAGATAGACTCTCTAGAGCATCAAAGGCTAGAAGGCGCTGAAGGGGTCAAAGAAAGAATCATTCTTGAAGTTGGCCAGAATGCAGGAATTGTTACTTTACTCGTAGGTGGCACAGATGGTGTAGCTGCCGAAGAAACAATCAGAGGTTTGTACGATGCATTACGCTCAACATGCTTGGCAAAGGAAGAGGATTTGGTAATTCTTGGAGGGGGCAGCCTGCATATGGCCGCATCATTGAGAGTAAGAGAGGCCGCTGAAAATTGCCCAGGCAGAGAAAGATTGTCGATGGAGGCGTTTGCAAGGGCATTGGAAGGCATACCCGCAGCACTTTCGGCTAATGCTGGCGAAGATAAAATAGACTCGCTTTTGGAGTTACGTTCATTACATCGTGCAGGTAAAACAGACAGTGGAATCACACAATCAGGCAAACCAGGTGCTATTTCTTCTGTTTGGTTGCCAACGTATACTATCGAACATGCAATTTCGGCTGCCTGCGAGTCTGCTTGTAGCCTTCTTAGGGTAGATCAGGTAATTTCAGCAAGAGGAGATTGAGTCGGCACCTTCATTTGACTGCCACAAATCCCTTCCTTAACGGGTACCGCACATGGAGTCGACCTCCCGCCCCCGGGCTTTACTATCGGTCTATGATAAGACTGGCATTGTTGAATTTGCAAAAGGCTTGGATAGCCTTGGATTTGAACTGGTATCAACCGGCGGAACAGCAAGGAAATTGCGGGACGCTGGTTTGGATGTAATTGGCGTTTCAGATGTGACCGGCCATCCCGAAATTTTCGATGGTAGGGTCAAATCTTTGCATCCAGCAATTCACGGACCTCTGCTATGCAGGCTGGAGAATGAAAAAGACGCAGCGGGCTTATCTGAATTGGGATATCCGATGATTGAGGTCGTTGCCTGCAACCTGTATCCATTTAGCGATGCAGCAGCAATCCAACCACCTTTAGCGGACTTGGACTTGTTGGAAATGGTAGATATTGGCGGCCCTACAATGGTTCGTGCATCTGCAAAAAATCATGTGAACGTAATAATTACTTGCGATCCTCAAGATTATCATTCAGTTCTACAAGAATTATCATCGGGCAAAGTTTCACTCGAAACTAGAAGGAGTTTGGCTCTGAAAGCATATGAGCATACAGCGAGTTATGATTCTGCAATAGCCAATGAATTGGCCAGTAGATGGGTTGGCAGGCCCGAGGATAGCGATGATACAGAAGAGCAAACAAAACGTCTTCCTAACACAATGTCTGTTGCAGCACATAGAATGCAAACACTACGCTATGGAGAGAACTCACATCAAGCCGCAGCATTGTATGTTGACCCAGGGGCTCCAGAGGGCGAGACATTGGTAACTGCCAAAGTAGAGGGAGCCAAAGCAATGAGTTACAACAATTATTCTGATGCCGATGCAACACTCAGACTTTGTCGTGCACTATCTACTGACGAATGGCCAAATACTCCTCACGCATGTGTGATTGTAAAGCACAACAATCCATGTGGAGCGGCCTTAGGTAAGACGCAATTAGAAGCGTACGAGGCAGCACTAGCTAGTGATCCAGAAAGTGCATTTGGCTCAATTATCTGTGTGAATGAACCCGTAACCATGGAGTTCGCTGAAGCTCTAGGAACGCTATTCCTCGAGGTTCTGATGGCACCGGGATACGAAGAAGGGACCAAGGAAGTATTGATGCAAAAGAAAAATCGCAGGATATTGACAATAGATTCACCAAAAAATCGCCTAGCGCCACTCCCTCGAAAAACAGTGCGTAAGTCGATCGAGGGTGGTTGGCTGGTACAAACAGAAGAAGCCCCTGTAATCGATTGGAACAAGGCGAAAGTCGTTACAGACAATGCACCTACAGAGGAACAAATTGCTTCAATGAAATTTGCAGTTAGAGTCTGTGAACAAGTCAAGTCAAATGCAATTGTAATGGTTCAAGGCTTAGCGACAGTAGGTATCGGCCCTGGACAAACCAGTCGTGTTGAGGCGGTTAGAATAGCGGCAAGGCGAGCTGGTGAGCGAGGCAAAGGATGCGTTCTTGCTAGCGATGCATTCTTCCCATTCAAAGATGGTATCGAGCAAGCCGCTGAAGCGGGAGCTGCTGCAATCGTGCACCCCGGTGGTTCAATTCGCGATCAGGAAGTAATCGATGAAGCCAATGCCAGAGGAATTGCAATGCTTTTCACCGGACACAGATTATTCAGGCATTGATTTGGCTCTGATTCAATCACGGTCTTGAACCTCTTCTCGTTGCTGCCGTCTAATATTTGCCACATGAGTAAATTGTTGCACGAGCCCAAGGCATATTGCCGAACAACCCCTCGCAGTTTCATGGCAGAGAATTGGAGCCTCCCAAGAATCGGGACTCCTGAAGATCCTCTGCGTCTTGCAGTATTCATTTCTGGTTCAGGTTCAGGGATGGAGGTTCTCTTGAAACACCAGCAGGGTTCAGACTGTAATCATACGACTACGGTTGTGGTTAGTGATAAGCCAGATGTTCCGGGCTTAGATAAGGCTGGAGCGTTGGGTGTGACAGCCATAGTTGTCCCGCTTCCAGATATATCAGATAGTGGAGAGAGGCGTTTAATTCACGAACGAGAAGTTAGTGAAGTGCTATTGGATTACGGAGTTGAAGCAATTATTTTGTCAGGATATATGCGGATTCTAACTCCTTCTTTTGTCGAGCCATGGGCAGGCAGGATTCTCAATATTCATCCTTCATTATTACCTGATTTCCCGGGCGCTCATGCTCATAGAGATGCTATTGCTGCTGGCGTTTCTAAATCTGGGTGCACCGTTCATTTTGTAGATAGTGGGATGGACACAGGTCCGATTATTATGCAAAGAGAAGTCGAGGTTCTCCCTACAGACAATGAAGAATCACTGGCCGAGAAAGTCAAAAAGCAGGAGCACATTTTGTATCCCAAAGTTATCGATATGTTTAGTTCAGGTAAGATAAAATCTCCTTGAACTCCTCTGGAGTATTGATGTTCCTAGCTTTGATTCCACCATCGCAAGATTGGATATCTTGAAACATTTCAGATATTTTCTTGGAATTCCTCAACTGGCCAAGGTCCTCTATTTTGGCAAGTAGGGGTTGCCTTTTACCGAAGTCATCAGTTGGTACACCGTTGGTATTCGAAAATAATTCTGCATCTGCTAGATATGCATCGCAAGGTGCGAGTTGAACGCTTCCACTTAATTCTGTGATGAAATCGAATAATGACTCTGCTAAACTTTCCTTGGAATCAATGATGCATTCTTCATCAAACAAAGCCATACGTTCAGCACTACCGCACATGACTACTACTCTAGTGCAACCAGCGATTTTCAACTCATTTGCAAGTCTGCTAACATTGGAATTGATTAGAGATTTGTCATGACCCATTCGGCTAGATTCACCTCCGGCAAGAATTATTCCGGTTTGCAAGTTAACACCTCAGTGCATTGAATCTAGACCATTCAAAGATAGTTCGACTTCTCCTAGAAGTTCGTGTACTCGGGCAAGAAGTGCGCGTCTTTCTTTCGAAGAACGGGCGAGAGGCAACCACTCAAGTAGGCGTCTGATATCTTGAGCATCTCGTGCAACCGTCCAGTTTAGCACTTCTTCTAGCACCGGGTCATCAGCTGGAAGAAAACGGTCTGCCATGGGAGGACCTGTGACAAGGTACAACAAAAACTCACGCATCGAGAGCGCGCCTTCTAATGCGTTCGAACAACTCTCCACCCTCGGGCGCATTACTTACGAGGTGCAAATATTCCTCTTTCATGTCAAGCGAAGCAATCAACATGGCATTTTGCATCTGAATTTTGTTCGCATTGAATGAAGATAGGAACTCTACTCCAGGGACATCTCGTCCCGAGCGTTTGATTTCCTCGGCCATTTCTAGAATTAGATCTAATGGCAATGCTTTGTTGATAGTGATTAGCATTTTTGCCCATGCGTCTCCTTCTGTATTGGCAAAAAGCAAACCGATGAGCTTCACATCTTCTCTTCCGCACCTCTTCCATAATCGCCTGATTAGATCTTCAATCCTATCTTCATGGTTTGTTAACAACCAAGAAGCAATTCTTCTCATCGTTGGGTCATCGGTTCCAATATGAAATGCAAGCCCACTTTGTTGTAGCACTTTGTCTGTAATCGAGCGATTAACTAGTCCTTGGGCTCCGCAGTCATATGCTGATTTTAGAAACGGCATAACTTTACGGCCCTTGGGTAGCCCTTTATCGAATAAAGAATCGAGGTCATCGACCAAGAAATCACCTCAGTTATTTTTCGTTCGAACGCCGTCGAAGAGGCTTCCAACTAGCGAAACACTATCTTTGAGAGTTCCCAACATTTTGTCTACAACATTTTCATCTTCGGTCTTTTGCCGAATCATTTCACGCAAATCGGCTTCGATTCTCGCATGGTCATCATCTTCAATATTGAATTGGGCCCTAAGATTTGCAAGAACTGCGAACTCGTCTTTAGATAGCGAAGCGTTAACAATTGCAACCTCGAAAACTCTTGTGTAGACTAATCTTTGTTCATTAGGAGTAACTTCTCTCCCTTCTTCAGTTTCTCGGTTTTCACGAATGGCTGCATAGATTTCTGCCGGCTCCTCTGGCGAAAGCCCCAATGAGTTTGCAAGTTTGATAATTAGGCGCTTTTCCTCACGCGTCAAAACCCCGTCTCGAAGCATAACTTCAACGGTCGTTCTGAACACAGTAAGTGCCCCTACATTCTCGCCGGTCACAACTTAGCGACAACCTCTTACCTCTTGAATCCAATTGATATTCTCCAAAACTGCCAAAATCGCATTTTTACTTAGAGAGGATTCAAGAAGGGGGGGCAGGTCGGGGCAATTGTCCAAATCCAATTCACGACCAAGAAAAACCTCTTATCGAGGTCTAAATGGTCACCCTGGAAATGTGCCGAAAGGCTCACTGAAAGGCCGATGTTGGTAAGGATAAGGAGAGATTCTCATGGCAAAAGGAAAAAACAACGGAGGTAGAAGCGGAGGCAAAGGCGGAGGCAAAGCCAAGGCAATGAAATACCTCATCAAAGCTGACCTAAAGGTCAACGGAAACGTCCAGCGCAAGGATATAATCGGCGCAATCATGGGTCAGACAGAAGGCCTACTTGGGGACGAATTAGAACTTAGAAAGCTACAACGAACCGCAAGAATTGGTCATGTTGATGTTGAAGTAAAAAGCAATGCTGGTAAGGTTACAGGTGAAATTTTAATCCCCAGTAGCATGGATAATGTAGAAACCGCAATTATTGCATCTAGTTTGGAAACAATCGATAGAATTGGCCCATGCGCAGCGAAGATTGTGGTTACAGAAATTCAAGACGTTCGCTCTACAAAGGTTAACGCGGTTATCGATCGTGCTAAGGACTTGTTACTAGAAATGGTCAATTCTGGCGATGCAGCAACTAAGACGGTTATTGAGGAAGTTCGCAGCGTATTAACCGTTGGAACAGCGAAAAACTACCACGGATTAACATGTGGCCCAAACGTTGAATCTAGTGATTCACTAATCATTGTTGAAGGACGAAATGATGTGCGCAATTTGTTAAACTTCGGAATTAAAAATACAATTTCCTGCGATGGAGCNGGTTCGATAAAACAAGAACTAATTGATCTTGCAAATTCTAAAGAAAATGTAATTCTAGCAATCGATGGCGATCGCGGNGGAGAGATGTTATTCCGCCAATTAAACGAGACTCTGAAAATTGATTTCGTTTCACAAGCCCCAGTTGGACAAGAATGGGAATTGCTTCCACAGAAGACAATAACAAAGTGTCTAGCACAAAAGATGGAAGCATCGAAGTTCGCTGCAAAATTACCTGAGGACGAACCCACAGGAGACGCTGAAGCATGGCTCGATGAAATCGAGGAGCCTGAAGATGCACCTGCTGAAGTGCACGAATATTTCGATCATATTGCTGAACTGAAGAAGAACAATGCCGTATTCGTTAATGTCGATGGCACAATATCCGAAGCAGTTGGCCCCAAAAAGCTGGAAGAAGCTGCGCAAGATGCTGACGGAGCGGTTGCCCTTGTTATCAATGGCCTAGTAACGGACAGGATTCTTGACATTGCTTCTGAGGCTGCAATCGAAACTGTAGTTGGAACCAAGGAAGGCAAAGGTTTCTCAGCAAGAGACGATGTTAAGGCGTGGCTCACAGAGAAGCACGCTTGAAGTTAGTTTTAGGTTAATATTCATCAATTGAATGCAACCCTCGCGCATTATGGGCGAAGACGAGATATCCGCTACATCTACAGCACCGGCGGTGACTATGAAGAGGAACCCTGGCTCTCAAATTGCACTTGCATTGACGGTTTTTGCTCTAGTACTAGCATCTAATTCGATAATCAACGAGTCTTGGTTGAAGAANTCAATNGAATCTGACGGTCAAACCATNGAATCAGACATGGGCTTGAGCGAAATCTCTGTAGAAGTATGCGATGGANCAGACTGTGAAACTGATTCGAAAAGCCTTGAAGATTATTATGACGACTGTATGGCAGCAGGTGATTTTTTTGACCTAACAAAATCCCAAAAAGAAGAGGCATGCGGCGATAATGCAGACATGCATAATGCTGGATATGTTGCAACNATAATGCTCATTTTCGCTGGAATTATTTTGTTCTCAGCAACAATATTGCAAGTCCGCTCAATGATTGGACATTCTTCCCGNACCCCGAATTTTGTTTCCGGCAGCGGAGGGGTNTTCATCGCTTTGTCAATTTTAGTTTGGAGCCTAATGCTACCAGAATCAGAAACAGACCCAGAGTGGGGCCAGGGCCTATGGTTGGCAATAATCGCCTCTATATGCGGAGTAGTAGCGGGTATGAGTGGAACACTACAATCTTGGATTGACGGCCCACCTCGTATGCGCGCTCACGGAGTAAGGTCCGGCAGNGGTATGAATGAATTTGTTCTGAAAGAATCATCATGCGGAAATCATACACTATCGATATTGGCGGATTCTGATTTAATCAGGGTTGCTAAGATAGACCGTATTGGGGCATCTGCTTCAACCAAAGATATACTCGCCGCTCGCCGCGATTCATACACCGGTTTTTCCCATCAGAGAATGGATTGGTTAGATGATTTCAAAGGAGTTTGGTGGGTTGTAAGTGGGGCATCANTAATTTCCACATTCATGATCAGTAACTTGTTTTTGATTCCATTTATCCTCGCATCGGTCCTTGCATTATTCCAATTAATGGATCCAGAAAGGTTCGTAATTTCGACGAATTCAGGCAATCACTCATTTTACATCAACCGTTGGCGCTCAAACCGAGAATTAACCAACTTGGCTATGGATTTGATTGATGATGTTATGATTAATGTTCTGCGTGGTGAAGAACTGGAAACAGCAACCCTTGACGCAAGGGCCGATTTAATTGCGAAAAGATTCAGTGCTAATCGAGAAGCCGAACAGCTTGCAATTGCAGCAGCAGCTGCAGAAAAGGAGGCATTTGTACAAGCGGCTGAAATGCAGCAGGAAGTACCTGTTGAATCAGNAGACGCTCCAACTCCTCAAGTTGNATCAGAAGATACAGTTACAGAAACCCCAGAGCCACCAGTTGTAGAATCATCTCCAGTTGTTGAAGAGAAAACATCTGCTGCAGCAGATGAAGTCGACTGGCCAGAACCAACCTCTGAGGCTAATGAAAAAGAAAAGGAGTCAACATCCGAGCCTGAACCGGAATCACAACCTGAACCTGAGGTCCCAAANGAGGAAGTTGTTGAGCAAGAAGAGGTACCGGCGTCGCAAGATGAAGAGNNACCTCCTGTATCAGAATCTCCGGCAGTAGAGGCACCTGTAACAATCCCCCCGCCTCCGCCACTACCAGCAGCCATGCCGCCTCCGGCAATTATGCCCCCGCCGGCAATTATGCCTCCTCCTCCTCTCCCGGCAGCCCCTGCCCCTCCAGCAATGATACCGCCTCCTCCATTGCCAGCTCCTAATATGGGTCCGCCGGNAATTATGCCNCCCCCTCCNGGCATGCCGATGCCAGCCCCTCCCGCAGGGGCGCCGATAATGCCTCCAATGGTTGAAAATCAACCGTTGCCTNCNCCNCCTCCTGTATTGGTTCAGGCTGCACCACGTGAAGATAATTTGAGTGATGATGAGATGGATGATCTCTTNGGAGACTTGAGCTCGTAATCAACGGACTCCGCCGGAACTAGCCAACATTATTCGACGCCCAAGGACATTGACTTCGTTTGAAAGAGAGTCAATGTCATCTGGTGCTGGGAGAGTATAATCATCAGCATCNAAGGGTAATGCAACNCCGGGGCCNGGTATTCGAATCAAAGCCTCGCCCANTGTCAAAGAATCCTCTAGCAAATTTCCAATAGCCCCACTATGTCTTGCCTCCAATCGAACACGGGTCCATTTTGAAAGCTCTTTTGCAAATTGGGCTAGAGTTGACAGCAGAACAAATCTTTGTCCGTCATCTTCATCTCCTTTAGGCATTAATCGCAAAGATAGACGCAGCAACCTATCCAATCTGGTGTCTCTAGGCTCAAGTCCAACATGGGATGCTAACGAACGCCTTACCGAATTAATGTCGCCATTATCCAGCAGCATGTCCGCTTCATTTTCTANNCCTAAAGAGCGTAAGATTGCTGCCAATGATGAATCATCTGTTGCCGGAGATACCTCTTCAGGAGGGTGTTCTTGGCCTTCATCTTCCTTGTCAGAACTAGAACCTGCAAGCCCGTAATTTGTGACGCCAAGCCGGTCGGTTATTCCACCTACCATGTCTCCTAACGCCCCAAATTTACCAATACCATCGCGACCGCCCCCACTAACTAATCCCTTAATNCGGCCAGGTTTANTCTTAGAAACCTCTTCATCGACTTCGCCTNCAANCTCGTCATTAGTTTCTGGATCTTCAGAAGTAACCACTTCTTCTTCCGTTACTTCTTCTGCAGAAACATCTTCTGCCTCTGCTTCTTCAGGAGTTGCTGGGTCGTCTTCAACATCCTCGACATCACTTGTTTCCATCTCTTCCAATATCGCTTCCATTGCATCCTCAACATTATTTGCAGGTACTGGAACCAAAACAGGTCTTGTNCGTTTATGGGGCCTCCACGCTATGAACGTGAAATCTTTGTCAACNACTTGCTTTTGTGCTAAATCCATCATCAANTGNGGNATTTCTGCTGCCAATGCTCCTAGACGATCTGGNCGAGAGAGGTCGAGATTAATGGCAACGGATAACTCCGGGTCTCTCGTCCAATCAAGTCCAGAAACTCTTCTTCNTAATTGCTCATGCTTAGCAACCGCTTCCCGTATAGATGTCATCCTAAGTGCAAGGTCGACAGGATTTTCTTCAAGAATCTCTTCTAGGGAATCGACAGTGAAACCATTTTCATACCATTCATCAATCTCTTCTCGCATTCTTTTTTCCAATCTCTCAATCGGAATCCCCGACTTTCTTTTGTTAAGTCTAGATTCAGCAATCAAAGTTTCAAATTCAGCCAATGTTAAGGAAGCAGTAGGCTGATCATTAACTAAACCCTTTCGAATAAATTCCATCCACTCACTTTCCAACATGGAGCGATGTCTAGCAGCCCTTCTTGCACGACTATTGATGTAGGAATCCATCTCTTCAAGGAGGTCTAATTCTAGGTCGAATTCACGCAGAATAGCAACCCTTCGCACAATTTCTTCTTCACCATCTATGGATGCATCAAGAGCCATTAATGAATCGATTAATTCACTAGCAGTTTGGTATTTTACCTCTTCTCGCTTTAGCCAAGCAATTGCACTACGGGGCTCTTCAGAGACCCTAGTTCTCCATACATCCATTGCAAACCCACGGTCTTCCCACGATCCGATAATTTGCATTCCTTCTAGTTCGAGTTCACGCCATTCCTGATCTAGTGAGTCGACCATATCTACGAATTCTTCGGTCATATCGAGTTTACCAACCAGCGAAGAATTGCCACACCTATCTGGCCACAAGGTTTCGAAATCCCTCCATCTCTCTAAAGCTCGCAAATGGACTTCTACGGCCTTCTCAATTTCAGGTAACCCCGCCTCCCAGTCAAGTAAGTCCTGAGGAAGAATTCTTCCATTATTTGGGAATACAATGCCCAACTTAATCCACTCATTTACAGTAGATGTAAGCGTTGATAACCTACTAGATAAGTTGTCGACAATTGCATCAACCTCAGTAGTCAAATCATCACTTTTTTTCTCAAGTAAACGGTCTGCTAGTTCACTATCATATGAACGAATATCCTTCTCAATACGTAAGCGATTGTTCCGAGCTGTTTCCGCTCTAGACTGTAATGCAGATAGATGGTCGAGGGCATCATTAATTTTCATCCTCCTAGCATCAGAAGCATCGATTCCATCTCGGGCAAGTAATTCAATCATCTCTCCAACGACTTGTCTCCTTCTTTCTTCATCGTTTTCAATATCGTCCAACATCGATGATATTAGTGATTCACTACTAACGTCATCAAACAGAATGAACATAGGTTGACAAGCGGAGAATGAAGACGGGTCTAAAGCATTTAATCGCTTGACAATCGCACTTAAATTACTCCTTCTACCTCTCTCCGACCATCTGCCTTCAGCTTTGTGAATGTAGGGTTCCCACGGACGATTTAATGCCGCATCTTTATCCCACTTTTCTAGTAGATGTTCAGTATTGCTGACATCATCTAGATCTCTCAACCATCGGCTTTTTTTGTCTCTTGGCATTGTAGAATCGATGACTCTACGTCTTAGTGATCTGTTCTTTGAAATTAAATCGTCGAACTGCATTAACAGTTCACTTCCACGTGCTGGTTCAGCACGTAAAGCATCGCGAAAAGCCTCGATGTTGAAACCCTCGTGAGACCACGCCTCAAGGCGTTCGCTCCACCAGTGAATCTCGTCCATACCTTTCACCCTGTAGCCCACTGATTGGTGTAGGCGTTTGAACTTACCTTAAACGAGTGACTTAGTCGTTTGTTTCGGCTATTCTCTAGAGGTCGCGGAAACGCACTCTCGCGCATGAGTCGCGTAGGAGAGCATATAGCCTTGAGAAAATGGCTGGGCCTTGATGGACCCGATCACCGTCTCGATGGGACTCGGTTTGTTTGCAGCAGGAGGAGGCTTGGGCTGGTGGCTCAGTAAGACTCACGAATCGCTGGACGGACTGGGCGATGGCATGATCCTCCTGCAGGAAGCGCAGGCGTCCACCTCTGCCATGATGGGCAAGAGGATGGATGGATTAGAAGAACGTGTACAGCGACTAGTCGCTGGGCTCGATGGTGTGCGCTCAGCACATCCAGAATTGGATGGAACAATTCTTGCATTCGAGGCACTTCAAGGTAAGGGCGAAGCATTACAGGCACTAGAAACCCTAGTTGCAGGAATTGCTCTAGATGCAGACCATGAGACAAGTCCACTGTTGGCTCCGGGGCCTGCTCGACTTGCAGTCTCCCTACTCGAGACAATTGATGAAATGGATTACCTAACCGCACCAGATGCTAGAAGAATCGCTCTTGTTGCATTAGAAAGTGGTAGACTGGGCAGAGCCAAGGATTTGCTATTGCAATCACACGCATCAGTTCCTGGCGATGATATCACTCTAAGAATTCTGGAACACACCGCAATTCTCTCAGGCGATGAATTCGAGAGACGCCGATGGTTAGATGCACGCTTAGCATTGAATCCAGATAATCCAGAACTGTTGCGAGCGCATGCCCATCTGCTTGCAACTATGGGTGATGAGGATGCACATAAGGACATCATGCGCCTAGAAGCATTAGGACTTGATACGCCAGCTGACCGTTCACTACTTTCCGGACTTCGCCAACGCGCTGGAGCCCGCTCTGAAGCACTTGAAGCGATTGAAAGTGCACTTGAGGAAGACCCATCACGCTCTGACGATTGGTGTGCAAGGGGAGAGCTTCTCTATGCGCTTGAAGAAAAGGGTAAGGCCCTTGAAAGCGTAGACAGGTGTTTGGAATTAGACCGTCAAAACGGAATGGCTTGGGCAATTCGAGCTAAGGTGTTGTCTGAAAGCCACGGGCGCTCTTCAGAGGCACTGAAGGCAGCAATCCACGCAGTAGCGTTGGATGCTGGTGGAACAGAAATGGTCATGTTGAAGTCAGATCTTCTTGAGGCAAGTGGAGAGCAAGTCAAGTCTGATGAAGCACTTGAGAAGAGCCTAGCCAAGCATGCTACAGACGGACATCTTCGTGCGGCAATTGCAAGCCGCAGATTGCTACAAGGCCGCCATACTGAGGCTTGGGATATCTTGAATTCGACACCTGAAGGTGTAACTCATCCAGACTTACATGTAGTCGAAGGAAGAATGCACCTTGCTAGTGCGGATAGGCTTAGAGATGGTACCGGGGATACAGACCAATCATTGTTAGTTGACGCTGCAGCATCGTTTGAAGCCGCACTGGAAATGGATAGAGAATCTGGAATTGCTTGGCTTGGACTTGCTCGTGTTCAAAGACTACTGGGTAAGAAAGCAGAAGCAAGTGAGACATTAACTCGAGCCCGCAGATTACTTCCTGATGAGGACCCAAGTGCAGCAGCAGAATCTGCACTATTGTGCTTAGACATGGGCGACTTAGAAGGGGCAACACAACACATCGATGCAGCATCGATTCGAGGAGAAGGAGCAATTGTATCCTACGTTAGAGGAAACATTGCAGCAAGGCAGGCACATCTCAAGACTGCTTTGACTTACTTTGATGAAGCGATTGAAATCGATCCTACGCATGTACGTGCACGCCTGAACAGAACCAGCATTCACATGGCAACTGAGAACGCTCAGGCAGCCTTGGATGACGCAAATGTTCTGCTTGAACTAGCGCCAGGTCTTGCACTTGCTAAATTGCGAAGAGCAGAAGCAAACATGATGTTATCCAACTGGGAGGCAGCCAAAGATGACTTGGAAGTGATTGTAGAAAACGCTCCACATCATCACCACGCCTTGACTCAACTAGCATCTTGTTTCATGGCGATGGATAGGCCAGAGAAGGCTGAAGCGCCACTCAATGAAGCACTTCGATTGGCGCCAGACCACACCGAGGCTTGGCACCAGCGTGGACTGCTTTACTTAGACTGGGCTCGCGAAGAAGCAGCACTCAACGACTTCGAAGCAGCAGTCCGTTGCGATGGCAGCCACCTAGGAGCACGTCTGCGAATAGCGGCAATTCACCACAAGGCAGAGAGATTTACCGAAGCATTAGCTGCTTGGGGAGGAGTTCTAGCAATTGAGCCGGAACACACAGTCGCTCGGCGCCGAAGAGAAGAATGTGAGATGGCAATAGCCACAATCTGATATGCTAGGACCCCACACGTATCTACATGGGATACGAACCTGGTGACGTAGTAAGCGGTTTCACTTTGCCTAATGCAAATGGTGGAGGAGAAGTCTCTCTAGACGAAGTAATGACTGAAGTTGGAGCAGTAGTTGTATTCGAATGCAATCACTGCCCATATGTTGTTGGAAGCATAAACAGAATCAACAAGGCTGCAGCAAAGGCTGAGGAACTTGGAATGGGCTTTGTTGGAATCAACTCTAATGATCCAAATAAGTATCCTGAAGACTCTTTTGACAACATGGTAAAGCGCGCTGACAAAGGGATGCCATACCCATACTTGCACGATGAATCACAAGAGGTTGCAAC
>PAQE01000001.1 GCA_002709705.1 Methanobacteriota archaeon | reverse complement strand
AAGGCCTCCTCCTTCCCAAAGTAATGCCGTTAGCAAAATTACAGACATTAACATCAATAATCCATCTCTTCTAAGCCATGCTGGTCTGATTTCTAGGGGTTTGAATGCCACTACAATTCCCAAAACCAAGGTAATCTGAACCAAAATCGAACCGTAGATGTTACCTACTGCTAAGTCCATCAATGCTGGGTCGTTCCCAGATGTCGCTGATGCTGTGGCAGTTACCAAAATTTCTGGCAGTGATGTACCTATACTGACGATGGTCAAACCGATTACTACTTCTGCCATTCCTGCTCTTCGGGCTAGACCTTTAGCACCTTCAACGAAGAAATCTGCCGAAGTAATTAGCAATGCTAGAGCAATGATAATCAAAAGCAGAAGGATGCCTATGTTGGTCCAATCATTTTTTGCGGTTATACCACCTAAAATCGCAAGTGTAACGAATAGGGCGAACGAGATAAGAAGAGCATTCCATTGAAGAAGAGCAGCGATACCTTGCTTGCTAACCTCCTCCGCCATGGATGTGTGACGAAAAACTCCTCTTTCATGGTTGCGAAATATATAGAGAAAACTCATCAGTCTCTTCAATCGTCGTGGTTCCATGTGGAAGAGATATGTCGCTGAATTCAGCGGCACTTTTTTGTTGGTCCTACTAGGGTGTGGCTCAATTGCTCTTGGCTGGAGCCCCCTGGCTACTAGCATATCGTTTGGGTTCGCTGTTTTTACTGCTATTATGATCTTTCAACCAATCTCTGGAGCTCACATAAACCCTGCTGTTTCAATTGCTTTTGCCGCAAAAGGAAATCTGGAAAGAGAAGCCCTTCCTGGTTATATTATCGCTCAATGCATTGGTGGCTGGGTGGCTGCATTAATCGTAGTAGCAGGCCCCACTACTCCCAGCGTTTCAACTACGCAATCATGGGGAATTGAGATTGCAATCACATTACTTCTGATGTACTGCATTCATGTATTGGTAAGAAGAAAGGTCAATCTGTTCTTCCTATCTTTTGGAGTAGGCTTAATGGTCGCAGTACTGGCATTTTTAGCTGGAGAATTTACAGGAGCAAGTATGAATCCTGCTAGAACACTAGGCCCAAATATCGTTAATGGTGAGGGGAATTTAATTCTATATACAGTGGCACCGGTAATTGGTGCGGTATTGGCAAACTTCATCCCTGAACCGCTTGACGAAGAGACTTGACAACATGCTCTAATCCTGGAACAGTGTGGTTTTCTAGAGGTGGTGCAAATGGAACTGGAGTATCTAAAGCGCCGATAACAAAGGGTGCAGATTCCAATGCATAGAATGATTCCTCCATTATTCTTGATTGCATTGAATGTCCAATTCCTCCAAACCATTGCCCTTCTTGTAAAACAACTAACCTCCCTGTTCGATTAACACTGGATACACATGTTTCCGCATCAAATGGAATCAGGGTTCTAACGTCGATAATCTCAACCTCGATGTCTTCCTTGGAGAGAATATCAGCTGCTTGTTTAGCGATGTGCAACATAGCTCCCCATGTTACAAGTGTTACATCTCTACCCCCTCTAACAACTCCTGCTTTGCCAATCTTCAGACGAGTCCCAGAATCAATTGCATCTTTGACAGGTTTAGTATCGACATTCTGATTGATGTTTTGTCCCCAACCTGTTAAACCTCCGCGCAGACCATACAATCCAATATGCTCTAAGAATAATACTGGGTCATCCAATTCTGCAGCCTCTCGAAGTAAATCATATGCATCTTGAGGGGTGCCCGGAGCCACAACGACCAAACCTGGATCATTTGCATACCATGATTCGATCATATTTGCATGAAATGGGCCGCTGCGAGTCCTCGCACCGAGTGGTACTCGAACAGTAAGTGGCACGTTTGCACCCCAACGCCATCTCAACATAGCGGCATTATTCAATAATGCATTGTGTGCTAAAGCAGCAAAACCACCAAATTGAATTTCAGCCATAGGCCTCATTCCTGCTAGCGCTGCACCNGTTGCAGAATGAATGATTACCGCTTCACATAGAGGCATNTCAAGCAGCTTATCNTGGTGGCCANTCGCTTTGAGAGGAATATTCATCCCAAAGGCACCTGCTACTTCCATNTCTTCTCCCATGAAAATAGTNGANTCNCCNTAATGTTCTGCAATATCACACATTGCTTGTTGGATTGCCCTAGAATAGGTCCANCCNCCGCTTTCNGCATAATCAAGTAAGCATTCNCCCACTTCNAGTACTGNTTCATGTTTTTCATGNATTGAGTTTCCNGAAAGTCGGATTAAATGNTCCTCGTGAGTATCTGCATCATGCAAGGAAGTNACTCCCTTAGTTACAGTCTTTGGATCTGCCCAATCCATTGATTCAACATGTTCTCTAGCAGCATCCACTAAATCACCTTCTTCGGCTTCCATTTCTTCTAATTCATCCTCTGNGANACCTAGCGAGATTAGTAATTCTCTGTGAGTTGGAATNGGGTCTTTAGCTTCCCAGTAAGACAGTAATTCGCGGTCAACATATCCNGGCGGAGTGCCTGAAGGTGCTCCAAGATACAAATCATCGTGATGATGGGCATGACCGCAACCGCGCATAGTCTCGACATGAATCAATGTCGGCCCTCCTCCTGACATNGAGAATTCTCTCGCACAGGCTACTGATGAATGCCAAGCAGCGGGATCTGACCCATCTATNGTCCACGATGGCATGCCCATTGCTACAGCTTTATCCGCCCATAACTCAACATTGGATTGATTCACAGGTGGNGTATCAAGAGCAATCTGATTATTCTGNAGGATGTAAGATATCGGCAAGCCTCTAGTNGCAGCAAGATTCAGCGCNTCCCACCATTCNCCAGATGAAGAAGANCCTTCCCCNATACANGCTACATGGAANCGTTGTTCATTTTTTTTCCACGANGANAAAGCCATNCCTGTCATAGTTACNCTGGCNATNGGAAGNGGCGCTGTAGGCGGAAGNATACCTCGATGAAAACATCCCACGTGCAAATCTCTTCCTCCTGCACCTTCTATACCTCCATTCATAACAGAATCNACCTTACCCATCTGTGCTGTCATTAAGTCTGCGGGNGTATCNCCCATCGCCATACATANCCCGATGTCNCGAATCATTGGTGCAACGTAATCACCANCNTAAGGCGCNCCGGGAGGATTCTCTGGATTTCTGACTAATGCAGTAGCAACTGCAACACATGCTTCTTGCCAAGTTGAACGGAAGCCTTTGCCGCCAAATTTACCCCCATCAGGCGTATCCATTCCAACCGTAAATATCTCTTTTAGGTGCGTGTCAAGATTTCTAGTTCTAGTCATCANTCTTTGCCATTCCATACGCATCTCATTACTCACTGACATGTAATGAGCCAGCCTGCGTAAACATAGTGCGATATCGATTAGAAACCGATCTCCTCTGCGCTCTAAGTGTGTTTCNGAGATTCTGCGTGGAATTATTTCTCCGTCTGTCAGCCCCTTAACTTTAGTTCGGCCAGATAAGCCCTGCCCTAGTGCATCGATGAATCGANTGGAGAACTCATGCCACTTCTCACCATCAAATGACTGCTCATCGCGATGAACGAAGTCCCAGACTGCTGCAATTAACTGTAAATGACCNTCATGCCTCTCTGCTGCGAATCGCAATAACTCGCTTTTCGCAGCATCAGCAGGCAATGCATTGACAAATTGGAGCGCTGAATCTGGCCTCCAGTTTNTACCACGAATCGGCGGCATCTCTCCCTGAGTCATGGTTCATCCCATTACTCCGAGCAGGATGTTTCTTATCAGCCATGCCATTGACTATTATTCCGATTCATGACGTTTAGACATCTCGGAATCATAACATTCTGCCAGTAATTCACGGTTACTGAGAGTAATCAATAATCCACAAAACATGGGAATTGCCAGAATTCCAAGAGTAATTCCCCATGAACCTGTGTAATCGTAAACAGGGCCTATCACCATCGGACCAATTATGGTNCCAGCAGCCCATGCTGTTCCGAACGCGCCAAATGCTAATCCTGCCCCGCCTTTACCGTAAACTTGTGAAGTGGCGGTGTCAATCATAGGTAACATTGGAACTTGTGCTGCAGAAATTGCAAATTGGAAGATGCCCAATATCACAATAATGCAATATGCTGCAAGAACTGTGTCACTGATTGAATAAGCGACATATCCCGCTGCTAACATTGTAATCGTGACAATGTACCAACCAAATATCATGTAGCGCACTGGACCGTTGCGATCTACTAGAGCNCCCCATATCCAGCCGCCCATACCTTGCGCTATTACCATCACCAACAAGACCGCCCCTATCCAAGCAGCATTCAAACCNAGATTTTCTTCCAAGAATAGCGGGACTCCTGCCTCCAGTGCACCTGTNGCCAACGTAGTCATTGTCACGAGTAATCCGATACGAAATAGAACCGGATTTTGAATGAAAACCTTCAGAGGAACTGAGCCTTGAGCTGGCTCTCCNCCCATGCCGAGTTCCTTAGTTGTGACATATACAAGCGGGATTATTGTCGCNGTAATCAATGCCAGACCAATAAAAGCATATTCCGGCCCCATGGTGTACGCTATTCCCCCAATAACTGGACCCAATAGTCCACCTATAGTGGCCATAGCAATCAATTTACCAGAAATTTCTCCAAATTTCATTGGCCATATGTCGCTTGCAGCTGCGAAGCCTGCGGTTAGGATTGCTGCCCCTGACGCACCATGAATTAACCTNGCAATCGCTAGTATGATGAAACCATCNACGAATGTAACTTCCATAGCAACTAGATACAACAAGGATGCTATTGTGAGACTAAACAAGGAGAACAATATCGTTCGTCCCGCTCCCAGTTTGTCAGTAATTCTTCCAGTTTTTGGNCCTAGTATGAACAAGGGAACTGCCCACAAGGAAACTAAAGCTGTGGCTTCAGTATTCGATAGAGCGAATTCCTGTTTCCATGATGGCAAAATAGGTACTATGAATGCGTAACCCAAGAAATCTACTAAAAACGCACATGATAAAGCCCAGAATGCCCATCGCTTGTCCGAATCATTCATTCCTCTTCATCTCCTTCCGGAAGTGATGATATTACATCGCCAAGCATTTCAGTTACATCTTCGATTCTAGTCATCAAAGTTAGGTCACTGACATTTCCTGGCCTACCTATGTCCCACATCAATTCGTGTGCTGTTTCAGCTACTAATCTGGTAAATTCCAGAACTGCTGGATCAATCACAACCTGNTCTTTGTTGGGCAGTAATGCGACCATCTCTGGTTTTTCATCCAAAACATCATCCATGATACTTTCAATATCACTNGCGATTCCATCTGCTTGATTTTGAAGTATTTCCTCCATGGACGAGCCGCCAACCTTCTTGCCTCCGGATTTAGAACCCAACTTCGCACTCTTATTCGTTGATGGCAATGACTGGCCCGNAGATGCTTGATTGGATTCATTCGGATCTATGTCGCTAACGATGCTGTTGAGAGCAATTCTGAGCATGTTAGACATCAAAGAAGGGTCTAATGATTCTTCGACCTCAATTCCTTCTTCACCTAATTGAGCAAGTATTTCATTGATGAAATCAACATTGATTTTTTCAGGNGTGACAATTCCTTTCAACATTGGTAGTGCCCACTTTCCGTCACTCATGACCATAGAAACATCGAATGTTCCGGCGCCNCCGGACCCTGTTGCATTGGCTACTTCAGCNGGTGGTGGAACAAACTGTTTCTTCGAGTGTTTTTCCAATTGAGCTAACAACTTGTTCATATCAACCGGCTTTGANATGACTTCGCTAACTCCTGCCCTNGCTGCAGAGGTCANATAATCACTTGATGTGTTTCGAGAAAGAATTACTATTCTGCATTTGAANGCAAATTCAGGGTCCGTCATCAATCTNTGTGATGCATCTATGGCATCACTGATCTTCCATTCACCGTCAATCAGNACCACTTCAGGCATTGTTGCCAATGCGGTNCCNTCGGCTTGGCGAAGAGTTCCTGCACGAGTTACATCGTAGCCTGCTCGCTCCAAAGTATTCGCTAGAAGATTACGCCGACCTTCATTCTCGTCGGCTACGATGAGTTTCGGCACATTATGGTGTCTGACAACTAACACCTTGAAGGTTGACCCACCTNCGGTGGGTATCAGCCTTGAATGATACCTTCCGGGTCGACTTCAGCCCAACCAATGATTCCGCCGGACAAGTTGTACATTTTTGCGCCATCATAACCTGCTTCTATCAATTGCATTATAGCTAATTGAGAGCGCATGCCAGAACGACAGTGAACTAGAACATCGACATCCTTGGGTATTCTGCCAATCGCTGACAGAATTTCTGTATGTGGACATAAATCAACCGCTTTAACAATTCTAGCATCGTTGTTTTCTTGCTTTGAGCGGACATCGATAAAGTAAGGTTCCCAACCCTGTTTCATTNTTGCAATNGCATTGCTAGAGTCTATTTCATGGAACATTAANCGTGACTCAGTAGTACTTGGCTCTTCAACATGTTCATTCCTTGAATTTCCAAATTTCAATATTCTTTGAGTAGATTCAAGTGCATCATAAATCAATAATTGACCTGACAATGGTCTACCAATTCCTACTATGATTTTGATTATCTCATTAACTTGTAAACTACCAATCAATCCGGTTAATACACCCAAAACTCCTGCCTCGGAGCAGGACGGAAGCAAATGATCAGGGGGTGCCTCGGGAAACAAATCTTGGTAGGTTGGGCCACCTTTGAAATTGAATACTGAAACCTGTCCTTCGAATCTATAGACCGAGCCATAAACCCACGGAATNCCCAGCCCAATACATGTTTCATCAATTAGATACCTTGTAGGAATATTATCTGTTCCATCAACGACTATATGGTGTCCTTCAAATAATTCTCTTGCATTATTTTGATCTACTCGCACATTAATGGCGTCGACTGAAATATTTGGATCGAGTTCGTTCACATATCTCTGTGCAGATTGCGCTTTAGGAAGCCCGACATCTGCAGTCCGATGGATGACTTGCCTCTGAAGATTTGAGATTTCAACTACGTCATCATCGATAATCGTNAGATGACCAATGCCCGCTGCGGCTAGGTATTGAATGACTGGACTGCCTAAACCCCCTGCACCTAAGCATAGCACTCGAGAATTGGAGAGTTTAGTTTGACCTCCTGCGCCGACTTGAGGCAACAGAATGTGCCTAGAGTGGCGGTCAAGATCTACCATCAGAATTCCTCAATGTAGGTTATCTTCCAACCAACGTTCACAATCAATAGCGGCTTGACACCCAAGCCCTGCCGCAGTTATTGCTTGCTTGTATCTTGTGTCTACAACATCACCAGCAGCGAAAACCCCCGGTACACTGGTCATTGTATGCTCTTTGTGAATCAAGTATCCTTCTTCATCTGTCTCTAATTGATCTTCCAAGAATCCAGTAATTGGAGTGTGACCAATTGCTATGAATGCACCTGTAACAGCGATTTCCTCTGTGGAGCCATCGCGTGGGTCTTCTAGAACTGCTCCCGTCAATCCAGATTCATCAGAAAGCCATTTTTTGACCTGCCTGAAGGTTCTAATCTCAATCTTGTCGTGGTTGGCTGCACGGTCGTACATTACCTGAGATGCGCGAAATACATCACGGCGGTGAACAATAGTAACNTTTGAAGCGAAACGGGTTAGGAATGTTGCTTCCTCCATAGCAGAATCTCCTCCNCCTACAACAAGAATTTCTTCGTTTTTGAAGAACGCCCCGTCACAGGTAGCACAAGTGGAAATTCCACGTCCTTTCTGCTCTTCTTCTCCTTCAGCTCCNAGCCAAATTGATTCCGCACCAGTTGATACAATAATCGAATGAGTGAGGAACTCTTCACCTTCAGTGTANACTTTGAACGGGCGCTGGGATAAATCGACTCTCTCAACATTGCGATCTTGAACTTCAAGGCCGAATCTTTCTGCCTGCTCTCGAAGTTGCATCATCATTTCAGGACCCCCAATACCTTCTGGGTAGCCAGGGAAATTTTCTATGTCACTTGTCAGCATTAACTGCCCTCCAGACATGTAGCCTGCAAACATCAAAGGTTCCAACATCGCTCTCGAGGTATACAAGCCTGCAGTGTATCCTGCAGGTCCACTTCCAATGATTATGACATTACGAATGTCGTCGCTCATGCTTTCTCCCAAGGCGATAACCCCCTTGAACATTTTCTCTCAACATTCATGAATAAACTTCGATGCGGGGCNGATATGGACATATTTTCTCACTGGCTTTGGAGTGTNGCCCTGACCAGGAAAAAGGTGTCATGGAAAATTAGTGGCCCGATGGGGGTTCTGCCTGATTTATTGGCATTTTTCCCTGCTTCGATATACAGAATGGTCAATGGTATTCCGAGGACTAGCGTNGATGATGAAACCGTGACTTCTGATATGCCATTCGCATGGGAGATATACCAGTGGACCCATTCTCTCACCATAGTTGCGTTCCTATATGGCTGTGCTTACTATTTCCTAAAATCTCGNGGACATGAAAAACCAGGTTACATGGCCTGGATTTTTGTTCTACCTTGGTTTTTCCATATTCTAATTGATATTCCGGGACATACTCTTCAATTCTTNCCAACACCTTTCCTGTACCCATTCAGCGACTTAATGTTCGATGGAGTCAGATGGAGCACCTGGTGGTTTTGGTTCCCGCAAGTGTTCGCATTGCTAGGAATCTGGTGGGTAATTCTCAAGAGAGAAAACCACATTCTTCTCAGGCCTAGAGCATGGAAGATATTGCAGAGATAGCTGCTCTAGCATGTGGCTCTAATCTGGGTTCGATATGCTGAGGTTCAGCCCCCGGGCCGATAATTCCCAAACCTATCGGCTTATTTGATTCAAGTTGCAAATCAATAATGGAACTTAGAACAGCCTGCCCCATTGCCAATCCGTGTTGAGTACTGCCTTTCTCAATGATCCCAAGACATGCTGCGCCGTGTATTTCTGGATTTTGAATTATTCGAGAAAGAGCTAGCGGTACTTCCATAGCACCAGGAACCCAAACTACCTCCGTGATAGTTAGATTTTCTTTCTCCGCCTGATCTCTGGCAAGATCCAGCATTCTTTCAATTTCATTTTTGTGAAAACTACCGCATACTATTGCAATATTTGTCATGACCTCTCCNCCAAAATTCTCTCAACTGTTGTAACTATTGTTTGCGTCATTGAATCGACTTCAATGTTTACCCAATCTCCAACAACTTTACTGCCAATTGTAGTTAGTGCGATTGTTTCAGGTATCAAATGNAGTGCGAACGATTCATCCGTGACTTCTCCGATNGTCAAGGAAATACCATCAATCGCTA
This sequence comes from Methanobacteriota archaeon, assembly GCA_002709705.1. Taxonomy (GTDB): domain Archaea; phylum Thermoplasmatota; class Poseidoniia; order Poseidoniales; family Poseidoniaceae; genus MGIIa-K1. Next base: position 26,925 of record PAQE01000001.1, on the reverse strand, counting down.
TGTATCCCTTTTCCTGTACAAATTTCATGATTCTTCCAGGGCAATCAATCATCAAATCCAGATTCTCATCACCTTCAAATCGGCCTGAGATTTTACCCATNCCGATTATGTGACCNGAAAGAATGTGTCCTCCTAGTTCNTCACCCATTTTCAGAGCCCTCTCAAGATTCACATTGTCTCCAACTTGNTTGGTACCCAAGGTTGTTTTTTCAAGAGTCTCAGGGATTGCATCAAACGAGATATTAGGCGAGTTAATTTCTACTACAGTAAGACATACTCCGTCTACTGAGACGGATGCACCTGTCACTAAGCCATCGGTTGGAACTGAGGAGAAATCTATTACAAAACGGATTACATCCTCTCCAGAAATACTGGATATTTTTCCAGTTCCAGCAACTATACCAGTGAACATTATATCTCCTCAAATCATTGATTTTTGCTCGATGAAAGTTCTAAAATTCTAGCGATAATTTTCCTTGTGCCATCAAGATCATCAGACAATCCTTCGACCCTGACTACTTTGATGTGACCCAATCCCCTCAGCTCAAGCGATGCTCGAATTTTCTCTTCCGCGTGTTCTTGGTCATAACCTAAGGCAATAATATCTGGTTTTACAGCAGGTAGGATATCAAAGATAGGAACATCGGGAGGATTGCCAATGACTGCTTCGTCTACCGGCTTAAGGCCTTCAACCATTCTAAGTCGCAAATCCTGGCCTGTTACTGGCTCATGCTTGCGCTTTCGGACTGTATCGTCATGAGCTACAACTACTACCAAATGATCCCCTAGGGATTTTGCCTGTTCCAGATAATGTAAATGACCAGCGTGTAATAGGTCAAAAACCCCTACTGCCATAACTCTAGCCATTTACTATCCTCCTTTGGGTGTGACATCTTAGAGGCCCAATGCTTTAATCAGTTCCTCTCCTGTAAGGAATGGAATTTCTCTGTCTTTTGCCCATGCCCTAGCATCATCTACTGGTAATGCCAAATCACCATCTGGTTGTAACATCTCGGCTCCGATTACCACAGGAATCATTCCCGAAAGTCTAGCCAACCCTACTGCAAGTTCTGTATGCCCCTGTCTCCTAGTTAGTCCACCTTCTGCTTCACGACAAACCGGAATATGGCCGGGGGTCCTGAATTCCTTTCCTAGCATTTCTAACGCATTGTCACCTTCTTTCAACTCAGAATATAATTCTGCAAATCTTCTGGTAGTCAGTGCACGGTCTCTGTCGGTTATTCCAGTGAATGTGTCTCGGTGATTCAAAGATAAGGTGAACGCTGAGCGTGTGTCATATTGCAAATCATCTGTTTGAAGTTCTCTCAATACGGGATGATCTTCCATCAACCTCTCATCCATGTGCAAATCTTGTAAATAAGGAAGAGAAAATCTCTCCCCTACTTCATGTCCAATGGCAAGGAATAGTAGACCGCCGCAATCAAACCTAAGTTGCCTCATTGTTGCAGGTTCTGCAAATTGACCAGGGAACAATAAATCGGTTTCACCTTCGCGGTTTTCTGCATCGAATAAGCAGACAGGGTGTCCCTTGCGGAAGGCAGCAACTGCCGCCTCGACATGTGGCTCCATGTTGGGGGCGGCCGAGTTCACACAAATGAACCCAATCCATACAAAATCACCCTATTTTTCCGCTTCTGACGGAAAGGGGTTAACATAGGGCAGCCCTTCGGCCTGTTCTGCGGGGAGTGGGTTATGCCAGTAAAGTTGGGTCCAGCGGGAGTTCCACTATCATGTAAGGGACGTACTATCGTCGAAGGAATGGACGACATCATTTCTCTTGGGTTAGAAACGATGGAAGTTCAAACTGTGCGCATGGTTGCGCCGCAGCACTTCGAACAGTATTGGCAAGCAGGAGTTCTTGCAAACAAAGCTGGATTTGAAATGAACCTCCACGGTCCTTACTATTCTGAACTCTTAGGTGACAGATTACAGAGAAATCGCAGCCTTGCAAAGATTGAGGCCGCTCTTCAAGCGGCTAAAACTATCAATGCTAGACACATTACACTACATGCAGGACATTACGGAGAAACTGGGAGAGGACAAGCTGCAAATGAACAGGTTGCAAGCGTGTTCAAAGGAATTGTTCAAAGGATTAGAGAGATTTGGAATGATGATGAAGATCTTTACCCTGTTTTCCCTTGGCTTAAGGAAGGCACTCCTTCAAAAATCGGAGTAGAAACCAGCGGTCGTCAGGAACTATGGGGGAGTTTGGAAGAAGTATTGGAAGTTGTAAACCACGTTGAAGGTACAATCCCTGTACTCAACCTTGCACACATTCACGCTCGTGGCCACGGTAGACTAAGAACATCGGAAGACTATGGAGAATTGTTTGATCAAGTTAGAGAAACCATAGGAACAAAGGAGTTCTACTGCCACTTCTCCGGCGTAGAACACCGAATGGGTAATGCAATGCATTATACTCAAATTAAGAAGTCAGACCTAAACTTTGAGCCTCTTGCAGAGTTCATCATCGAAGAAGGTGCATGGCTAGATATGACACTGATTTCAGACTCACCATTGCTTGAACACGATGCAATGTACATGGTACAAAATATCGATAGAGCAAGGCATCGACAACTTGAGCGAAAGGCTCGTGAAGACCGAAGAAAGGCCCTCGCTGCTCAGGCAAATATTTCGCCCGAGGAAATGGCTGCAAGAGAAGCCGAAATTGCAGCAGCAAGAGCGAAGGACGCCTTAGCAAAATCACAACCACAACCTGAGCCAAAGAAAGAAGAAACACCAAAGGAAGAGACGCCGAAGAAGGCTCCGGCGAAGAAGGCTACCAAGGAAGAAACCAATGATGACCTCTTTGAAATCGAAGAGGATGATGATGACTTGTTCTGATTAAGAGTAGATGTTATGTCCTTACCGATTCTTTACTCGTTTCGAAGATGCCCTTATGCGATGAGGGCACGAATGTCTATTGTTAGAACCAATTTCAAAGTCGAACATCGAGAAGTTATACTACGCGACAGACCTGAACATATGATGCAAATTTCACCCAAAGGAACGGTCCCAGTGATGCTTTTGCCAGATGGTACGGTGATTGAAGAAAGTCTTGAAATTATGGAGCATGTTCAATCTTGGGTGTTAAGTCAAGAAGAAAGTTATTGGGTCAATCGCAATGACAATGAGTTCAAGTTCCATCTAGATCGCTACAAGTATCCAAACCGTTACGATGAGATCGACCATATCGAGCATCGCACTGCCGCTTCAAAATTCATTTATGATTTGGATGAAAACATACCTGAAGGAAACTTGAGTGATGCGATTTTCCCCTTCGTCAGACAATTTGCAAATCATGATAGAGAATGGTTTGATTCTCAAGACTGGAATAATATTCACAAATGGCTAGATGGATGCCTTTCTAGCGAAGAATTCAAAATTTGTATGACTAAGTATGAACAATGGGTTCAAGGGAACTAATTGTGCGATTTCTTAGAAATAATACGGATGAGGCTAAAATTAATTGGAACGTTGCAAAAAATATGTTCCAAGTTAAACTGAATACAAGTCGTGGATATTTAGGAGAAAAGCCGATTACGCTAATACAACCAAGAATAATCAGACCTTGGAATACAATATATGGATAAAGGCTCAGACCTGTCTTATGTAAACCATCCATTATCATAAATGAAGTTATTATAATCGGACTCGCAATCATAAAAATCATCCAATACAAGTTAGGATCTTCTCTAAATCCAACATATCCCCCTCGAACTAAAACAGTACCTGGATCCAATTCTCTAGGATGTGGGCAAATTCCCTCAAAACAAGTCTGCAGTCCATTCACCTGACCTAACAAGGTCCACCAAAGTATCCATATTACCCATGGATAAACAGCCATGGCTACTACGGATTTTGGATTATTTAATTGTAAAGTGCCATCTGAATCTTTACTCAATATTCTCCAAAATGAACCACAAGAGGTCAATATCAACAATGTAGCAAATACTGACCATGCTCCCCAAGTCAATAGTAACAGCATAGCTAGGGCTAGGATCGGTAATTCTGTTGCAAGATCAGAACTAGGCTTAACTTTCTGGACATATAGTGCACCAATAAATGAACAAAATGCCAAAAATAGTGCCAAGATATCTAAAACAGAAGATTCGATAGATGAAACAAATAAACCGAAAATTAACCAAGCTGAGAAAATTGCTGACTTCTTAGGCTTCAAATCCTTGTAATATGCCGCTGTAGAGACAATTGAACTGAGAATTAACAATGATGATGAAATCAGAATATTCTCGATACTATTAGGCCATCCGGATTCAACCGCTTCAAGGATGTAATTATCTCCATAGATTCTCCTATGAATAAAGAATACAGAGAAAAATGTCAGCATTAACATAGATATTATTGGCACTTTTTCTATTGTTGGTTTCCCGTTTAGTCTAAGCAGATTTCCGACTAAAATAAACAAGAAAGGAACTAACACATACCATAATCTGATACTCCCAAAAGTCATGCACAGTAGTGCTAAAATCCAAGGCCAATATGGTGGGAATTTAGATGATTTTGTAATACTACTATCAAATGCGCAATACAATGAGTACAGTATCGAATATACGAACAATGTAATCACCATTGCTGCTAATATCGACCAGTAAAATACTCCAATTAAACAACATGCAGAAAGCCAAATCCAGGGATTATGAAGGAGGTTTTCCAATTTGTTTGAAAAATTATGGCCAAACTTAGATTGGGTTTTTGCTGTTCCGGATAGAGACCATCCGACCAACCAAACTGCACAAAGTCCGCCTATTGCTCTGGGCAACATTGCAGAATAGTTCAGCAATGCGTGACTGAGTAAAAATAAGGTAATCAGTGCTGCAAACAAAGCAAAAAACGTCCTGTTTTCAATGAGTTCATCCTTTTTGATCCCTAAAGCCATAATCGAAAATATTGCAATCATTATCCATGTGAAAACTGAAACGTAAATGTCACTGTCACGTGAAAACTCACCATCTGAAGAAAGAAGGCTCCAATCTATTTGTTGACTGGATAGTTCAGGATTGCTTTCACCTTTTTTTGCATCAAAAAATGTTTGCCTTTGATACGCTGCATCCCAATTCCACTGTTCGATTACAGACTTATCTTGGCTAGAATAATCAAAGATGTCTAGTGGTATTTTACCATGTAGCTGAACAGGGAAAGGCAGTTCTAGAATAAGTGGTACTATTGCTGAAAGATCCCTTTGGTGTCCTGTTGATTCTGATTTTGCTACAATTTGTGGACCTGAGATTATTGCTGCAACATCACGAGTAATATCCTCTGAAGAACCATGTGTGCCCATCTCTGTCATTCCATGGTCTGCTGTAATGACTACTGACCACTCCTTTGGAATCAAGTTCAACAATTGTGAAACTTGCTGATCTACATCCGTGAGTTTCTTGTCATACTCAGGACTTTCCGCACCCCATGTGTGACCTACTTTATCAGGTCCCGAAAAGTGTACTGCTAGAACATTATATTCAGAATCATTTAGCCACTCAGATGCTACTTGTAATGTATCATGATCTCCCTGGTAATAGTCGGAATGTCCTTTGAATGTATTTACAAAATTTATTTCGCTAAAATCTTGATATAAATTCCCCATTACATAACTGCCCACCATAGCAACATCATACCTTGGATCGTTTGCTGCGAGTAACCAAGGATCATTATTTCCAGGATGTCCCAGATTGAAGTTCCTCAGTCCATTAATTGGTGCATTCGGCACACCAGTCATCATTTCACTAACGCACGTAGCAGACAAAGTTAGGGGGCCAGTTCTGATTTTAACAGTGGCAGCATAATTTCTGTAATCATTGATTTCAGGCATCAAATCCTCGTCTAGAAAATAATCTTCACCAATCCCATCTAAAACAATTAAAACAAAACCTTCGGAATCCACAGTTATGTTTTCTGGAAAGGATACCTCTCCTTCTGGATTTTCAGGAGTCAGCAATACGTGAGGAACTGTGTGCCAGGTGGGCAAAATCAAAAGAATCAGAATTGCAAGAAGAGGATGCCTTGTGATTAATTTGGAGATTTTAGTCTGGCTCATGATGCTCCCCAAAGTAAAATCCGGTTTTTGGGCCCCCTAAATTAGTGCTTTATATTTTCCACTAACATCGCAAAACGAAACTAGGGCGAAAATAGCACATTTGCATTGGACATAGGGAAATCCCCTAAAGGGGATTGCTAAGCCTCGCTGAATTATGGCTCACATTGCAGTTCTTGGATTGGGGAATTGGGGAAGCGCTATTGCCCGTTTGTGGTTACTAGAAGGGCACAAAGTAAAGGGATGGACCATTGAACAGGAAGTTTACGAATCCATCACCATGGAAGGGATGAATCACAAATACCTCCCAGACCATTCGTTGGAAGGATTGGAAGCGACTATGCATGTCGAGGAAGCTCTTGAAGGAAGCGAGATCATTGTTCTTGCTGTACCATCTTCTGTTATCTTGAATGTGGTTGAAGATATAATCCAATATCTACGACCGGGGCATGTACTGCTTGACTTAGCTAAAGGATTAGCACCGGGCAAGAGATTAATCAGCGAAGCGATTCACCAAATGTTAGATGAGAATGGTATGCATAATCCACTCGCAGTCCTAACCGGGCCAACAATTGCACCAGAAGCGGCAGGCGGTGTCATGACAACAGCGCTAGTCGCGAGTGAGGATATGTCGGTTGCAGAAAACCTGGCCTCTACATTGACGACGCCAACATTCATTCTGCATCCCGCTTCTGATCCTGTTGGTGCGGAACTTTGGGGCGCATTCAAGAATGTAGTCGCTCTTGCTTGTGGTTTAGTTGACGGCCTCAAGAAAACTGGGACCTTGGGTGGAGATAACCTAAAAGCTGCAATTTTCAATGCTGGATTCCGCGAGGGATGCTTGTTGTTACCTCAACTTGGTGCAAGAGCTGAGGTTGCATTTGGACCGGCTGGACTTGGTGACTTGTACGTCACTGCGACTTCCCCACATGGAAGAAATCGAAGAATGGGTGAGAAATTAGGTAGTGGATTAACTCTTGAACAAGCACTTGAAGAAATGGTGATGGTAGCTGAAGGAGTTAGAGCAGCAAGAATGTTCAGAGACAGAGCGATCGACATGGAAATTGATGTTCCATTCGTTGTAGCAATCAACACTCTGCTGGATGCGTATATAGATGCTGAAGAATGTTGTCGCAGAATGGTTGCTCTCTCCTGACAGTAGTATTGATTTGCTTTGAGGATGTGCGGTAATCATGGCAGAACTAACCGAGTTCGAATTGCGCCTATTCGAGTGGATTAGACAATCCGACTTTGAAACCGTAGCCTGGTCAACTAAAAAGGCCGCTAAGTCCTTCAAATGCAAAGAAGATGAAATCTATGAAGGAGTCGCTGCATTGACAAGAAAAATCCCTACTCGGATACAAGTCTACTACGAAGATGGAAAACTTCACATCGCTGCAGAGTAAATATGGCAAAAGATGCCCTACTCATCGATGGACTTTGTGCGCTGTGCACAAAAACTGGTACCTTCATCAAGAAGCGGCAAGCGAAAGAATTGGAATTGATTGAGCAGAATTCCGATGAGGGAAAGATAATACTTGAAACGCATAGAATTACTATCGATTCAGTAGTACTGATTAGAAATGGCAAAGCATTTACGCGCTCCTCAGCTGCAATTCGATGTTTGCTATACATGAAATGGAATTGGAGGTGGATGTATCCTTTTGCTTGGATTATCCCTCTTCCAATACGTGATTTGGCATATTTATTTATCTCAGTACTAAGATTTAGGGCGTCCTAAATTATATTAACAGGGGGTTTTTAGGGCCGCCTAATTGTGATAGTATGAAGCCGAAATTCAGCCTCCCGATTTTGATGATGATATTCTTTGTAACCGCAACCATGCCAGGGTGCTTGTTCTCAGATGATACCGCCGTTACATTTGAAAAATGTGAAGACGAAGATAACTGTTTGACCATTGCATTTGAGACTAAAGAAGAATACAGCAACACAGAGGAAAACCCTCAAGAATTAGCAGATAGACTTTCTGAACTCCTAGGCATGGATGTAGAAATATACCCTGTTTCTGGACCAGGTGCAACTATTGAAGCACTAAGGTTTGGACATGCAGACTTAGGTTTCCTTGATGGAGGGGCTGCTTGGCTGAGTTGGCAAAACCACAACCTTCAGGTTTTGGGAGCTGAACAAAAGCAAGATGGAAGGCCATTTTACAATGCGATAGCATGGGTTCACAAGGACTCAGACATGGCACTTGCAGACCAAGATGACGATAACTCAACAGATCCTTTTGCTTTGATGGAAGGTAAAACATCGTGCCACACATCAGCTTTGGGTAGTTCTGGAATGCTCCTTCCTATGGGATGGATGATTGACAGAGGATATGTTGAAGTTGTTGGAGACCCTGATGACATAAGTTCTCTACCAGATACCGTATACAACCACTTCTCTGAGGATTCAAGCATCCCAGATAGCGGTACAAAGTACCACAAATACATCGGTTCACTAAGGTGCTTGGCTGAAGGAGGAAAGGATTACATCTCCTTTGCTAAAGACCCAACTGTTCCTGATTATTGTGGAAACGAGGACCCTGATGACAACCAAGAATGGTGTTTTGAAGGTGAATTCAAAGATGTAGACGATTACTATGCTCTACCAACTTTTGGTAAAGCACCAAGTCACCCGATTATGTATAATCCAGAATTTATGTCTGATGAAATGGTTCAACAGATTCAAGATGCATTTGCTAAAATGAGTTCTAACTCTGATGATGTCGAAATCTTGCAAGATGTAATGAACACTCCAGGGATAACAATTATTGGAACTGAAGATCACTTGGGCCATTATGGAAGCCTAATTGAAGATGTACCTGGAATCGATGCATACTTCAAAGAAAAATACGATTGAAATGAAAAATCTACGTATTTTTCTATTAGTGTTTATTCTGCTAACCTACGGGTTATCAGGATGTTTGGGTGACGACGAACAGGAACAGGAAGATGAACCTGGTTTTGTTTGGCCTGAACAGGTCGAAATTGATTGTAGCATTGCTAATCATACTGGATTGGTTTGCGAATATTATGCCGCTATGAATTCAACACCCGTACTTACGTTGGACGATCCGGATAATAATGATGCAATTTGGATTCTAAACTTAGATGGCCAGATAACTAGATGGACTCAAAACGAAGAACAAGAACTCCCTTCACAAACTAGTTTGGTTGGAGATCTATCTGGCATCGTTTCAAGATGTCACTATGAACAAGGCCTACTTGGAATGGAATTTGATGAAGATTACCAAAATACTGGAAGAGTACTTCTTGTTTACAATGAAAATAATTCTTGCGAAAGTGCCAAGGATTCGAATGTAGTTCTAGCTCACGCAAAAATAATTGATGGGCAAATGGATTTAGACTCACTAGAAGTTTTGATTGAGGTAAACAAATCAAATAGAAACCACAATGGTGGAAATATTGTTTCAGTTGGTAATAATCAATATGCTTGGAGCATTGGTGACGGAGGTGGAAGCTTTGACCCTCATGGTCATGGTCAAAACTCAACATCGCTCTTAGGAACCATCCAACTGGTCCACTATGAAAATGAGAGTATAGTCTTGGTTAATGGGACAGATGACCCTAGTTACACCTTGCATTATGGTTTAAGGAATCCATGGAGAATTGATTTCGACCCGAATGGCAATCTTTGGATTGCGGATGTGGGACAGTTGTGCTTTGAGGAAGTGAACGTAGTTCCACTGATGCAATCATCCAATTTCGGGTGGTCTGAAAGAGAAGGTTTCCATGATGTCGATGAAGACAAAGGATGTTATGAAAACCGTTCAGAACCAAATAGTGAATTCACAGATCCAATAATCCAATACAGCAACAATGTGACTCATTGCTCCATAATAGGAGGATTTTGGATGGATTGGGGCCCAGAACTGCTTAGAGATGGCTTTGTGTATGGAGATTTCTGCAGTGGGCAAATCTGGAGTGCCAAGAATATCGATGGAAATTGGACCGCTGTCGAAGTAGGTAATGTCGGTACAATGATTGTCGGATTTGGAAAGGGAGTGAATAATGAATTGCTTATTTTTAGTTGGGCTGGTTCAATATATCAATTGAACGAAAATCATTCCTCTGAGTCCCCATGATGATATTTTTTAGCTTGTTTTGGCGACATGAATATTGTCGTCCAGGACGGTCTTTTGACATCACCATCTTCCGTTACAAAGGAGCGAATGTACATTGAAATCAAATCGATAATTATCACTACGACAAGAATTACAACAAGGAATGCCATCACATTTCTATACATTTGCCAGCCCATGTAGAATTGAAGGTAGTATCCAATACCTCCTGCACCCACCAAGCCTAATACTGAACCGTGCCTTACGTTGTATTCAAACATAAACAACAACTGACTGAGCAAATTGTTACTAGATTCAGGAATTACAACATTTGTAACGATTTCCGGATGGGATAGGCCCATAGCTCTCGCTGCTTCCAATGGGCTATTCTGCACTCCTTCCATCTCTTCATATTGCAACTTCCCAAGATAACCTACAGTGTAGAATGTCATCGCTAAAACACCAGCAAGTGGACCTAGTCCCACGATAACTACGAACAAAAGCGCCCAAAGTATGCTTGGAAGACTTCTGGTTGCAGCAAGAATTATTCTCATTGGAAAATATATCCATGCGGATGTCAAGTTTTTAGCAGCAAATGGTGACAAAAGTATTGCTATGAAGAACCCAATAATTGTTGACACGAATGCCATTTTCAAGGTTTCAAGCATCCCAATGTAAGCTTTTGAACAAAAGAATCCGATACTAGAAGTACATTCGGGATACTTTCTTGCTTCTAACATACTCCAATCTGGTGGCCACAAAGATTCATTCCAGAAAATGGAAAGATTGCTCCAACTATCATCCACAGTCTTCCAATTTCCTTGTAAAAGATCATCCAGTAGGATATAACAAAGTAATGCAAGAATAATCGCAGTGAATAAAATCCTCTTCAATGCTTTATTCATTAAATCACTGCTCCCCAGAAGATGGTTCAAGTTGCAGAACCGCATTGTTTACTTCATATTCCACCAATTTACCTTGACTTACCTGTAGTAGTCTATCAGAAATTTCCGTAGCTCTCTGGATATTGTGTTCGACAATAAACATCGCAGACTCACTTTCTTTCATATATTCCTTCACCGCATCTAGAACAATGGAAATATTATCATCATCTAACTCGCTAAGAAACTCATCAGCGAGTATCAATTTCGGCCTTTGAGCAAGAGTTCTTGCCGTAGCAACTCTCCTTTGCTGACCTCCAGATAATCTTCGAACTGGCTCTTTGAGTTTCTCTGCCAAACCCATTCGATTTATTGCATCAATAACCCTAGTGTGTCTGCGTTGGAACCAGGTAAGTGGTTCAGACCAGAAGGGTGTACCTGATCTCGCCCCTATGTCTACATTATGATAGACACTAGTGTGACGAACTAAACCTAATTTTTGAGGGATGTAACCGATACCTCCTCTCTTCGGAGCATTGCGGAAAATTTCTCCACCAAGTGGTCTTACTAGTCCTGCAACAGTCCTTAGGAAAGTTGTTTTCCCAATGCCCGAAGGACCTACAATTGCAATGATTTCACCCGCTCTAATTTCTAAATTAATTTTAGAAATCAATTCATCTTCATAACCGACAGCTAAGTCTTTCACAAAAAGAATCGTTTCACTGTCGGACAAACTTTTCCCTCCAGTTATGCTAATTGTCTCGTGTATTCAAAACCTTACAATCGATTTAGTCCATTTTTCTGGCAGCCTTTACCAGATTAATGATCTCGATTCTGGCTTCTTCTGAGTTGCTTATTTCATTTTCAAACGCGAGACGAATTGGCCTATTGCCACCTGATGTGACTGCAGACATCTCAAATCCATACCTGTCAATTGACACCATCTCGGCATCTGTTGTATCAACTGCCTTACTCATTTTTTGACAAATGACTACCATTGCATCGCGATGGTCATCATTCATATGTTCAATAATATCATCTGAGTAAGAGTCTATTGGATCAGGTTCAGCACTAAACCATTGTTTTTTGTCGACCCAAGACATTCTTCCAAAGCCTCCAATATACCTTATTGAATCAACCTTTAAACAGTAAAAATCAAAATCCTCAAACTCCACATAAAATCGAGCGCTAGGGTGCTTCTCTAAGAAGATAGATTTCGCTACCGGTAAGTCCTTTTTAGATAACTTTGTACAATCGCCTACCAATGTTACCCTGCCTAAGGCAAGAGGATTCTCATCTCCACCTTCGGCAATCAATAGGGAAGATTTACAATTAGAAACTAAATTTTTAGTGTGCTCTGCTAATTTACTAATCAAAAATATTGGGTTTCCTTTGTACATTGCGTAAGTTACGAATGAACCATATGGATAGTTACCCTCATTTTTTGAAATAGTACAAAGAGTCGCAGTTCCCATTTTGTGTGCCATAGTCATAGAATATTCTGCATGACTCGGCGTAGCAACTTCTGGGTCATACAGCAATTCTTGTTTCACTCTTCTTTCTCCTTTAGGAACTCCATGCCTGGGCGTATTGTTTTCCTTCTTTGTCATATTTTCACCTCTATTGTTAAATTTCATCGTAAATTACTACGCGAATATAGCCCTCATCTGTTAACTCGACAGATGACTTAACACTAAATACATCAGCAATATTTTGCTCAGTAAGGACCTCGTTTGGAGGACCAAACGCCCTTACAGAGCCATTGTCTAACAGCATAATTTTATCAGAATATCTTGCTGCTATATTGATGTCATGAATAGCAATAAGCGCCGATTTTGGGCTTTCACTATCTTTGATTAATTTCTTTATGCACTTCATAATTTGAATTTGATTTTTTAGATCTAGATCGCTGGTTGGTTCATCGAACAAAAACAGATTAGGGTCTTGAGCTATTGCCTTAGCAATAATCACTCTCTGCCTCTCTCCTCCAGAAATTTGATCAAACTTTCTAAATGCAAAATCCTCCAGATTCAGATATCTTAGAGTTTCACTAACTTTACTGCGATCATCATCACTTATTCGCCACTTTATGTGTGGTTTCCGGCCAAGAAGCACAACATCGAAAACATCCATCGAAAAACTGGTTCGGACAGATTGAGGAACATAAGACATAACTCTTGACAAGGCAACTAAATCTAATGAAGACACATCCACCAAGCTAGCTATTGGGGATTCGTCCGTTTCAGTGATAATTTTGATTGTACCTTCTTTCGGTTTAAGAATGGTATTCAAGCACTTTATCAAAGTGGATTTACCTGCACCATTCACTCCCAAAATTGAGACAACTTCGTTTGATTTTATTGAAAAATCTACACCCTTTAGTACCTCATTATCACCCCAGGAGAAGTTTAGATCTTTTACGGTCAAAATATCGCTAATTCTAAACCCCCCTCTTCAGCAATAGGTACAAGAAAAATGGCCCGCCAATAATGGATAACATGACACCAACAGGAATCACAATAGGGGCAAATAAAGTCCTACCCAGTGTATCAGCAAAAATCATCAAAAATGCTCCAAATATACCCGAACATGGTATCAATTTCCTGAAGTCGTTTCCAACAATCAAACGACTCATGTGAGGTGCAGCTAATCCTACAAAGCCNATTANNCCNGTAAATGCNATGACNATNGANGTCATAAGTGCNGTAACGACNAGAATNTTTTTNCTNAGTTTNNTTGGATCAACNCCGGTNGATATCGCNAATTCATCACCTGCCATTGAAAGAGCGTTTAGNTCCCAAGACCATCTTACTGCGGTAGGTAACAAGGCGANCAAAACNANTCCCATCAAGATTAGATTATCCATATTCGGTCTTGACAGACTTCCAAATGACCAATGTGCTAATTGAGATAACTGGGCATCAGAAGCGAAATATTGCATTGTAGAAACGATTGCTCCACAAATGAATGTTATTGCAATCCCAACTAAAATGTAGGATTCGGCTGAGATTGATCTCATTTTTCCTAATTGTATGATTATCGCTACAACGATTAAAGAGAAAATGAATGCATTAGCAACAATCGCTAGTTCGGGAACTGATAAAATTGTGAAACCTAAAACTATAGCAAGCGCTGCTCCAAGCGCAGCACCTGAAGCTACCCCCAAAGTAAGTGGAGACACCAAAGGGTTACCCAAGCACCCCTGCATCAAAGAACCTGCAACTGCTAAAGCGATACCTCCGATAATAGCAGTAATAATTCGAGGTAACCTCCAATCATAAATTATTGACCTTTGGATTGTAGATCCCTCAAATTCAANACCATACACTAGAGAGCGATTCATACATGAATCGGTTCCAAATCCAATACACGGCAAAANATTGTATTCTAAGTTATTATACACTACATCTAGATTCGTGAAAACAAGGTAAATATCAGTAAATACGATTTCCCAAACAGTCAACATATCTAGGTTAGATGAGGAGCCTAGTCCTAAAGCAAATACTGATGATAAAAAAGTCAGAATTGCTAATATCAAGATTGTAATGACTTGGAATTTACCTCTCTCAATATGCTTAACTGAGATAGAATCCATAAACATACCACCTATGATGTACAAACAAACTTGCCAACGCGTTCAACACCATGGTATGTAGTAAAATAATCATCTAAGTATGATTCAGCATCAACATCCAAAAATAGTTCAGGATGCAAATATTTTGCCAATGTTGGCAGGCCATGAATCATCATTGGGCCAGCAAACTCTCCNGAAAGAACTAACATCTTGTCTTCAATAACNGCATTCATATTTTCAAAACCTGAACGACTTTCAATGTGCTCCATATGAGTTTCACATGTTGTGCCATCACTATCATATCTGTTATATCCAATATCGAATGTTATACCATCGAACATTAGAACGTCCGGATTTTCATCCAATATTGCTTCCATATCGACATGAGTTGTATGACCAGGCAGGTCCTCAAAGATATTTANTCCACCTGCNCTGTAAATCAAATCTGTCCATTGCGATGTTCCAGTGAGTACCACTGGATCTCTCGTAAGTGACGCATGATGTTCCATAATTATTCTTGGTCTATCGGTATCGCTTAGTTCAGACAATTTAGAAGCAACTAAGTTTTCAATTTGTTCAAACTCANCGAACAATGAATTCATACGNTCTTCTTTACCGAATAGTGTTGCTAGAACATTTATNTCATAACGTAAAGAGTCGTATTTGTAAAAATCAAGAGCTACCACTTTTATTCCGACTGGTTCAAGTTTTTCTCTTATTCCNCCAGTATCAACCATTCCATTATTTGCAAATACGATATAGATATCNGGATTGGTGTCCAAAATTGCTTCAAAATCAATCTCCGAATGCGCAGAATGCTGAATCATTGGTTTGTTGGAAAGTTCNGGCCACAATTTTTCATCACTAAAATCACCAGAGACNCCCACAATGACTGATTCATCTATATCCAGCATACGCATGACTGTACCGGCGTAGGTATTTGTTATTGCCACGCGTTTTGGAGATTCATCGAAATAGTGGTCTGCTCCACTCGAATCNGTGATCATTATTTCCCCAGAATCNTCNCTATCNCTCTGCACNACGAAATTGTAGATTCCTATTCCACAAAGGANGATTATTGTGGCTTGGAAAATTGAGATTAGGGCTTTNGATTGCATTTATTCACCCTTGCCAAAAATCAGCACTGCAACCATAATTATCGCAATAATTGCGAATAAGGTTAATGGTTGGACNAAGTCACTAAATGAGGANGCTTCTGCATTATCGCTCTCTTCGACATTNATGAAAATGGAGTCTGAATANTCAGAAATTTTCCCGTCTGAGGATCCNGCGTTAACCCTTATTCGATTCANCCCAGTTTCTANTTCAGATGTAGAAAACTCCGTTTCAGACCCGTTGTATATCTCTTGCCAACCTTGTGAGTCATAAACAATCACTGAATACCATATTGANTCATCCACAGGGTTCCAATCAAGTATGACCTCATCGCCTGAGGAAATGACTTCATCGCTCGCCGTTAACACTGGCGGAGGCAATACATAGAGGACATCTAATGTCAACAGATCTCCTTCCATGAGATAGCTTTCTGATAATTTTGCATTAATCTGGAAAACAAACTGCCCATCCAAGCTATTTGTTACCTCGAAAGAAGTNTCTGTTCCCGCATATATCAAGTCGCCATCCTGTAGAAGTTCGTATGATATTGCTCCTTGGAATGGAGCCCATTCTACGACAAAATCCTTTTCTGAAATATTTGATTCCTCTGTTATGAATTGAGGAGTAACAGGTACATCAAANGAGGTCAGCTCCATTATCACAGAGTCAGAGTGCGAGCCAGGCAGTCGGTCAATCTTTTTGACCCAATTCCTGACAGTGTCGTTGTACCAAAGTTCCCAAGATTTGACACCATCGTTATTGTCAGTTATACAAATGTAGGTTGTAGAAAAAGTTCCTGCCTGGGTTGTAATCTCAACACCTTGAGTTATTTCGACTGAATTATACGTGTCATCGTANCCATTTGGATGTCCNGGCACTCCAATGATATTAGTTCGATTGAAATGTAAATTCAAATCCCCTGTTGCAGATAATAGATTGGCTTCAATACCATTTTCATCAGTGAAATTCCAACCTAGATAGCCTTCTTGAAAGTATGAAGACGAATCTGGGTCATCTTCCCAATATGTGTGCAGATATAGGAGATTTAACGTGTCTACCCATCTGTATGACTTTTCCTCATCCTCGTAGTTTGAGCCTGTCATTCTTACCAAAAAGGAGTCTCTTTCTGTACCAAATGCATCTGTAACAGCTTCTTTACCAATTGCCGTCATGGTAATGTTCTGACTAGTACTGCTTGGGAAGTAATCTACTGAGTAGTTCCAATGCATACCTACAGCCCACAAATCAGAATTGGACTGTTCTGGAAGCACCATTAAGACAAGAGATTTGAAAGCGGTCGTGGTACCATTCGTGTTTTCAGCCACAAGCGTAAATTCATAGTTTCCTGGTTCTTGTGGAGTGAATGTGTATTCACTAATTTGTCCATTGTAAGCTATAACTCCATTTCTGTATAGTGAATAGGTATCGGTGTAAGCACCTCCATTCCATTCAATCAAAAATGGTTGATTGTTTTCAATAACTTGTACCTGTGTTGTGAATGATGCATTGCCTGGTAAATTGATTTCAACTGTTCCAGTATTGTTTAACCATCCTTCACCNNNAGTAATNANNTCNGTNATNGNAGGTGCAATCTCTANATNANCATGCATGAATGTGATAGTGCTNTCANATCCNACNTCNAGATTTTNCAANAAGTAAAATCCATCNGNGNTTGTNGNAACGGTTTGATTACCATCACTNACTGANACNCCAGACATTGCATTTCCAACTGANTCTTTNACAAAGCCATAACGACTGTTCTTACCGTGATGGAAATGGAAATNATTTACNTCNTATTCTGTNACAGAACCNGATTNCATTTTGAANTGCACATATTGCGTNGAATGATCGATATCACCATANTATGCTCTTACNGTNTAGTAATTNCCAATTTCATATGGNCCGAAAGATANNCTTCCATTTTCNGGANTNGCNGANTCATTATTGTCNACAAGTTTNACGNTNGTTAAAGTNGGANTNTCAATNAANNNTCCTGANTCCTGGTACACNTTNCCAGTAACCCAATTNTTACCNACATGCCAATCNAGTTGNGTATCAGAATCGATGTATATTTGNCTGTACNCNACNGTGTGACCATTNTTCATGAAGTAAGCTCGAACAGTNTGNTCTCCCTCTGTAATATNNTCAATCGAATAGGTNCCATCNTNGGCCCANATTGATCCTCNTGGNANAAGTTTCATNGATGTTTCCAAGGCNGGATTNCCNTCCTCGTCGTATANGTTNCCANATAATGTNAACAACTCNTCNTCANTNCTTTNGTNTGCNGTNACNNAATCNAATGGNATCATNGANANCAAAAANNNCNCACAAANTANNGGATAAANCAATCTCATNNTANCTGCTCCTAAGTGGGGTGGCTGGCTAGTGGTTGGCGTTTTANCCAGCCACCCCGAGATTCTGAGCTAATGTGAGGAGGACAGTCTCACATTGATCCGATATCAGCAGCGGTGATTCCGTAATGGTCCCACACTGGTTGCAACCATGCTGTGACATCGTAAGATGTACCTAGCTGTGATGCGTCTGTCAAATCCAAGANGTTGTTCATCATTGTAGCAGCATAGTTGTCCTGGTAGTACTGTGAAGTGTATCCGTCACAGCCAGCTTCGTCAACTGCATCAGTAGAAACCATGTGGTTTACTGTGTTGTAGCATGTNTCNNNNGNANCNTTTTCNTCNGTAGATTGAGAACCNTTNGTCCAGATGAAAGCGTCACAAGCAGATGCGTCGATCTCTCCCATCATCATTACCTTGTGTCCAACTGCCATGTTGTAGCAGCCGTCGTGCATGTGAGGAGCAGCGTATGCTTCAATAGCCTTCCAGAANGCATATCCTTCAGCNTGGTACTTTTCAGCGGTAGTGTTGCTGTCCANCTTNGATGTGTACTTTAGAACAGCCTGTGAGTAAACGATAACTAGGTTCTTTAGAACTTCATCACGAGCGTCNACTACGCCTTGCATGTCCTCATTTTGTAGAGCGGTTAATCCAGCGTTCATTGCAGCCTCTGTTGCTGCAAATGTTGCTGCAACACCGTCTGCGTCTGCAGTTCCGAAGTCAGCAGCTCTCTTCTCCATTACCTTAGCAGGTGAGCAGCCGTAGTGCTCATCTGGTCCGTGGAAGAAAGCCCATCCTTCGTCCCATGCGTGTTGTGCATCGTCAGTTCCCCAGTTTCCTGCTTCAGCCTTTAGGATAGCAGCATTGAGTTCGTGTAGTGTGTAAGCAACCATTCCCAAGTTGACAGTCAACTTAGCAGTTCCTTGGTATCTGACTGTGTCAGAAGTTCCCTCGAAATCTCCAGTTCCGTCAAGTGCAGCCATAATGTGTGCATCGACAGATCCGTTCATTCCGTAGTAGGAATCATAGTCGTGGTTCTTGCCAGTTGCAGAAGCAAATCCTGCAAGTGTTCTNAATGAACCNTCGCTCTTTTCAGCGTTCTTTCCGTTCATGTAGATTTCCTTAGCGCCTGTGAAGTCATATCCTCCATCAGAGCTGGCAGCAGCCTTGATTTCGCATAGATCGTTCATCAAGGAGCGGTGGTTATCTACNTTGGATGCATAGGTATAACCAGCATCAGATGCGTCTAACCACGCAGGTTTTTCGTCTACAGAATCGTTGGATTCTTCTTCTTTTTCATCATCATCACTGCCTAAACAGCCTGCAAAAGCAGCGCAACTCATAAGCAGTATCAATAGCATGGATTTCATTTTCAAGCTCATCTAAATCATCTCGATTTAGGGTGCCCGAAAAGCAGGCCGTACATAAGTTTTAGGTTACCCTAAAAATACAATTTTTANATCACCTAAAGCCGANTATTCGACGTACTGAAGGACTATTTTTTCTTCAAAAACATCATCCTGTGAAGAAGTTATTGGACGAGTAATCGAAAGCAATGTTAGTTCGCCACCAGCATTTGGAAAGCCTACAATTAGGACCGTGGCTAGGGTGGTTTCAAACCCATCCTTTTTCACATTGAACCTAGAAACAAAGTAATCTTCATCGGCGTATCGATGGCTTCCTTCAGTTTCTACTTCCTCTAGGGAGAAGGTTTCTGAATCAATACTGAATGTTGGAATGTACGAATTCATCACCTCGATTGATTGTCGCATTCTTTGATCATGCATCCCTAACATCACGCCTAGNGCTATACTCGAAGAATCTTGAGACCAGGTGCAGAAAGTGTGAGGCGTCCTTGCGTTCACAATTCCAATCACTGCTCCATCATAGAACCAAGTGTATTGTTCACTTGCGGGCCAAGCAGCAGCATGAGGATTCTCCGTAGCTATCGGATTGCCCCATTCTTCGGCACCTTCNGGTTCNGACACTGGATATAACGCAAATGAGTTNAGTAACAAAATCAGCACAATACTGATTGCAATGCGTCGATTTTTGAATACATTCCATTCTNCTCTCGCTGCTGGACTAGCAAGAGATAAAACCAATCCTAAAGGAATAATTACGAACAATCCCCAAGGAATTATCCATAATAGCAGAATACCCCCTAAACNCCCATACATCATTGATTTATCAAAATCTTCGGCCTTGAATTTCAACATTCCAAACAATGTTGCCATAAGGACGATCGATGCCAGAATGCCTCCGAACACATAGCGCCCTAACATATTGTAAGCATAAGTGCAACCCTAGTTCCTACACTTTAGCGGCACATTGTAATGGTTGAATGTGAGCATCGGGAGCGATGGAGCCATGTCTAACTCTTTCCGGTGTGTCGTGGCGGCACATAGTCAGGGATTTTTCCACATGGAAACCATGGGCAAAAAGAGCCGGAGCTGGNATTCACTCTATTGATTTGAAAATCAACAAAGGTACGATTTTAGGATTAATCGGACCAAATGGGGCAGGAAAAACAACCCTAATGAGGGCAATCTGTGGATTGTACGATTGTGAAGGGTTCAACAAGACCGCGAATACAAGGCGCAGTGAAATTGGCTACATGCCTGAACAAGTACGTTGGGAAGGAAATGTTAGCGTGAAGCACGCAATTGAATCGATTGCTATGATGAGGGACGATGAGGTTGAAGTCGACGGAATAATTCAAACCGTGGGCCTATCTTCCAAATCAGACGAGATTCTTGACAATCTATCGCAAGGAATGCGGCAGAGACTTTCTCTAGCATGCGCATTAATTGGAAACCCGAAGATTCTGGTAATGGATGAGCCACTGAATGGATTAGACCCACTTGCTCAAAGAGCATTTTGCAATCTCCTCAGAAGTCTAGCAAGTAAAGGAGTTGCAGTCATAATATCATCTCACCAAGTTACAGATCTGGAATCATTGGTTGATAGAATTGCTTTGCTGCATCATGGACAGATGCTAATTGAGGGCACTCTAACTAAAGTTCGTGAAGAATTAGGGCTCGACGAAAAATCAGGCATTGTGGAGATGATATGTTCAGCAACAGGAATTTCTCCTGAAGATGTAAGTTTGCAATTGTCTAATGATGACATGTTGCCATTTAGAACTCTGGGGGCTGAAGAAGAATGAGCTCCTTCAGACTCGGTTGGCACATCCTGAAAGAACGGCTAACTGCTGGAAGGATGATGGTAATCTGGCCCCTACTTACAATATTCATTCTGTTTGCTAGTTGGGGGCTTAGTGATCCAAAAGTCAATCTTCCTGCAAGCATAGTGGTGAATTCCGCATATGATGTAATGTATGTTGCAAGTGCCTTCATNCTCTTTTCGGCTACTATGGGCGCTGTTCTGATATCTTTTGATGGAATTAGCAGAGATAGGTTATCTGGTGTTTTGGAAGTTAAATTATCTCAACCAATAAATCGCTCAATGTATGCAAGAGCGCTATTACTTGGCCATTGGGGCGCCATATGGTTACCCGTAATGTTCCTTAATTTGTTGAGCATTTTGATAATATGGTATAGAATTGATGACCTACCCAGCATAGAGGAATTTTTCATCCACACATTAGCCACAGCACTAGTTTTACTGTGGTACACTTCGATTCAATTACTAGCCTCTTCCTGGGCTAAAGATTTGGGCTCGTCTATTGCTATCGGGCTAGGAATATGGATGATTTTCACCCTCCTGTGGCTGGTATTTACAACAGTTGTTGCAGGATTATCTGGCGTGGGCGTGGAGGATTTGAATTCAGCAGAATTCGTAAAAATTGACGCTTTCATGGATTTGTTATCCCCTAANGGCCTGTATCATCATATTCTAGAAATGNATCTTGATAATGTTGACAGAGGCATCTCATCGTGGTATGTTGGCTTGGCCGCTATTATCTGGAGTGTATTGCCCGCCTATCTGTTGACTAGGCGAATAGAACGCATTCATCCTTAACAATCATAGGAACACACTAAGAGTAATTTACCCTACGGGCAGGACATGAAGGGAAGGTTTACTGCACTTTTGCTTGCTGTTTTGATGGCAACTATGTCAATGACCGGTACTACAATGGCAGAAGATTCCGGAAGACAAATGGACGACGTAGATTGTTCAGGATACACTTTTGAGGACTTATTNGAATACGATAACGCTGTNTTCATGTTCCAAATTTTGGACGATTGGGCATCATCAGATTTGTATGCTAATTCTTGGGTTAACGAGAGCAGAGCTTCAGTAGTAAGAGAAAACCTTGATGGATTGTTTGAAGGATTCCCCGGAGGAAACAATTCTTGGATTTCTACTGATGAGAGAGACGCTGTAAGAGAAATTGGTGCAAAGTGCATCGCCGACATGTATACCAGAATCGGAATTCGTGAAGGAATCCCTCACCGTGGAGGAGTTGACTGGAACGATGTAGAATTCGTAGAAGAGGGCATCGGACTTGAAGAAGTGAACCTAATCCCTGAAGCTCATCCTGAAGAGAGATCTTGCTCTGGAAGGTACGCATTTGCTAGTGCCGACTGTCAAGAAGTCCCGACTACTGCAACAAACAACCTTGAGATTTCCATGTTCGTAAAGGATGGAGAGACTCACAACTCTAGATTCAACAAATTACCAAACTCTGGCCAAAGCGATTTTACTGTTGCAATGAATGCAACAAATGTCACTAGTGCAACCATGGTTTTCACATTCCCATACATCGATGGAATGAGAATGGCAAACTGGACAATTCAAGATGAAACAACATCCTCTGACGGAACTGTCAACGTTGTAGAAAACCTAAACGCAGGTTCAATCGAAGAGGTATTCCTACCAGATGGCAGCGTTAGAATAAAAATGACAATCGGTTATGAAAAGTCAGACTGGCCAATGATTCGAAATGTATTCTTCGACATGACTACATCTCCTCCTGAAACAAATGATTTCCCAGTGTGGACATCTAACGAACCTGCAGACGACACNATAATTCCGATACTTAGAGGAGAAGGAATTGGNAATGAGGTAGTTGCAATAACTGGCGAAACTATGGCCGATTGGGCTTTTGACAATGATGCTTGGGGACTTGACTGTGAATTCGACGGAGCCGGTTGGTCAAGTAGAATGAACTCAGATGGTGAATTATTAGTCACTACTGGAAATACAATGACATCAGATGCTACATGTCACTTAGTTGACCCATATGGTGCAACAAGTAATGCTAGCCACACATGGAGATTCGGCCAACCTGCAGCCTTCGACACCACCTCGAACGGCCCATATACAGATTCGGTTGAAATTGAAGCGACTAACGCATTAATGGTTCAAAATATTGCATTATCNATTAACGCAATTCAAGGAGGAAGTAATGGTGTAGCGACTTCGATAAACCTAGGCTCCACATCTGCTGTTGGTTCCGTCAGTTTATCTGGTATCTCGCCAGGTGAGTTCAACATTTACATCATTGCGACATCTCCCGGAATGCTTGATTGGCATGCTGAATTAGACATNTACGGNTGCTGTGAAAAGAAAAACACACCACCTGTAATCATGGTAAATATGGACCAAATCGAAGGTACATACGCCACATGGTCATCAGACGGATATTCATTCAGTTTATCCGGAACAGCAATTGACCCGGATGGAGGCGCTGTCAGTTTATCTGCAACAATGTGTGGAGAAACAACAAACAGTTTCACCCAAAACGGTGATTCTTGGATAGTGAGTCTTTCGATAGCTAAGTGTGTATCACAAGGCCTGACCACTCAATATGATGTCGAATTAAGCGTAACTGATTCCGTTGGCGCTATTTCCACAGAGAGCATTAGCATTCCAGACCCGTATGCATCAGACAACTCTGGCTCTGATACTGTAGACGATACCTCGGAAGAAGAGTCCGGCCTCCCTAACTTGGGAATGTTTGCAACAATTGTTGCGATGCTTGGTGCTGCTCTTCTTCTTCGTAAGGATTGAATAACTCGAATAATTTGAGGCTTTACGATGTTCAAAGGACGTGTAGAGAAAGTCAGCCATGAAGGCGGACTGCTCGTAAGTTACACAGGCGCATGTCCTGCCTTAGGCTCTGTAATGGTAGATTCTGGCGAGAACTACATCGGCAAAGTGGATGGAGTAATTGGNAATTTGAATAACTCCTTAGTACACATTGCTCATTTAGATCGACAAGCCAATCCTAGCAACATGGTTGGCCTTGAGATTACAATACGAACCAAGAGGTCCAGAGACAATAATCGATCCAGAGATGACAACCGGCCAAGGGGNAATAGTAGAGGCCGAGAAGATCGGCATGGAAGAGATCGCAGCGATAGAGGAAGCCGTGACAGAAATAACTCGAATAATCGAGGTAGAGATGGTGGAAACAACCGTGACTGGGAGTGTCCCAAGTGTAACAACAAAAACTTCGCATTCAGAACAGAGTGTAATCGCTGTGGCGAGCCCAAAGGCCGAGGCGGCAGGGACAATAGAGGAAGCCGTGACAGAAACGACCGTAGAGGTCGTGATGACCGTAGAGGTCGTGATGANCGTAGAGGACGAGATGATAGAAATTCTGGCAGAGGTACCCACTCTCATAATGATTGGACTTGTGGNGAATGTCAAAACTCAAACTTCTCGTTTAGAACCGAATGTAATCGCTGTGGTGCNCCTAAGGGGCGAGGAAGAAGTTCGAGTCAGCAATGGAAAGGCAACGAACGCAGAGCCGGTGACAGAAGAGATTCACCNCAACCTAGGCCTGGCGATTGGGAATGTCCACAATGTGGAAAATCCAATTTCGCAAAGCGTAATGATTGCTTCGGATGTGGACGCTCAAAGAGAGTTGGTGGCCCAAAGCAAAGAGGACATCATCGTAAGCTGAAAGACCCCCCTCCATTACATCCAACAAGGTATGAAAGAAGTAAGAGAGGGGATAGATAATGAGTGCAGAACGCCATTATCTTGACGCCATTGAAGCTGAAGATAGTGAGGAGTTTGAACAAGCATTAGAGCATGCTAGGCTTGCTGTAAAGGCCGACCCTGAACACTCCAATGCTTGGTGGATGATAGTAGGACTATTGGCCCCAGACGGTAAATATCCCGACATTGAGCAGGCATCCCAAGCCTTGGTAGCCTGCAACAAAGTTGTNGATCTAGACCCCACTAGAGTTGACGCATGGGTAAAAGGTGGCCGTTTGATGGTAGACCANCTTGGACTGTACGAGGATGCATTGCACTGGTGGCAAAGATGCAGAGAAGCCGCTCCATTGGAATCTGTACCAATTGTAGAGCAAACCACAATCCTATCGGATTTAGGAATGTATGCTGAGGCAAGAGACAGATTGAGCGCTTTATTTGAAGAAAATCTAGACATCGCCAACTCCCAATTAGCAAGAATATCAAGCCAACACAAGACTCTTGAAATGTCTGCACAGCAAGATCAAGATTCTCATTTCAAACCATGGAAGAAAAATCATGGTGGCTGGACTGCAATAAAAATGAGGTCACACAAGGCTCCAGTATCGGAAAACATGCTATTCATGATGACGACAATTCCTTTCTTGATGCTCGAGGTATTCGCAGCAAGGTCCCTTTTCGGAGACGGGTGGGGGGGATTCTGTCTAACCAGCCTACTGATTCTAGTTACCGTAATTATCGGAATGTCGTTTACTAGGAAATTATACTACCGCGTGAACAAACCTGGATTCAATTTGCTAAGAGCAATCCAGTTTGAAGCTAGTTCTGCAAAAGTTGTGATTCCAGAAGACATTAGGAACTCCAAACTGTACATGTTCCTGTTTTCACGACACCCGCCTGCATTCCAACAAAGACTTGAGAAAATCATTGCAGCGGATAAAAAACTTCCAAAGAACTGGAAAATGAAACTTCCTGATTTNGATTCACACCTNGATGAAATAGGCTACATAGAGGACGAGGATGAGGATTCTGAACTTTCTTCATATGAAGAAGAGTAATCATGTTCCTGCAGTGTAATCTGTGGAATATGCTATTTGTTCAGCAGTCAACTCATCAATTGAGAATCCAAGAGTGCTCAACTTTGTAGTTGCTAAATCCATATCTTGCTCTAGTGTAATGTCGTAAACNTTGGTTTCCATTTCTTTTCCTTCTGCAGCAAGCCTACACAAGGATAGGAACTGATTTGCAAAACTCATGTCCATAACCTCTGAAGGGTGGCCTTCTGCAGCTGCTAGGTTTACCAATCGCCCCTCTGCAAGTAAGTGGATTCGGCGACCGTCCGCCATAGTATATTCTTCATTCTCTGAGCGAATAGTTCTGACAGAAGATGACCTATCTCGTAAATCTTCAATGTTTATCTCACAATCATAATGTCCAGTGTTGGAAATAAGTGCTCCATCTTTCATTACGTCCATATGGCGCCCAATAATCACATCCTTCATTCCTGTAGCAGTACAGAAAATATCTCCTAATGGTGCAGCATCATCCATTTTCATAACTCTAAATCCATCCATGACGGCTCTAAGGCCAGGAAGTGGATCAACTTCAGTGATTATCACATTTGCACCCATTCCCTGAGCGCGCATTGCAACTCCTTTCCCACAGTGACCATATCCTGCGACAACGAATGTCTTACCTGCAATTAGTACGCTAGTTGCTCTGATAATCCCATCTAGAGTAGATTGGCCTGTACCGTATACATTGTCGAAATCCCACTTAGTAATCGCATCATTAACAGCAATTACTGGATACTTCAAATCCCCAGCTGCAGCCATTGCTCTCAGTCTGTGAACTCCTGTTGTGGTTTCTTCTGTTCCACCAATAACTGTTTCAGCATATTCTGATTTTTCACCATGTACTCTGACGATTAGATC